>JACZRQ010000011.1 GCA_022574655.1 Chloroflexota bacterium
GTCCTCCTCAAGCTGGCCGGCATCGACACGCCCGAGGACGTCGCCGGCTATCGCGGCGAGTACCTGCAGGTGCCGGAAGCCGACCTGGCGGCGCTGGCGGAGGGCGAGTACTACCGCTACGAGCTGATCGGCCTGCGCGTCGTCAGCACGGAGGGCGAGGAGCTGGGCGAGATCGCCGAGGTGCTGGAGCGGCCGGCGAACGACGTCTTCGTCGTGCGCGGGCCGAAGGGCGAAGCGCTGATCCCCGCAGTGGAAGAGATCGTGCGCGAGGTCGACGTCGAGGGTGGCGTCGTCACGATTGAAGTCGTACCGGGCCTGCTGCCGTAGGCGCGCCTTACGTTATAATTACTGGTGGCCGTGCGAGCGGCTGACAGGTGGGGATATAGCTCAATTGGGAGAGCGCCGCGTTCGCAATGCGGAGGTTGCGGGTTCGAGTCCCGCTATCTCCACCATTTCCTTTGCCTGACCAGCGCCGACACCAACGCTAGTCCGCGCCGGCGGAGCGTCCTGGTAAATGTCGGCGCGGGTAAGCGGCACGTTGGACCTGCCGTCTGCGGCTCTGCTGAGCAACGTCTGGTTGACACAGATGCGACCAGCTTCGAAGCCATAGGCGCACGCAGCCATGTACAACCGCCAGGTGCGATAGGTTACTTCGTTGGAGACGCCGGTCGCCTCTTCGCGCCGGGCTTCCAGACGGCTGACCCAGTGACGCAGCGTGCGAGCGTAGTGTTCACGCATGTTTTCGACGTCTCGCACTTCAAAGCCGGCTCTTTCAGCCACCAAGTTAGCCTCGCTCACCGGCACCAGTTGAGAATCGGGAAAGACGTAACGTTGCGCAAACATGCCGTCTCCGACGATGCGCTGCCTGATGAATCTGCGCAGTCGCGACTCATTCAAAGGCGCCTGCGCACCGGAAGAAGTGTTCGGCTCCGCAGGACGGCTCGAGATGCCGTGATTGAGGAACAGGCCACCGGGCTTCAGCAGGCGGTAGATGTGACCGAAGTAAACCGGCAGCTGATTACGGCCGATGTGCTCAAACATGCCAACGCTGACAATCTTGTCGAAGGGCTCGTCTTGCAGATCGCGGTAGTCAAGGAACCTGATGTCGACCCGATCGCCTGCGCGGGCCTGCGCATACTCGACCTGCTTAGCGCTGAGATTGACGCCGACAACCTCGACGCCGAATCGATCAGCGGCGTAAGTGGCCAGTCCGCCCCATCCACAACCAATGTCCAGCAGCCGGTCTCCCGGCCGGAGACGGAGTTTGCGGCAGATGTGCTCTAGCTTGTGTTCCTGTGCGATGTCAAGATCCTCCGAGCCCGTCGGGAAGTACGCGCACGAGTATTGCATGCGGCGGTCGAGCCAAAGCGCAAAGAACTCGTTTCCCACGTCGTAGTGGTAGCGGATGGCAGCGAGATCTCGCTCGCGCGAGTGCAGCATGCCTCGCAGCCGCACGGGCGTTTTACCTGCGGGCCGCGGTGGGCCGGAGTTCGGTAGGGCGCGGACAGACCGAACGAGGCCCACCAGCTCGCCTACTGTGAAGGATCTTGTCAGGGAAGTGTCGATAAGCGAAAAGATGGAGAAAATGTCGCCCTCAACGTCGAAGTCGCCATAGATGTAGGCTTCGCCCATGGAAAGTTCGATCGGCATCTTGACCATACGCCGCAACGCACCAGGATGATTGAGCGCCAGAGCAAAGGACGGACTGCTGGTCGCTCCGGGCAATACGGTCCCATCGGGCAGACGCACATCGAAGTTGCGGGGCCGCGGAAAAAGACGGTCGATCACAGAGACGGTTCGAGCAGCTTCGCTCGCACCGGCTCGTGCCTGAGTAGGCGATTCCGACACGGTCGTCTCCGGCTTCATCCGGCGCTCCCGATGCGGACAGCCAGCCACAGCCTGTAGACCGGCACTTGTGGCTGACGTTCCGTTCTTTGCTACACCTTCGCCACGCGATTTTAGTCCCTTTTTCCGAAGGTGTCACGTGGTCAGTTCGGAAGTGTGTACTATCGGCCTCCTCGGTAGTTCAGAGGTCGGGGCTTCAGACTCGTCATGGAGCGGGGTCAGAGCGAGCCGGGTGCGACTCAACGTCGGGGCATCTCGACTTTACAGGTGACTGGAAGGTTTAAGCTATCCTAGGTAACGACGAAGGGCGCACGGACAGGGTAGGGTAGGCATGCCGACGAAAATGAAGATCGGAGAACTGGCGCAGCGGACTGGATTCAGTACGAAGACGATTCGGTATTACGAGCTAATTGGACTGCTCGCAGCGCCCGAGCGCTCTAACTCCGGTTATCGGCTGTATGGACCGGAGGACGTCGAGCGGTTGGATTTCGTCGACAAAGCTAAGCGGTTGGGTTTCTCGCTGGACGACATCCGCGACGTGCTGTTCCTCCACCAGCAGCATGAGACCCCCTGCGTTCACGTGCTGGCTTTGCTCGAGCAGAAGCTGAGGCAAGTGGACGGTGTGCTCAAAGACCTGCGCAGCTTTCGTCGCGAGCTGGCCAGCCTGCATCAAGAAGCGACGGACCGCCTGGAGCAGATGCCAGACGGCGCCCGCGTCTGCGGCATCATCGAACAGGGCGTCCACGCCAAAGGCGAGGCGGCGTTAGCTTGGTTGGAGTTTCGCCGGCCCGGCAAGCGAGGACAGGGCAAAGTCTGAAGTCTCCCCTAGTCCGAGACGTCCGTCTGACGCATTGCTCCTCCGAACGAAGGCCAGGATCATCCCTCCGAACGCTCTCCCGAAGAGGCCGATCAAGAAGAAGGAGCAGAGCTGCGACTCTCTGCTTCCGGGGTGTTGACTTTGACCTCGACTGGAAGGTTTAAGGTCTAGGAAAGAGACGAAAGGACGTGTTCAGAATGGCTAAAGAGACCACCCTGACGATCCCGGCGATTCACTGCGATGGCTGTGTCAAGACGATTAAGCAGACTCTACAGGCGTTGCCGACAGTCGTGATAGCGGAGGCCGATCCACAGACCAAACTTGTGCGCCTGAATTTTGATGAGTCGGCCGTAACCCTCGACCAGATCAGGGAGGCCCTAGACGAAGTGGGGTTCAGCCCGGATTAGCTGTGTCTGCAGAAGAGATAGGAACTCCAGCATGACCAACATGACAACAATCAGGGAACAGCCTAGGTCCTTATGGGATCGTGGCGGCAAGACCAGCCAGTTTCTGGCGGCGCTGGCGATCGGAGCCGCGCTGGCACTCATCAGCTGGCAGGCGGGCGTGCTGGACACTGAAATCTTCGGCTTCGCCTCGGGTGCGGCCGTCTCTGCGGGCGGCCCCGGCTCCCTCGTGGCGATCGGGGCGGCGTTCGTCATCGGCGCAACCATGATCGTGTTGCCGTGCGGCTACCCCTCGGTGTTCATCATGCCCTCGATCCTGGGCTCCCGCGAGGGGTTGGCCCAGCGAGGCACGTTGAGCCTGCTCTTCCTGGCGGCGAGCGCGCTGCCCCTGGCCGCGGTGGGACTTGGTCTCGGCTTTGCCGGCGAGGGCATTCTCGACCTGCTGGAACCGATGTCGGCGAAGATGAGCCTCGCAGTCGGTCTATACTCCGGCCTGGGCGTGCTGGCGATCGCCTACGCGCTCAGCGAAATAGGGGCCTTCCACCTGCCGAGCCTGTTCGGCAGAGTAACCGGGCCGAGCTTGCCTGAGCAGGACAGGCCCTACCAGCGGGCGCTGGTGCTGGGGGGCACGTTTGGCGCTGGCCTGGGCATCGGCTGCCCCATGCCCCAGTACTACATCATCCTGGGCTGGGCGGTGGCGACGGCCAACCCCCTGTACGGGGCCGTTCTACTGGGCGTCTACGGCCTGGGGCGCGTACTACCGGCCGTGGCCATCGGCGCTCTCATTACTGCCGGCATGGACCGCCGCAAGGTGTCGCGGGGGATGACATCATTTCGAGAGAGCACGACCTGGCTGACCAACGGCGTGCTGACGGCGATGGGATCGTATCTGATCGTGCTCTTCGGCGGCGTTTTGCTGTACAGGACGATTACGCTGTAGCCCTCGACTGGTCTTGTCCCGCGAATCGCCCGTGGGGAAACGGGCCGATCGAACGTCGCCCTATCACTGGGCCTCGGCCAAGTACCGTTCCGCGTCCTCTCTGTATACGACACCCAGCAGCCTTCCTTCCGGCGTGGTGATGAGCATGCTTCGCACATTAGCGTCATGGAGACGTTGCACGAGGGGCTCCAACTCGGCGTCGGCGCGCGTCGTCGTGGGACCGGACTCCATCACTTCGTGAACGGCCTTCCCACGATCGCTGCCGAGCGCTTGACGGCGTAGCCTCCCAAGGACGATCCCATCATCGTTGGTAACGATGCAGACATCCTCGCGCGCCGCTTCGACCTGCTCGCTAACGTCGCCGATCCGGTCGAACGGACCGCACGTCGGGACATCACGCTTAACGATATCGATGACGCGCGGAACGTTCGCCAGTTCGCCCTCGACCGGAAGCCCGCCGGCGATCCAGTCAGACTTGCCGCCGACGTAGTCGTATACTTTCGTGAAACCGAGGCTTTCGAGCCGCCACGCGGCCCGTGCGCTCATGTCTCAGAGCCCGTCCATTCAGTAGACAACTACCGGTTTGTCTTTGGACAGCTGTCCTGTCGTGCTTGCGTCCAGTTCCTTCAGCGGCAGGCTGATCGCTCCCGGAAGATGGAACTCGGCGAACTCGGCGGGAGGCAGAACGTCGACGACCGGCGCCCCGTCACGAATCAGGTCTTGTAGTTCGTCTCTAGTGATGTTCGTCGGCATAATGACGCCTCTCGTCGAGCAATCGGCTAAAACCGAGGGCAACAGTAAACGCGAGTATTATAGCAGCAGCGGTGATGATCGCTATCAGAAACCCGTTGTCCGTCAGAAATGATCCGGCGGCTCCGATCCCCACTCCTGTTAGCACCGCGCCGAGCAAGAACGGGGCCAGGCAGGGGAGACAGACGAGAAGAGGCGCGGCGAACCACATCCATCCCCGGTCAGCGTCTTGTCCTTTGAGGTGACCCATCGTCTAGTCCTCACCATCGATCACTCGACACAGATCGACGGACTTCCCGTGCTCGGCTATGAACTGATCAGCCGAGGCGAGAAGGCGAAGGACGCGATCGTCGGCGATTCGGTAGTACACGAGGCGCCCCTCGCGGCGTGTGGCGACGAACCCGCACCAGCGGAGGCATGCCAGGTGACTCGAGAGCCGACCCTGGAGCGTGCCGGTCAGGTCAACCAGCTCACCTACGGTAAGCTCGCCCTCAGACAGAAGCTGGAGCACGCGGACTCTCGTCGGATCGCCGAGTCCGCGGAAGAACTTCGCCGTAACCCCTGAAGCAGAAGTGGAGGGCCGCAGGGGAGTCGCCTGCATGGTCATCTTGACGGCCAGTATACGCTTTGCCGTATAGTTACGCCAGACTAATATCGTAACCGCTGCCGCGAGAGACTCATGCTTGACGACGTACTAGCATTTCTGGACGAGCGCTGGAAGAAGCCGCTCGACATCACCACGATCGATCAAGCTCAGACGGCGATGGGGCTGCCCCATGACGATGACCTGCGCTGGCGGCTCTACGAGCACCTGGAGTCGAACCCGGGCCGGCTTGCGGAGAAGGTTCGCTTCGGGGTCTCGGCCGCCACTGTGACGCTAACGAACCAGGAAAAGCTGACCGGCCGAGCGCTGCTCCTCGGCAGAAGCCAAGCGCAGGCGCGCGATCTCGCGTCCGTCAAGCCTGACCAATGGGACGCCACCAAGCAGATGCTGATTCGAATCGGACTGATATCCGCAGACAGTTGGCGGCCCGCAGAGGGACACGAACGGCTGCTTGACGGCGTTGGACTGCTCTTCCATACGGTTCGAACGGGGGGCGAGGTCTTCAACGTCCCCTGAGCGATTGACTTCATGCTGCTGGTCAGCAGCATCTATCAGAATGACAGACTCGATATCGAGGACTCATGCCCACACTGTCTCGACCGCCTCACGCTGACGATCGAAAACTCCAAGCTGACTCGATCGGAACCCACATCGATCTACTCGTTCTACGGTGGTGGCTGAGGCGTCAACAACCTCTTCAGTTCTGAAGAGCACTGGCGTGAGTGGATAGTGCAGAACCCCGAATACGAAGGCACGGTGGGCGCCCCCATAGGTGAATTCCTTAGACGCGTAGTAGAAGGCGAGTTCTCCCTCTAGCCCACTGCCTGCACACGAATCCCGGCCGAGCACGGTGCTTCACACGCTAGTACCGCCAGCGAACCAGCCACCGTTATACGCCGTCTTCACCTCGCCGCCCACTAATATATAATTCGCCTCGAAGTACGGGCGATGGCCAAACGAACTCCGACTGGCAGGGGACATTTGCTCGTAATCGGACCGCAATCATGATCGGCAGACCTGACGAAGTGAAACAGATTATCGTGTATTCGTATCGCGAAAGCGAAGGCGAGGGGCTGCGATGAGAGTGCTCACGCCCTGGCAGAGGCTCGCCGCTGGTGGCGGCGCCGCAGCCGTAATCTGGGCGATCGGCATCGTCGGATACATGGCGATCGAGGGATTCAGCTTCCTTGACGCCGCGTATCAGACGCTAACAGCCGTGACCACTGCCGGATTCGGTGAGATAAACCCTCTGGGAGACGCCGGGCGCATCTTCACCATCATCATCATCATCCTGGGAGTCACCGTAATTCTCTACGTTCTCACCGCTGTCATGCAGATCGCCGTGGAAGGGGAACTAGAGAGCCTGTTCGGTGGGCGGCGCACGAGATCCAGGATCAAGGCCATCAAGGATCACTTCATCCTATGCGGCTTTGGACGCGTTGGCGAGGAGATCGGCAGGGAGTTCACGGCGCGTGGAGTGGACTTCGTTATCGTCGAGTCCAACCCGGAAGCGATCGAGCGGGCGGGGCAACGAGGCTACCTGCTGCTGGAAGGCGACGCGACTAACGATGACATTCTGAAAAAAGCTGGAATCGAGCGGGCACGCTGCCTGCTTGCGGCTTCGGACTCCGACGCAAGTAACACGTTCATTGTGTTAGCCGCGAAAGCCATGAACCCCGACATCTTTATCGTGTCTCGCGCAGGCAATCCAGAAAGCGAGCCAAGAATGCATCGCGCGGGCGCACACCGCGTGTTCTCCCCCTACATCGCCGCCGGCCGGCATATGGCTTTGTCAGCGCTGCAACCTATCCTTGTCGGCCTGGTCGACATGACCGTTGCCGCGCCAGAGTCTGCCCTGCTTGCGGAGATTGAGATCGCGATGGATGGTGGTCTCGCCGGACGAACGATAGAGGAAGTCCTGACGACGAGTCCCACGATCGTGGTTCTGGCAATTCAGCGAGCGAGCGGCGAACTCTCCGTCGACCCGCAGCGGCAGGCGCAACTCGCTGTGGGCGACAAGCTCATCGTCATGGGCCGCGAAGACGAGCTGGAAGCGATTCACCCTCGCTGACCTCGTTGTCAGGAGGTCTCCGCCCCGGCATCAACAGCCCGAGTTGACCACTGCAGTTGACGACGCGTAGCCGAAGGTGAGTTCGAACTGTAGCCGTGCTGTCCGGCCGATTCAGTTTGGAGGTGCAAGTGGATAGCGCAGAACCCCGAATACGAAGGCACGATGGGCGCCCCCGTAGGTGAGTTCCTTAGGCGAGTAGTCGAGGGGGAGTTCGAATTCAAGCCGACCGCCCCGACCCACGTTTGATGGTGGCGGGCTCCTAGGATTGCGGGCTGCCAAAGTCGCGCGGACCCTGCTGCGGGAGTAACCTAGCTTGAGCAGTTATCTGCCAAGCACAGAGCCAAACCACCGCAGCGGGGTCGCGAGTTCGATCCTTGGCTCTCGCTACAGAGAGAATCTTCGATCCAGACTGCGTGGGACTGAAGACCCGTGTAGGAGGCCAGAAATAAGACAGTTTCCTAACTACGGAGATAGCCGCATGATGGGCTTCTGCGTTTTCTGTGGAGGTTCTACTGAATCACGCGATCACGTCCCTTCAAAGGTGTTTCTCGACAGTCCGTATCCGGCGAACCTCCCGGTAGTGCCTGCGTGTGATCCGTGCAATGGGGGATTCTCCCGTGACGAACAGTATGTCGCGTGCCTCATCGCTTGCGCTCAAGCCGGAGCAACGGAACCCGACGCCGTCAAGCGGCTGAAGATCAGACGAATTCTTCGACAGACCCCGTGGCTGGCTTCGAGGCTTGCGGATGCTCGGCAGGTCGAATCAGGCTCAACCGTGTTTAGCGTCGAGACCGAGAGAGTGCAGAACGTGGTGTTGAAGCTGGCCCGAGGGCACGCGGCTTTCGAACTAAATGAACCCCGACTCGATGCCCCGTCCCACATAGCCTTCAGTCCGTTCACCGCGATTGATGACAAGATTCGAGTTGAATTCGAAAGCCCGCCGATCTCATCGGTCTTTCCCGAGGTTGGTAGTCGTGCGATGCAGCAACTGGTAGTGACCAGGCCGGGAGCCTCGCGCTGGCTCACCGTTCAGCCGGACAGATATCGATACATGACATCGGTTGCGGATGGTGTCAACGTGCGTGGAGCCATAAGCGAGTACCTCGCGTTCGAAGTCCGTTGGCCGTGACTGCGTCGTCCCTACATACGGAGATCAGCCTCTCGGGTAGTCAGTCGGGGCTTCTTTGTGGACCGGCTAGTCCATCTCGTCGAACCGATACTCGACTATGTCCGACAGCCAGGCACCCCTAGGTCCACGCTTGACCGCGAGTACCGCCTCATAGAATTGATCGTCCCGCTCGCCCGGAAATAGATGTTCCTTCAAGGGAAGCCCCGCAGGATTGAAATCGGGAGCGAGATAGAAAACGGCATCTAGGTCCGTGACCGCCGCATTGATACCGAAAGCGTCGAAACCCGGCAGAGCGCATTGTTGGCGGATAGGTCTCTCTGGAGGCAGGTGCTCGAACACACCGATCTCCGTAACGATCGCGTCCGTCCGTCGAAGCGGCGGATCCCTGAATACCATGGCGTATACAACACCCTCATGCGCGCCATCAGGCACGGGCACGAACGTGGCTGTCTCGTCTTCGCGGCGCTTAAACTCCTGGCTCGCAAAGAACAGCGCTGTTGCTAGATCAAAGGTTACGTCGAGGCCCATGGTCTTCATGCCATAGTGCTGCTCAATCAGCGGAAGTTCCGAGTTGGAGGGTCCGTCCACTTTGTGCTGCCGCCAACGTCGGCCATACTCTTGGCTCTCTGAGTCTGGGAAATCCTCAAGATCGGACATTGTATGAACGCCGTGGCGGTCGAAGTTTCGCTGTGCCAACGTATCCACGTTCGGAATGCCCCAGTAAATCAACTCCTCCGCTTCGAAGGTAGTAAAGATCGACCGGGGAACATCGGCTGTGAACCTATCTAGCCAGTCGTCCTGGAATTGTCGCCAGAACGCCGGTATTATGAGTCGCTCGCGGCCAGCCGAGTCTGCCCTGACCAGATTCGGTAACTTGCGGACAGTTCGATACTCTTTGGTTTGGCCCCGAAAGCACATCCGATCGCGGTACCGGATATGACGCTGGCGTTCGAGGATAGCCTTCGCTTCGTCCAATGAATGGATGCCGTAATCCGGTATGTCATGCAGCTTGGGTTGATCCTGCTCACCCTTGAGGAACGCCGCGAAGTGGTCGATTGGGATGACGCCGGACGGGCCCTTCGGAAGGTAGAAGGTATCAGCTACGGACGGGTTCGGCGATGTAGGATGATACATGTAGCCGCTCTCGATAGCCGCCTCTATCAGAACCTGCGGGACATCCCGGCGCGCTAATTCGAGCGTCAGCCTCTCGGCCATTCTGTCTACGAAAGTCATGTCGGACCCCTCCCCGATAAGATCACAGGATTCAAAGTGTCGCCAAAATGGTCGTCGGGCGGGACTCCTTTGTTTCGACCGCATTGTACTGCGGCAGGTTGCGAACTGGGTCAACTCCATTCTGATCCTCACCGTTAGCTCGCGTCTCTTTGGAGCCATGCGGTGTCCTTGCCAGGCAAGCAGCTCGATCCGCTTACCGGGCAGCGAACTAACCATCGGCCTCCGCCAGCCCCCTGCCACTTCCCCCTTCGACATCAGCCCCATCCCCGGTAACATTAGACTGTTATCCCAACCGGCCTAGCGTCGCATGATTTCGCACCTTCACAACCCAATAACCCGCCCAAGCAACATCTCTTGATAGAACGCACCACCCATGCGCTTAGACGGCACTCAACCAAGCGAAACCCGCCCGCCAGAGGCCGTCTCAGCTACGGATTACGAGCGAAAAAATAAAAACGACTCACCACCAATCAAGATTCCTGCCTGCAACCCACGCACAAACAAGATTCAGATACGAACTCGCCCTTGATTGCACGCAGTTAGCGCTTGATTATGCGCACGGTGTGCATCTCACCCCTTCGCCTCCCGTCCCCAAAACGCTAGACTGAAAACGTGATCGAGGCCTGCTCCGTCTCCTGGCTCACGCGGTACATCAAGACCGTAATCGAAGGCGATCTGCGCCTCACCAACCTCTGGACCGACGGCGAGATCTCCAACCTCAGCCGCTCCCAGCGCGGCCACGTCTACTTCACCCTCAAGGAAGGCGACTCCCAGATTCGCTGCGTCATGTTCCAGCGCCAGTACCGCGGCGCACCCCTTGAGAACGGCGCACAGGTGCTCGCTCACGGCAACGTCACCCTCTACGAGCAGCGCGGCGACGTTCAGATCATCGTCGACTTCGTGCAACCCGCAGGCGTCGGCGCCCGCCACGCGGAGTTCGAGCGCCTCAAGGAGAAGCTCGAATCGGAAGGGCTCTTCGACGAGGCCCGCAAGCGCGCACTACCCGCATTCCCCCACCGCATCGGCGTTGTCACCTCGCCTTCCGGAGCCGTCTTCCACGACATCTGCAACGTTCTCTCCCGCCGCTGGCCCCTCGCTGAGATCCTCTTGGCGCCGACCACCGTGCAGGGCGCCGAGGCCGCCACCGGCATCGCCCAGGCCATCCGTCAACTGAACGACGAGCCCCACATAGACGTCATCATCGTTGCCCGTGGCGGCGGTTCCATCGAAGAGTTATGGCCGTTCAACGAAGAGATCGTCGCGCGCGCCATCTACACCAGCGCTACACCTGTCGTCTCTGGCGTCGGTCACGAGACCGACTTCACGATCGCGGACTTCGTCGCCGATGTACGCACCCCAACCCCTTCCGCGGCTGCCGAGACAGTCGCCCCCGACCGTCGCGAGATATTAGCCCGCATAGGCGGGGCCATCGCGACGGCTGGACTGACGGTTCGGAATCGCATCGATCAGACCGCAACGGGCATCGAACGCGCGGCGCACCGCCTCGAGAGGGGCGTCCCGAACTTCTCGCGTCTTTTCGAGCGCCTGCACTCACAGATGAGACACGCCACGACCGCCGCCGACCGCTCCCTGGAAAAACGGAGCACTTCCCTCGATGGGCACGCGAGCCAACTACGCTCCCTCAACCCGGGCGCCACACTCGCGCGCGGCTACGCCGTAGTCCAGTTGAGGGACGGGAAACAGGCGATCACCAGCGTGAAGCAGGCCAAAGGAAAAGACAAGCTCGACATACACGTAGCCGACGGAAGGATCCCCGCGGAGGTGTCTCGCCAGTATGGCTTCTAAGAAACAGAAGAAGAGCGACGAAAGCTTTGAGACTCTCTATCAGCGTCTGGATGAGACCGTGCAGAAGCTTGAGAACGGCGGACTGACCCTTGAGGAATCCGTCTCGATGTATGAAGAGGGCATGAAGCTCGCCCAACGCTGCCAGGAACTGCTTCAGGGCGCTGAGTTGAAGGTGACCCGCCTGCAGGAGAGCTTCGCAGTGAGCATGGCCTCGCTTCGTGAGGAGGCGGAGGGGTACGAGTTGGACGCCGCGGAGGACGAAGCGCCTCCCGAATGACAGGCGAACGCCCCATCCGCGCCGACCTTCACAACCACACACACTTCTCACCCGATAGCATCCTTTCGCCAGAGCAGCTCGTCGAACGCTGTCTCACTCGCAAGATCGACTGCATTGCCATTACGGATCACAACACTATTCGCGGAGGCATCGAGGTTAGCAAGATCGTCGAAGCGCGTGGCCTCGAGGACCTGACCATCATCGTCGGTGAAGAGGTACGCTCATCTGAAGGCGAGATACTCGGACTCTTTCTCACCGAAGACATCCCACGCGGCCTCTCCGGAGAGGAGACGATCGACCGTATCAAATCCCAAGGCGGGGTAGTCGGCGTACCTCATCCGTTCGATCCCATGCGGTCTGCGCTAGACTATCAGCGGATGGTGGCCCTGATGGAGCGAATAGACTTCATAGAAACATTTAACGCCCGCATCGTCTTCAAGTCTCACAACGACAAGGCACGACGGTTCGCGGCAGACAATGGACTGGCGATGTCCGCAGCCAGCGACGCTCATTCGCCGCGAGAGATCGGCCGAGCCTACGTCGAGATGCGCACCTTCGACGGACCAGAAGACTTCTTGGCTGCGCTACGGGACGGCCGGACAGCCGGCCGGATATCGAACCCGCTCATTCACATGGTGAGCCGGTTCGCCGTCATTCGGCGCAGGCTAGGCTGGAGACCGACGTGACGTTGCGTCTCGGCTGGTTCGCAACAGCTCGTGGCCAAACTTCACGAAAGTTGTTGAGCGCGGCGCAGGATGCGATCGTGGCCGGCAGCCTGGACGCAGAAATCGCCGTCGTCTTCTGCAACCGCAAGCCCGGCGAAGACCCAAACACCGACTCGTTCCTCGAGCAGGTCCGTGCGTATGGGCTGCCACTCGTCTGTCTATCGTCGCGAGATTTCCGTCGCGCCCGTGGCAAAGAGCCGGTCCGCAAGGGCGACCCACTCCCAAAATGGCGTGCCGACTACGATCGCGAGCTGATTCGGCTCCTTGAGCCGCACCCGTTCGACCTCGGCGTCCTGGCCGGGTACATGCTTATCTTTTCTTCCGAGCCGTCTAATCGCTGGGACCTGCTAAACCTCCATCCGGCCGCCCCAGGCGGACCGAAGGGGATGTGGCAGGACGTCATCTGGGAGCTGATCGCGACACGAGCCGAGCGGGCAGGTGTCATGTTGCACCTCGCCACGCCTGAACTCGATGAGGGACCGCCTGTGACCTACTGCACCTACCCGATACGAGGCGATGGGTTCGACCGGCTGTGGCAGGCGATCGAAGGCACCGACCTCGAGCGACTTAAAGAGTCCGCCGGCGAATCCAACGAGCTATTCGCGGAAATCCGGCGTCATGGCGTTGCCCACGAGATTCCGCTGGTGATCGAGACGCTAAGAGCATTCGCAGACCGTCGCCTACGTATTTCGGACAAGCAAGTCCTGAACCCAAAAGGCAGATCAGTACCCGGCCACGATTTGACAGATCAGATAGAACGAGCGGTGGCATCGGCACTAGCCTAGGTGTTAACAACTGGCTTGTTATAATGTGCTCGCCGCCACCTAGCGGTACCAGGAGGACAGACTCATGACTTGTTCTGCGTGTGGAGCCAAAAATGCTATCAAAGACGACAGCTGCACGGTATGCGGGGCTGACCAGAGTCGTTATCGGTTCCCCGCGAAGCGTGAGCAACCTCAACCGCTGGCTCTCTGGCAGCAAGCTGCGCCGGTCGTAGTGCGCGGCGCCGCGCTCGTGGCGGCGGGGTTCATCGGAGAGTGGCTGCTGCGGTCGGTCGCCAAAAAGGCGATTACGGCACCCTTTTCGAGAGGCTCTAAAGAGAAGCGGGCAGTAACCGAGCGGACCGATCCGCAAGATGGCGCGATCTCGATCAGCGAGACCGTCGTGATGCGTCGAGTCATCATACGTCGTTAGAACATTGTACTCGCCGAGTCCAAGCCGGCCTTGAACGCCAGTAGCATGCATCTCCGAACGTGAAAGTCCTCGTCGTTGGGTCCGGCGCGCGCGAACACGCGATCGCCTGGAAGCTGCGTCAATCGCCACGGCTGACGGGTCTATTCATCGCCCCCGGTAACGCTGGAACCGCGGCGATCGCGGAAAACCTTCCGGTCAAGGCATCCGACATCGACGGGATCTGCGACGCCGCTAAGCAGCGCTCAATTGATCTTGTAGTGGTCGGCCCCGAGGATCCGCTCGCACGCGGTCTGGTCGATCGCCTGGTAGACCTCGGGATCGCCGCGTTCGGACCCACACAGTCAGCAGCCCGTATCGAATCGTCGAAGGCGTTCTCAAAGGAATTGCTCTTTGCCAACGACATCCCGACCGCCGCCGCCGAGACATTCACCTCACGTATTGACGCCAGAAACTACGTCGAGAAGAAGTCCGGCCCAATGGTAGTCAAAGCTGATGGTCTCGCTGCGGGCAAGGGTGTTTTCATGTGCGAGTCGCGCGAAGACGCCCTCCGGGCGATAGACAGAATGATGGGTGACGAGGCGATATTCGGGGCCTCGGGGTCGACCGTAATCATCGAGGAGCATCTGTCGGGGCGGGAAGTCTCCGCACACGCCTTCTGCGACGGAAAGACGGTGGCGCCAATGCCATTCTCGTGCGACTACAAGCGTGCCCGTGACGGCGATCAAGGCCTAAACACCGGCGGAATGGGCGCTTACAGCCCTGCCCTCTGGCTCGACGAGGCTGACGAGACGTTCATCCATAAGAACATCACTGAAGCCGCGATCAAAGCGATGGCGGACGCCGGGACGCCGTATTCTGGCGTGCTCTATCCAGGACTCATGGTCACCGACGAGGGACCCAAAGTCATCGAGTTCAACTGCCGCCTTGGCGACCCAGAGGCCCAGGTCCTCCTCCCACGGCTGAAGTCTGACCTTCTCGAGATCTGCTGGGCCGCCGCCAATCAGAAGCTCGCTGAAGCTGAGATCGAATGGTCCGCCGACGCATGTGTCGGCGTCGTTATGGCTTCCGGCGGCTACCCGGAGGACTACGAGACGGGCTTCGAAATCGCCGGTCTCGGTTCCTTAGAAGAGGAGGTTATGGTGTTTCATGCGGGGACAGCTCTTGGCGAGGCTGGCAGGATAGTTACCAATGGCGGTCGCGTTCTTACAGTCGTCGCCAAGGCGGCATCGCTTCAAGCCGCGCGAGCCAAGGCATACAGCAACGTACGAAGGATTCACTTCTCGAAGGTCCACTATCGCAAGGACATCGCTGCACCCGCTCAAGATGCAAGGGTGGACTGACCTGGCCCTCACTTGACCAGCCACCAAAGCGTCGCGACAATGACTGCGCAATGCCCCTCGTAGCGATAATCACGGGATCGAAGTCTGACCTGCCAACTCTCGACCTCTGTGTTCAAACGTTGAACGACCTCGGCATAGATCACGAAGTCCAGGTGATGTCAGCGCACCGCGCACCGAGGAAAGTTCAGGAATTCGCCGAAGGCGCCGCCGAGGCCGGAGTCGAGGTGATCATCGCTGCCGCCGGAATGGCGGCGCATCTTCCGGGGGTCATCGCTTCCTTGACGCACCTACCGGTCATCGGAGTTCCGATAGCCCAGTCCGGAGGTTCGGCCGTCAGCGGCCTCGATTCGCTGCTCTCGATCGTCCAGATGCCGCCTGGCATACCCGTCGCCAGCATGTCTGTGAACGGAGCGAAGAACGCGGCTCTATATGCCGCAGCGATCCTCGCTCTGAAGCACGATCCAATCCGGAAGACGCTTCTCGAATTCCGCCAGCGTCAAGCTACGACCTGACGAGGTCTGAGTTGTCCCGCCGACAGCGCGAAATTATAGATCGCTTTTCGGAACGCTACGGACTGCGACACGGCGACGTGCTCGATCACATCGAATCCAAGGTAATCGGAGAGACGTTCGGTGCTAACGGATACACAACAAAGGCACAGGCTGACACGCTCTTATCGAAGCCCTAGGCATTCAGGCCCGCCACCGAGTGCTCGACGTGGGCGCGGGCAGAGGTTGGCCGGGTGTTTATCTAGCCCAGCAGACAAGATGCGAAGTCGTTGTCATGGACCTGCCACGACCCGCCTTAAACGCGGCACTCGATCGTGCATCGGATCACGGGCTCGATCGAAGGATTCATGCAGTGATTTGCGGCGGAGAAAGCCTTCCGTTCAGACAAGGCTCCTTCGACCATGTCATACACGCGGATACGCTCTGATGAATTCGAGCAAAGCTCTCCGTGCTGAAAGCATGCAAGAACCTCTTGAAGCGCGGAGGCAGCATAGGCTTCTTCTCGATCTTCATAACTGCCGGCCTACCAGCAGCCAATTATCGGCGAGCGGCTCGCTCGGGGCCTCCAGCAGTTCGCTCCGGCAATCTGACTCCATCTGAACTTCTGGAATCCGCAGGCTTCACAGCAATCACTGAGCAGGACTTGACGGCGGAATTCCTTGAGACAGCGCACGCCTGGCTCCGCGGGCGACAGCAGAAGTCGGACGAACTGATAGCTCTCCAAGGCGAAGCGGTGTTCTTTGAGCGGCAAGCAGATTCCAGAGCCCAGGCGCTTGCAATAGAAAAGGGGCTACTCAGCCGCGCTCTTTTCGTTGCCAAGAAACTTTGACGCCCAATCCGCTGTGCTAATCTTGTGCCACGCTAGAATTCGCACAACACACGAACCAGACGCGACCAACCCAGTCGTCGACATCGAGCTGATCTGAGACGAAGGAGACCAACCAAATGCCTCTAATAGAGCGCCACGAAGTTGAACCCATCGAAATGCTACCCGGAGTATTCCGCCGAACGATGACGGCCGGCGACAAGATGATGCTGGTGGAGGTGCACATGGACGAAGGCGCCGTCGTCCCGATGCACACGCACCCACACGAACAGACCGGCTATCTGGCTTCGGGGCGCTGCCGCCTTCAGATCGGTGACGATGTGCGTGAGCTAGAGCCCGGTGGTTGCTGGCTGATTCCCGGCGACGTCCCACACGAGGCAACGGCGCTCGAAGCCAGTGTCTTCGTGGACATCTTCTCGCCGCCGCGGGAAGAGTACCGTGTGTAACCTACCCAGCTCCCTTCACCTCCTCTCAGCCCGACATGTTCTGAGGCGCTCCATCTCTTCCGCTCCCTTTTCGCTTGGCCTAAGATAAGCTCGTGACTGGAGTCAACGCCCCGCCCACTCCCCTCAGCACTGAGTTCGCGAGATGATCGAGCGATATACCCGCCCTGAGATGGCACACGTCTGGTCCGAGGAGAACAAGCTCGACAAATGGCTTCAGGTGGAGATCGCCGTATGCGAGGCGTGGACCGAACGCGATCAGATCCCCCGGGAGGCGATGCAGAAGATTCGTGGCGCCCGCTACGACCGAGAGAAGGCAGCCGAGTACGAACGTGAGATGCACCACGACCTCAACGCCTTCTTGCGTTCCGTCGCGGATAGCTTGGGAGACGAGTCCCGGTTCGTGCACATGGGCCTCACATCAAACGACGTTGGCGATACGGCGTTGGCGCTGCGATTGGTCGAAGCAACGGAGATTCTCGAGAAGGATCTGCGAGCGCTGACGGAGGTGGTCGCAACCCGCGCCCGCGAACACAAGGATACGATCTGCATCGGCCGCAGCCATGGCGTCCACGCTGAGCCGATGTCATTCGGCCTCAAACTGGCGGGGTGGTATGACGAGCTAAGACGGCAGGCGCACAGGTTGACACACGCCAAGGAACAAGTGGCGGTTGGCAAGATATCCGGACCGGTAGGATCGCACGCCACAGTCCCGCCTGACCTCGAGGACGATGTGTGCGGACGACTGGGGTTACTTGTCGAGCCAATCTCGACCCAGATCGTTATGCGGGACCGACACGCCTATTTCATCTCTGTGCTGGCGCTGATCGCCGCTAGCCTCGAACGCTTCGCAACCGAAATCAGGCATCTGCAGCGCACTGAAGTCCTAGAAGTCGAGGAACCGTTCGGATCAGGACAGACGGGCTCGTCCTCGATGCCCCACAAGCGCAACCCGGAGAAGTGCGAGCGAATCTGCGGACTCGCACGGCTCTTCCGTGGATATACCGTTTCGGCTATGGAGAACGTTGCACTCTGGCACGAGCGAGACATATCACATTCGTCCGCGGAGCGGGTGATCCTCGCCGACGCCTGCATCCTGCTGGACTACATGTTGGACCTGTTTACCTTCATCGTTCGCGACATGGTCATCCATCCCAACCGGATGCGCGAGAATCTCGACGCCAGTTACGGCCTAGCGTTCTCGCAACGCGTCTTGCTTGCGCTGATCGATAAGGGACTCAAGCGCCAAGACGCCTACAAGCTTGTTCAGGTGAACGCGATGCGAGCCTGGGACAAACGCAGTCCGTATCTCGACCTCCTAGCCGATGACCCTCGCGTGACTGAACACCTCTCTCAAGACGAACTCGCTAGTCTCTTCGACCACACGTTCTACCTGAAGCACGTAGACGATTCATTCGGAAGGATAGGCCTGTGACCACCAGCGTTCTCACTCAGTCCGCTCTCGATCTACCGCTTCACTCGCGCGGGAAGGTACGCGACATCTACGACCTGGGCGACAATCTGCTCATCGTCGCAACGGATCGCGTCTCGGCGTTCGATGTCGTCCTTCCTACCGGCATTCCCGATAAGGGCCTCGTCCTCACGCAGATATCCGCGTTTTGGTTCGAACGAACCGGCGACATCGTACCGAACCACTTTGTAAGCGTGGTGGACGACACGCAGGTCGAGGGAGTCCCGATAGAACTGCCGCGCGAGTTGATCGGCCGAGCGATGCTCGTCCGGAAGGCGAAGAGACTAGACGTCGAATGTATCGTTCGCGGCTATCTATCGGGCTCCGGATGGAAGGAGTATCAAGTCAAGGGCTCGATCTCCGGCGTTGGCCTTCCCGCCAGACTGAAGGAGAGTGAGCAACTGTTCGAGCCGATCTTCACCCCGACGACCAAGGCCGACAGCGGGCACGACTTGCCGATGACGTTCGATGAGGTTGTTGAGATGACTGACGATCGCATAGCCACCGCCATGGCGCTTCGCAGCCTCGCGATCTACCGTTACGGACGCGAGTACGCCAGAGAGCGTGGGATCATAATCGCCGACACAAAGTTCGAATTCGGCATGCTTGACGACGAGGTAATCCTCATTGACGAGTGTCTTACTCCGGACTCCAGCCGCTTCTGGCCGGCGGATCAGTACAAGAAGGGCGGTCCGCAGCCGAGTTTCGACAAGCAGTTCCTCCGTGACTACCTGAGTGAAATCGGCTGGAACAAGGAAGCTCCCGGCCCTGACCTTCCCCCTGACATCGCTGAAAGAACGGCCGACAAGTACCGGGAGGCGTTCCGTCAACTCACAGGCCAAGAGCTAACTCGCCCATGACGCTACTCGCTCCAGAAGTGGAGCAGTTTTTGGCGAACGCGAACATCGCTGCACTTTCGACTGTCCGTCCTGATGGTCGTCCGCACGTTACGCCGGTCTGGTATGACTACGATGGCCATGAGTTCATCGTCAGTACGTTCCGCGAGACGCAAAAGCTGAAGAACGTCAGCCACAAGGGTTTCGCGAGCCTGTTGATCTACACGCAAGAAGTCCCCTACCGCATGGTGTTAGTTCAGGGCACGGCACGGGTTGGAAGCACGATCGACAACGTCTGGCGTGAGCGGGTGGCGACACGATATCTTGGTGAGGCTGGCGGTCGCGCTTACGTACACGACACGGCAGACTTCGATGTAGTGTCGATTCACATACGCCCGCTCAAGTGGACAACGGAGGGCTTTGCCACCGACCGGGAGGTTCAGGGATGACGCAGGACACAGACCCGGTGCAGCAGGCGCGGGACTACATGGAGCATCAAGCCTCCAAAGGGCTCGCGAGCCTCTCAGCTCTCATCGAGCGCACGGGCGACGACTGGTCCCGCTGCCTGGAGACGCTTAGCGAAGAACAAGCCAGCTACCGGCCAAACGGTGAGTGGTCCGCGAAGGCCGTCCTGGGCCACTTCATAGTTGGTAGCTACGGGGTCAACTCTAAGATCGCCGAATACGCAAAGGGGCCAGCCTTCTCTGCGACGTTCGACACAGACTCAACGCTGGGGATGTCGGAAGCGTCTGAACGCGAACGTCCGATAGACGAACTTCGTTCGCGAATCGATAGGCTATTCGAAGAGACGAAGCGCCTCGTCGATCAATTGGAAGAGAGCGACCGGCTCGAGCAGACGTTCGAACATCCCGCGTTTGGCAACCTTAATCTAACGCAGTGGATCGCGTTTCAAAGGATCCACTCCATGGATCACATTCAGCAGATCGAGAAGATCAAGACAGAACCGGGGTATCCAACGTCATGAAGTTCCTCGCCAGAGTAGATGTTAGCCTGAAGCCAACCGTCAACGACCCAGAGGGCCTAACGATTCGAGGCGCTCTGCACTCGCTCGGTTTCGAGGCGGTAGCTTCGGTGCGCGCCGGAAAGTACATGGAGATCGGCCTGGAGGCTGGCAGCGAAGACGAGGCCGAGAAGCAGGTGACTGAGATGTGCCGGAAGTTGCTTGCCAATCCGGTGATCGAGGATTTTCGCTTTGAGCTAGAGGAAGCTAACTAGCGTTGAGCCTTTAGCTTCCGTTGAGCCACTCCTGAATTCGGTCGTCGAACACTTCCCGGACGTACGGGAGCATCTCCAGCTCACCCCATTCGTCTGGTCCAGCCCACATCACATCAGTTATTTCCTTTGCCTGCAGCGTGAACTCGTCTGAGAAGAGCCGTAGCCCGTAGATCAGTAGTAGAAAGTTTGACTTCTCGCTGGCTCGCTCGACATCCCAAACGAGATGTGGGCGAAAAGCTCGCGTGACTTCGCCCTCGACTCCCAACTCCTCACGGACTTCCCTCAACAGCGCCTGCTCGGGATGCTCCCCCGCCTCGATCCAGCCACCCACGCCTGCCCAGAACCCATGGTGATCCCGTACGAGAAGCACTTGGCCGTCTCGGACGATGACGCCAGAGACAGCCATCATCACGGAATGCTTCTGGAACCTGTCGGGATGCCGCGCCTCTAGCGCAGCGTCGAGATCCGCCAACCCTACAGCACGTCTTTGGTACTTGGCACTTCACCGGCGATGCGCTCGTCTATGCTGACCGCTACGCTCAAAGCCCGAGCTACCGCCTTGAAGCAGGCCTCGATTCTGTGGTGGTCGTTCCCACCCGTGAGCTGTCGCACATGGAGGTTCAATCTCGCCTCCTGAGCCAGCGACTCGAAGAAGTGCTCGACGTTCTCTGCCGGAAGCTCGCCGATCATTTCTCGCTCGAAGGGGAGATCAATCCCCGCATACGGACGCCCTCCGAGATCGACTGCAACGAGCACGAGCGCCTCATCCATCGGCACAATCGCGTGCCCGAAGCGTACGATCCCTCGACGCTCACCCAATGCCTCGTTAAACGCCTTTCCTAGCACAAGACCGAGATCCTCCACCAGGTGATGCGTGTCGCGCTCAATGTCGCCCCTCGCCTCAATAGTTATGTCGAATAAGCCATGGCGAGCCAACTGCTCAAGCATGTGGTCGAGCATGCCGATTCCGGTGGAAACGTCGTACTGACCAGACCCATCCAAGTTCAGATCGAGCGAGATGTTTGTTTCCCGAGTCTCACGCTTTACAGTAGCCTTCCTATCCGGCAACGCCAGCCCCAATCTCTCCTAATGCCGACATCAAGCGATCCGTGTCCTCGGACTTGCCAACGCTTATCCGCAGGCAATTCTTGATACCTGCCGCATCAAAGTATCGAACCAGAATTCCCCGTTCCCGCAGACGATCGCGCACATCCTTCGCCATCAGCCCACGTACCTCACAGAGCAAGAAGTTGGCTTCGGACTCGAACGGCCGGAGCCACGACTGGGAGGCCAACTCGCCAAAAAGACGGCCCCGCTCTTCAATAATCCGGGCCACGTTCGCGTTCAACGCAGGAATGTCATCGAGCGACGCCATAATCGCCTGCTCCGCGGCTGCGGTGAGGTTGTACGGAATCTTCACCCTCCATATCACTTCCGCCATCGGCTTCGGTACAATGGCGTACCCGGCTCGCAGCCCTGCGAGACCGGCCCATTTACTAAACGTGCGCACCGCGATCAGGTTATCGTGGCGCCCAACCGCCTGAGCGAAGCTCTCGCCCGTGAACTCCGCATACGCCTCGTCTACGACGATTACGGCGCCGGGCGATAGCAGTCTCTCAATCTCTTCGAGCGAGGTCAGGTTGCCTGTAGGATTGTTGGGCGACGCCAGGAACGCCAGCTTGGCGCCAGACAGCGCGGCTTCGGCTCGCTCAAGATCGAGCGAGAAGTCCTCTCCACGCGGCACGTCGACGATGTTCGCATCGTAGATGCGGCCGAGGAACTCATAGACGCCGAAAGCTGGTGGAAAGTTGACTAGCGTGTCACCCGGCGACAGGAAAAGCCTGGCACAGAGGTCGAGCAGGTCGTCGGATCCGTTCCCGAGAACGACTTGCCCAGGCTCGACGCCCACATAATCGGCGACTGCTTCTCGCACCCGGCTTTGCGCCGGATCCGGGTAGATGTGATACATATCGTAGCGCTCGAGCGTCTCGCGAACCTTTGCCGACGGACCGTATGGATTCTCGTTGGCATCCAGTTTCACGATCTGATCCTCGGGAATCCCCAACCGCTTGGCAACGACGTCTATCGGCTCAACTGGCTCGTAGCCGGGCATGCGCAGAAGATGCTCTCTGACTAAATCGCGTGCGCCATCGCGGGAGTCGTCCAGGCTCATCGACCGTCCTTCGGTGCAGGACCGATCATCCTTGCCTCAATCGCGCGAGCGTGGCCTACAAAGCCTTCAGCCCGAGCGATCGTAGCGGCCGCCGGTCCAACGGCCTGCGCCGTCTTGTCATCCATTTGGACGATACTTGTGGCCTTGAGAAAGGCGTGGACTCCGAGTGGGGACGCAAACGTTGCGCTGCCGCCCGTGGGCATCACGTGACTGGGCCCGGCGGTGTAGTCTCCGATCGATTCAACGGACATAGCGCCCACAAAAACGCAGCCGGCGTTGCGAACGTTACTCAACAGCGCCTCAGGATCCGCCACATGCAGGCAAAGGTGCTCCGGCGCATACTCGTTTGCTAGCTCAACAGCTTCGTCGATCGACAAGACGATCGCTATTCCACCGCGCGCCTCAAGGCTCTCCGCTGCAACCTCTCGGCGATCAATGTGGCGGAGACCGTCTTCGACACCTTTCGCGACCACGTCTGCAAGCTGTGACGAATCAGTCAAGAGCACGACTGTGGCGAGTTCGTCGTGCTCAGCACCGGCTAACATATCTGCTACCACCAGCGAAGGATCTGCGCCTTCATCCGCAATCAGGAGCGTCTCGGACGGACCAAACACACCATCGATCCCGACCTCACCGTAAACTCTCTTCTTCGCCAACGTGACGAACACGTTGCCGGGCCCACAGACCTTGTCGACTCTGGGCACGGACTCGGTCCCGTAAGCCATCGCACCAATTCCTTGGACCCCGCCGGCCTTGAAAACACGATCCACTCCCGCGAGCTTCGCCGCAACCAACTTCAGAGGTGACACTCTTCCGTCCGGCTGGACTGGGGTGGCCATTACCAGCTCGCTTACACCAGCTGTTCGCGCTGGTACCGCAGTCATCAACACCGTGGAGGGATAGACGGCGGATGTCCCAGGGGCATAGAGACCTACCCGCTGGAGAGGCCTTACTATTTGACCAAGACCGTTCTCATTGAAGCTGCGCATCGAGTGCGCCAGTTGTCGCTCATGGTATGCGCGCACTCGTTCCGCGGACTGCTTTAGCGCGTCGATTAGGCCATCCTCGACCTCGTCATAGGCTGCTTGCACTTCGTCGGATGTAACTTCGAGGGTTGTAACTTTACTCATCCGATCGATCTCACGGTTGTATTTAAGTACGGCCGCGTCGCCGTTTGCCCGAACGTCGTCCAGAATACGATCGACGACCTCCTGCACCCCTAGCTCTGCCCCAAAAATGCGCGCAATGTTGTCGCGTACAGACTTCGGAAGCGTAGTCTCAAGCGACATCCGACGAAGTATCGTCGCCCGTGCTTCTTCCGCGCCGTTGACTATTCGCATTCGAGATACGCCCTGACCGCCTCGACACAGCGAGTACGGGAGTCTTTGACGTATGCCTCCAACCGCTCCGGCGTGAGGTAGGAAATGGTCTCGTCTACCAGATCTGGCAGCGACTTCATCAGCTCCTCGAACTCCTCACCGACCTCCACGCCGGTTCGCTCGAGGTGGCGGCGTGTTCCGCTGCGATAGCGATCCCAGTCGGGCTTTTGCTCCGTGAGTTTCACGACGAATCCATGCCACTGCTTGAGCGTTTCGCGATCAATGAAATCGATCTGCAAGTCGAGATCGGTCATCGCGACTTCGTTCATGATGTGTAGCATCAACTCTTTGTCGCTCCGTCGGTCGCTATCCATCGAATACTGGAGAGTTCGGTCCATCACGTTTGCTTTCACGCCTCCGCCAAGCCCAGACTGCTCACCGAAGAAGGGCCGATAAATGCTTGTGATCCACATCTCGTCCATAACCAAGTGCGTGATGTATCCCGCCACAAAAGAGGCGGTCTGTTCGTTGAGCCGAGACGGGTTCGCCAACTCGGGATATGAGTCGAACAGACCTTCCACACCACTTTGTTCCTCGAATTCGTTCAGATCGAAGAAGTGCGTCCGCTCACGCTCCCACCTTGTGAGCACGCGAATGTCCGGCGCGGTCGCTCCCAGATACAGCGATCCTCTCCGATTGTCGAGTATGGGGGCTCCGATCTGATCGACAACGTCCTTTGCAATAGCGGTATGAACTGTCAGCGCGGGCATGGTCTTGGTACCTACGCCAATTGTATCAAGCGGAATGATCCGCCTGAGATCCGGCTTTTTGCAACGCCGACACGACGTTCCCAAATACTGAGGCGTGATCCTCTGGCAGACGCGGGTTCTTGCGTGCGATCACGCACGTCGTTGATCTGTAGATCTGGTCGATCGACTTTAGGTTATTCTCGCGAAGTGTGCGCCCCGTCTCGGTCCCTTCGATCAATAACTCAGCATCTTCCGGCACGAATCCCTCGGACGCACCCGCGATAGGAATCACACGATAGCGCCAGATGTGGCGGCTACGAGCGTAGTGATCCGCCGTGGCAGGAAACTCGGCCGCGATGCGAACGTAAGGCTTTCCTTCGCTTCGCCACATCGCCATCGCCTCTCCAATGGTATCAACTTTGACGTCCTCACTCACCACCGCACACAAGTTGTATTGACCCCTCTGGAGGTCTGCGACCTCCTCCACGGGACTGGAGGGGAAGCTGTAAAGATGCTCACGGAGACAATCGCGCCCAGTAATTGCGATGTCCAGCTCACCGGTCGCGATGAGGTGCGGCATGTCCTGCGGTCGGATCACCTTTACATCCAGCCCGTCGACGCTGCATCCCGGCCTCCGCCGAGGCGGTGAGTCTTCGTATCCGTCAAGCTGAATACCGGCGTCCGCAAGCGCACTTGCTGCATGTCTTTGCTGGTGACCATCCGGCACCGCCATTCGGATCGAAAGACGAGTCGGCCTGACGCGCTCGTTTCCGTTTGAATTCACAGCGGTAGGAAGGCCGATTGCGCGCTCGCTCACCGTGCCCTCCGCATTCGCCAGCAAGGGGCGCACAACGGATGCAAGGTCCTTTCCAGAAACGGAGTCTCGATTTGCAATTAGCCATGCGGAACTCCGCAGAACTTCGAACAGGGGATTTAAACCGTGGGTCCGTACGTTGGCCTCGTCGGAACCGGATACCAGAACCAGATCAGCGTCCTCAGGTGGATAAGCTTCAGCCGCTCCCGCGACCGGCTGAACACGGAACGCCCGCATACGTGCGCCACGCGCGAACTGTTCGGCGATGTTTGGATATTCGCTTGCTATGCGTACTCGGGACAGTGACGCGACGTCATCGAGCGTCGCAAACTCAGACGAAGTTGCTGCATAGAGCTTGCTGGCCCCAAGGCCTAGATCGAAAAGGGGAATGATCTGGTAGGAGGCAAAGCGGGACTTCAGCTCCGCGACCCAAGCCCAGCTGCAGATACCGAGATCGTAGTTGCCGAGCGCGACCTGAACAGGGATGTCTTTTTCACGGAAGACGCGGACACGAACGGCGCCGACACTCTCAATCTCGAACAGATACGACCGGGAGCCTTCGTCGTAGCCGTCCACTTGAAGTCCAGAGGCCTCAAGCAACTCAGCCGTCGGAGATCTCAGGTCGCCCGCTGGTAGCGCGAGCTTAATCATGGCCGACGCCAGCAACGGCCCGCACGACTTCGTCCACGGCGGAGACCTTCGCCTGCGTGCCGTTTTTGGTCAGGAGGAATTGCCCCCCGACGACGACCACATCCCTTGGCGACTTTGCTTCACCCGTGGCAATATCGACATCGGCACCGGCCGCACGAAGCGCCTCCGCTAGCTCAAACGACGCTATCATATCGACCGACTCGGCTCCAGCAGCTCGAATCGTGATACGGGTGCTGGACGCGGGCCGCTCGGACAGGAACGAGGAAACGACGTCCATCTCAAACGCCAGACCGACCGCCGGAACCTCGCCACCACCTATGACGGATGTCAGACCGTCGTAGCGCCCGCCACCGCCGATCCTCTGGCCATCGATTTCGATGCGAAATACGGGCCCGGTGTAATATTCGAAGTTGCGGACCAAGACCGGAGAGATACGGTATTTAGTGCCGATCTTGGTCAGGACCTCAGCGACTGTACCGAGCTCGTCCAGGGGTCGTTGAAGCTCCGGAATCGCGCCTTGGAGGACGCTCCGCAGGTTGCTGATGTATTCGATGCCTTGGCCCTCAACCGTAAGCAGATCGCTCAATCGCTGGCTCAGACTCGGTATCCGATCTTGAACGTCGTCTAAAGCCGACAGGTCGCCGTCTAACACTCGATCGTAGAGCGCGATCTGCTCGCTGAGATCACACCCTGCCTTCACCAAGATCGCTCGCAGGATTCCGGGATCGGAAAGAGTAATGTCGCCGACTAATCCGAGGCGGCTCAAAACCTCTTGAGACACTACAATCGCCTCGATATCCCCCTGCGGATGCCCCTCACCGAGGAATTCAGCGCCGCACTGCCAGCTCTCCCGCCGTTCGTCGCCCTCGGCGAATCTCAACACGTTTTGGACGTAGAAGAGTTTTGCGAGGCCACGTTCGGCTAGCCGCTCAACGTAGAGCCTTGCAACTGGAATGGTGGATTCAGGTCGAACGACCACACGCTCGCCGCTCCAACCGTCCCAGTCCAGAAAAGAGTAGACACGATCAAGCATCTGTGGCGACAACGTTCCTGCCGCAGTAAACAGATGCAGATGCTCGATGGTTGGCGTTCGAACCTCGTCGTAACCCCAACCGCGACAGACATCACGAAACGCATCTTCTATCTGTCGAAATCTGTACATTTCTTCGGGCAGCCAATCGCGCATACCCGGGCTACGTAGCGAGTCAGTCATGCTAGAGAATCTCCCATGGGATGTGGCCATTTTAGCATTGGCCATAAGTGCGTTCAATTTGGCGGTTAAGAGCTCAAACAGGAGTATGATTGACTATGGTGCGTGACCGACTTTCGGAGACAGATGCGACTCAGTAAGATCGCGCTACGACGGCTGAGAATCGGGGGCGCTATCCTTGCCATCACCCTCGGTGCCCTCATTTTCGCCTGCGGCGGCGGGTTAGGCGCTGCACCCGGCTCGGTTCACGTACTCACGACGAACGGCACAGTCGGGCCGGTAATGGACAGATACCTCGGCCGCGGCATCGATACCGCGGAAGACGAGGACGCTGCAGCGGTGGTAATTCGGCTCAACACACCCGGCGGACTCCTCAGCTCAACAGACGATATTGACAGCCGAATCCTGAACGCAGAAGTGCCCATCGTCGTCTACGTCTGGCCGACCGGAGCGCAGGCCGCGTCTGCCGGCACGTTTATCACCATGGCAAGTCACGTGGCCGCGATGGCCCCAAGTACGGTCATCGGATCGGCGACACCGGTCGGCGGTGGAGGCGAGGACATCGAGGGCGATCTCGGCAACAAAGTGACAGAGAACGCGGTCGCCAAGATTCGGGCGATGGCGGACCTGCGCGGCCGAAACGCGGACTGGGCGGAATCAGCGGTCCGCGACGGCATCTCAGCAGAACAGAACGAAGCGCTCGAACTGAACGTGATCGATTACATCGCTAGCGATCTAGACGACCTGCTCGCTCAGATCGACGGTGAGGAGGTCGAACTCAGCAGCGGCGCGCAGGTCACTTTGAATACCGCCGACGCTCCGGTGGCATTCAACAACACGAACTTCATCGAGGACTTCCTAGCGATCATCGCAGACCCGAACATCGCCTTCCTCCTCCTGTCGCTCGGATCACTGGCGATCTTTATCGAGATCATAAACTTCGGAGCGATCTTCCCCGGTGTCTTTGGTGTGATCGCGTTACTGCTTGGCTTCTTTGCGCTGAGCGTGTTGCCGTTCAGCTGGGCAGGGGTAGCACTGATCCTCTTCGCATTCATGTTATTTGGATTGGAGTTATTCGTTACGAGTGGAGGTGTGCTTGGCATCGGTGGTGTCTTCGCCCTCGTCCTGGGCGGGTTGCTGCTGATGAGCGACAATCCGCCCGAATTCGGTGCAGACTTCGAGGTGTCGAGATGGTTGGTCTTCAGCCTTGCCGCCGTGCTCGGCGCGATGGTGCTGTTCGTGTTGGCGAACATCATCCGGATCCGCAAAGCCCCCGTCGCGGTGGGAGTCGAGACGATGATTGGCAAACAAGCGGTCGTGCGGACCGCTCTCGATCCGTCAGGCTACGTATTCCTGGAGGGAGAGGCATGGGCAGCAGACATTGAGGGTGGTCAAGATGTCGAGTCAGGTGAGCACGTGATAATAACCGAGGTTCATGGGCTAAGGCTAAAAGTGAAAAAGGAAGAGTCGGAAGGAGAAGAGGAAGATGGAACAGCCCCCACAGCAGGTTAAGGGCGCGGCACCCAACTGGCTTGCCAGGATTCTGACCGGATTCGGCTACCTCATAGCGATCCCGTTGTTCCCATTCGCGATCAAGATCGTTCAGGAATACGAGCGGGGCGTAATCTTCCGTCTAGGACGACTTGTTGGTGCCCGCGGACCCGGACTGTTCTTCATATTGCCGTTCATCGAGCAGATGCAAAGGGTGGACCTGCGCACCGTGACTATGGACGTGCCGCGTCAGGACGTGATCACCAAGGACAACGTCACAGTCAAGGTAGACGCGGTGGTCTACTTCCGGGTTCTTGACCCGGAAGCTGCCATCGTCAACGTGTTGGACTACATCCGCGCGACGTCACTCGTTGCTCAGACTACGCTTCGTGCCGTGCTCGGCCAATCCGAGCTTGACGAACTGTTGAGCAACAGGGACGAGCTAAACCAGAAGTTGCAGCAGATCATCGACGAGGCTACAGAGCCGTGGGGCATCAAGGTTAGCATCGTGGAGGTGCGCGACGTTGGCCTCCCGGCAGAGATGGTGCGGGCGATGGCCCGACAAGCAGAAGCAGAGCGTGAGAGGCGCGCCAAGATCATCCACGCCGCGGGTGAGTTCGAGGCTTCTCAGAAACTTTCCGAGGCCGGCAAGGTGATGGCGGCTACACCAACCACCATGCAGCTCCGTTATCTGCAGACGCTGACGGAGATTGCATCTGAGAACAACAGCACGATCATCTTCCCCGTACCGATCGACGTCTTCACGATGATCACCAAGCTCGCTGGAGGAAACGGCTCTGGCAAGAACGCAGGAACGCGAGACATCGCGGAGGCAGACTCGGCAGAGAGCAGCGGCGAAGGCTAGGCGCCGCCCGGATCGCGCAGGGAGACTTCACCGGCTTCGAAGGTCATAGTCGAGCCATCAGGACGACGCAGGACGAGGCTGCCTACGTCGTCAACGTCCTCGGCCACGCCCTCGTAGACGTTGTCGCCCAGCGACAGCTTAACGTGGCGACCGAGTGTTTCGAGGCGCGACCGCCAGGCTTCAACGATGGCCGCCGCCGGACTCTCGTACAGCTCTTCTAAGCGGTTGAGCAGCGCGGCCAAGGTCTCCTCCCGCGAGACCCGGCGCCCGGACTCTCGCATCAGGCTGGTGGCTATCTGGGCGATCTCAGGCGCCCGGTCGACGTCGAGGTTAACGTTGAGGCCGATGCCGATCAGCGCGAAACGTACGTCCTGTCCGGAGACTTCAGTTTCGACCAAGATGCCCGCCAACTTTCGTTCGCCCACGAGGACGTCGTTCGGCCACTTGATCCGGGCGTTGAGGTTGACCACGTCCTCGGCTGCCTGACACACGGCAAGCGGAGCGATCATGGTCAGGGAGCGCAGCCGTTCGAGGGGCGGGCGCACGATCAGCGTCAGATAGAGGTTCGTCTCCGGCGGCGACGTCCAGGACCGGCCGAAGCGACCGCGGCCCGAGGTTTGTTCTTCGGCGAGGACGACGGTCCCGTGCGACGCCCCATCTTGCGCCTCGCTGCGGGCGATGTTCATCGTCGAGTCGCAGACCATCTCGTGGATGATGCTGCGACCGACCTTCCGCGTCGTGAGACCGGCTTCGATCTGTTCGAGGTCAAGTGGCATGTCAGGGTCCACGGTATCGGAGAGACAAACAGAGGGCCAGCCCTAAGGCTGACCCTCTGTTTCGAGCACGTAGACCTGTCCACGCGCTAATTTAGCCAGTTACACCAGCACCTCGGAGAGGTGAAGGTGTGAATGGACAGGCCTACGGCCTGATTCGTCTGTATCGCCCATTCACATCACCTCCTTTCCTATCCTGCATAGTAGCAGACTACGGGTGCCTTCACAACGCTGCAGACGACGAAGCGCTCACCCAGTAGCGACGCTCGATCAAGGGATAACGACCAACGATCAAGGGTGATTTCGTATCTGGATCTTGATTGGCTGGGGCAGGGCCGGTACGAATCTTGGTTGCCTGGCGGAGCGTTTTATTTTTTCGGGGCCTCGTGGTGTCTGGGGAGGGGGTTCTGGAGGTGATTGGGCTTGGTTGAGTGCGGTTCAAAGCCTTGGGGGGTGCGCTCAATCAGTGAGTGAATAGTGGACAGTGGTTAGTGGATAGCAGGGCAGCCCCGATGGGATCGGGGCGGGAAGGGCCCAGACGAGTCGCGGGATCCAGACGGGTCTGACGACGACGATGTTAAGGTGCTGGCGCTAGGCTCGGACGTCGAGAGGCGCTAATTTTAGGATAGCGGGCGGAGGCGGTAGCTCGAAGGGGGAAGTGGCAGTGGGGCCACCAACCTTTAGCCCTCACCATTGCCGGCGTCGTACGCCTTGAGGGCGGCTTGTAACGTGGCCCAATCGTACTCTAGTTCATCTAGATTCGGACGTATGCCGAGCGTGTCCGGCGGCTGCGAGTGCGCTGTTATATACCGATTAGCTTTCTCCCAGATTGGGAAAATGATGTCGATGGCGACCTGAAGGTGGGTAGTCTTGATGCGGCGAAGGTTCTGCATGGCAACGTTAGGTTGGTGGCGTAGCGTTACCCTAGCAAGTAACTTGTCTTCCACGACTGTTTCGCACCATGCTCGTATATCGGCGTAGGCGAAGTCGATACGTTCTTGCCGCTCGGCTTCGTCGACCGCTCCCGCGTCTTGAATCGCCTTGTTGATCCGGCCTCGTATCTTCGTCGGATTATCAAAACGAGGATCGATCGCTCGTGTGATGATCCCTTTGGAGCCATCTCGTTCGCCTACTTGATAGTACGTGCATTGCTGCGGTCGGTTCTCGAATTCCATGAGTAACTCTGACACGAACCATATGTTATGAGTGAAGACTATCACCTGTTGTTCTTCGGCGACGGACGCGATTCGCTTGGCTATCTCACGGATACGTCTGTAATCGAAGCTAGTTACTGGATCGTCGAATATGACTGGAGCCGAGCCGCTACGGAGAGATGTTTCGGCCAGAAAATCGGCAATAGCAATAATCTTCTGCTCGCCTTCCGAAAGGATCTCCGCGATTGAATGTTCTGCCGCGACGGTCTTTCTCCTAGCGGCCTCTCCTCTTCGTCCGGGGAAATCAAGCTTAACTTTTGGGGCACGTAGTAACTTGCACTCTTTGTAGAAAGCCTTCTCAAAGTCGCGATTGAGGAGCTCCTCGCTGGCAACCTTGCTGGCCTCCGTCAGGGACTTCAGTAGTCCTTGGAAATGATCCATCAGTGTCTTGAGGCGATCTACCCATTGTGCGTTCTTAACATACGAACGGATGTCAGGGATGCGACTGGAAAGCGTGATGCGCGCTTCAAGCGTGGCTAACCGCGCACATTTTTCTGTCAATACCTGGTCCCTCTCACTCGCGTCTCCTTCTAGCGCTCTCAGGTCGGTTTTCGCGTCAGCCAACGCAACGCTGAGGCGTGACGAGATTTGCCTCGAAACGACAACGGCTTCTGTAACATCAACTGGCTTACGCCCGATTACCGCTTCGTGAGCCTCCCTGACGCCCTTAAGTAGCCGACGACCTTGAGCAGCCCAATCTGGTGCTTGCTCTCCCTCTTCGACAGTCGGGAGCGTGACACGCAGCTCTTCGAGGGCATCAGCGACTTCGGCTGAACTGAGTAGAGCTTGAAATCTGTCTACTTCAGCGGCGGCGGCTTCGACAGCGGCGGTAGCCGTGCCGTTAGCGTAATCACGGTACGTTGCCAGCAGATTACGAGCCGCATCGTCCAGCGCTTGCTGGCAGTAGATGCAAGCGTCGTCTACTGTCGGATACTCAGTTTGTCCGTCGGCAGCGAGAAAAACCTCACCAGCCTCGATGAAAGCCTGCCATGCGGGTCGCAATTCGTCGGGGAGTTGGCCGCCGCCGAACACGTCGGCAGCGGCGCTTGTCTGTTCGTCACGCGCATGGGATTCTGCGGTGACCGCGTCTGTGTAGCGTTGCGACTGGAATCGTTCGAGCGCCTCCGCAATCGTGATAAGGTTTCGCAGGATCGAGGCCCAGTTACGCAGCGTTTCGCCGCGGCTCTGATTAGACATGTCGCTGAGAGTCTCCACGCTCAGCTTGAGTGTTGCTAGCTCCGCCCGTTCAACTTCGGAGACAGTCGCGAGCTCCTCCAGTTCGACCAAATCGGTGCTGGCATCCAACATCTCGATCTTGGGGAAGATCGATGAGCCTCGCGTAAATGCTTCGAGGAACGGATTCTGACTCGGTTGGCGACTTGCCACGTCGGCGGCGAGCAGTGTGCGCACTCCAGTGATCGCGGCATTTACGTGCTTGAACAACGCCAGGTCTGCTGGTGTGTAGATATACGTGATGTCGCCTTCCAAGTGAAGGGTGGCTGCAGGATTGTCGAATACGGTCATGCGCGTGAACGGCGAGACGCCTTCTTCGCCGTGCCAAGCGCGCTCGTGTTCTTCATCGCCTAACTTGTAGTGGATCGTCGCTTCTGGGGTCGCGGTTACACCGGGACGATGGATGTCTGGGATGATAGGTTCTGAGGAGCGAACGTTCGCGAGGCGCTTGAGCACGCGAACGTATCCGGTCTTTCCTGTCGCATTCTCGCCGAAGAGAACTGTCATCCTCGGGTTGAAGAGGATTTCTTGCCGCTCGGCCAACGCATTTACGCCGCTACATTCTCGTAAAGCCGTGAGGAGAAGTGGGGCGTCGTCCGCCGATTCGCTAGTGCCCTCGCCAAGCGCGGGTATATCTTCCACATCGCGGTCAACTAGCTGTTTCTCCGCGAGATAGATGTCCCGCGCTGCTTTGGCGGACGATTCCGAAAGCTCAAGCCGAGTTGCGACAATCTCACCGACGATCGCCTTGATCCAACCATCCTGCTGGTTGGCCCAGTCGATGAGGTGTTGACATGCTGACCGAGGGGATCCTGCCATCGCGTCGGAAGCTCCGTCTTTGATAGTTGCCGGGGACTGAAGAGTAACGCAGCGCTATCAGCGTCGTCCAGCCGACGGTAGTAGCCTTTGAGCTACTCCCGGAGCACGCTGCGTGCGACTTCGGCGTCGTTGCAGGCGTAGGAGCCTTTGGGCATGACGACGGTGTTTTCGTGGCCTTTGCCGGCGAGGAGGGCGGCGTCGCCAGCGTGAGCGATGCGCAGGGCTCGGGCTATGGCGTCGCGGCGGTCCGGGATGAGCGCGTCGGGATTGGGTAGGATAGGACGTGAAGATCATGTTTCTATCACAGGGAATCCGCTTGTTGCCGCTGGCGGTGCTGACGGCGGCGTTGGTTGCCATCGTAGGGGGACGGTCGGCGCTCGCCGAGCCAGAGGCAGCGGGGTGGCCAGACTCGATGGCCGCGCTTGGCGATTCGATCACACAAGCGGCTAACAGCAGCGGAATCGGCGATCAACCGCAGAACTCGTGGTCGACAGGAACGAATGTGGCGGTCGATAGCGTGTACTTGCGGATCCTAGCGCAGAACCCCGCAATTAGCGGCAACAACTTCAACGATTCGGTGAGCGGCGCACAGATGACCGACCTCAACGGACAGGCAGCCTCGGCCGTGAGCCAGGGCGTGGAGCTGGTGACGATCCTGATGGGGGCGAACGACGTCTGCACCGACACCGAGGCTTCGATGACGCCGGTCGCGACGTTCCAGTCGCAGTTGGAGACGGCGATGGCCACGTTAAGCGCTGGACTGCCGGACGCACGGATCGCCGTCCTCAGCATCCCAGATGTGTACCACCTCTGGGACATCCTGCACGATGACCTGATTACTGTGGTGTTCTGGGACGGTTTTTTGATCTGCCAGTCCCTGCTGGAGAACGCGATGTCGCTGGCACCGGAGGACGTCCAGCGGCGAGCGAACGTGCGGCAGCGGAACATCGACTTCAATACGGTGTTGGAGAACGTTTGCGCCGAGTATGCGCAGTGCCGCTTCGACGATAACGCCGGGTTCAACACGGCGTTCGGCCCAGAGCACGTGGCGTTCGACTACTTCCATCCATCGGTCTCCGGGCAAGCGCTGGCAGCGAGTGTCGCGTGGGCCTCGTGGTCCGATTTTATTGGCCTTCAGCTCATCCAGGGCGACAACGACTGCGACGGCGACTCCGACTCCGTCGACGCCCTCAAGGGTCTGCAGCACGTCGCCGCCATCGGATTCTCGCAGGAGGAGGGCTGCCCAGCGCTGGGGTCCGAGGTGGCATCTCTCTTTGGAGACGTGGACTGCGACGACGACGTCGACTCTGTTGACGCCCTCAAGATACTTCGCAAGGTTGCGGGCTTGTCTGTCGCGCAGAACGAACCGTGCTCGGACATCGGCGAGCCACTCTGACCTAGATCAGACATCGAACGAACAGCCGACACTAGGGCGTTTTGGTAGGGGTTCCTGTACCGGGTGGCGTCGCGGCGGTCGGAGATGAATTGGGCGTGTCATAGAACGACACAAACGTGGGCCATCTGATCAGCGAGACACGGATAACTTGACAAATAGAATATATGTTCTGACAATAAGGCCCTATCACTCATGTGTATTGCCTGTGTCTACATTCCGCGCTTCGCTGTCGAGGCCGAGCGACAGCGTCACCCGGATATCAGCAACCGCGCCGTCCTGATTGGCGGCATGAACGTGCACGACTGCTCGCTGGGCGCGGAGACGGCCGGCGTCTGCAGAGGCATGCGCATGACCGAGGCGATTGCACTGTGCAGCCGTGCGGTCGTGCTCCCTCCGAACGCGGCACACTACCAGCGCCGCTTCGACGAGGTGTTCGGTTTGCTCAGAGAGGTGAGTCCGGACATCGAACTTGGCGAGCCGGGGGTGGCTTACGTCTCTCTCTCCGGTATCTCCGGGGATATCCAAGCGCTCGCCCAAGACGTGATTTCAACGCTGCATAAGCAGCTCGGGTTCATGGCCAGTGTGGGGATCGCGGGTGGTAAGTTCACGGCTCGCATTGCCGGCGTTACATCGCGTTCCGGTGTCGTGAAGATCGTTCCGTCTGGTGCTGAGGCGGCGTTCCTCGGGGGGCTGCCCTGCGCACAACTCCCCGCCAGCGAAGCGATGCTGCGGCGGCTGAAGCTGCTCGGCCTGGAGACGATTGGTGATGTCGCCAACCTGCCGCTGGGTCCGTTCCAGCAGCAGTTCGGCCTGGAGGGTAAGCGCTGCTGGGAGCTTGCGCACGGAACCGACAACGAGCCCCTCGTCCCGACCGTCGCCGAGCAAACGATCACTCGCCGTCTTCAACTGCCAGCGCCCGTTGTCACGCTTGAAGCGATCTTCGCCGGACTGGAAAGCCTGATTGGCGCGGCTTATGCAGACAAGACGCTGCGAGGTCACTGGGTGCGGAAGGTCGTCGTCCGCGCGAACTTCGACAGCGGTGGGTCGTGGGAGTTGCCGGTCTCCTTCCGTGAGGCGCTGGCCGACCCGAAAGACGCCTGGTTCGCGGTCAAGAACGCGGTCATCCGACACCCACCTGACCGACCGGTGGAGGAGTTGGAGGTCGAACTCGTCGGCTTGAGCAGCGAATTCGGTAAGCAAGGATCGATGTTCGAAAACAAAGGCAAGCTCTGGCGGCAGGTGGAGGAAGCCGCGCGCCAGATGGGAACAAACGGAGGCCCGTCCGTGGGACGCATTGTGGAGGTGGAACCGTGGTCGCGAATACCGGAGCGACGAGCGGCGCTCGAAGACTTCGCCCGCTAAACCAGCCCCGTCCAATCGATGTCGAGACGGACGAGGGCGGCAGGCCAGCTGTCGTCTCTCTCGCCGGGCATCGCTGTGAAGTCGAAGCGGTCCTCGAAACGTGGCGCATAGACGACGAGTGGTGGCGGAAGCAGCCTGTAAGCCGGTCGTACTGGCGCGTCTCGCTGGAAGACGGGCGGACGATGGACGTGTACCACGACCTCGCGCGGCGTTGTTGGTACAGGCAAGCGTACTCGGCATGAGCTACGTCGAGCTGCACGCGCACTCGAACTTCTCGTTCCTTGAAGGTGCGTCGCATATCGACGAGATGGTGATGCGCGCGCGCGAACTCGGCCACGACACGCTTGCAGTCACCGATCACGATGGCCTGCACGGAGCGATGGAGTTTGCGCAGTGCGCGCGGGCCTGGGGCCTGCGGTCGATCACCGGCGCTGAGGTTACGTTAGCCTCCGGCTACCACCTGACGCTCCTCTGCGAGAACCAACGCGGTTACGCTAACCTCTGTCGCCTGCTCTCCCACGCGCACCTCGATCACGAACGTGGCGAGCCACGCGTAGAACCGGAAGTTCTGGCGCTACGCACAGAAGGGTTGATCGCGCTTTCCGGTTGCCGCAACGGTGAAGTGCCGTGGCTGATAGCCGCTGGCCGCCACCGCGAGGCCGAGGAAACCGCCCGCCACTACGCTGACCTCTTCGGTCACGAGAACTTCTTCCTGGAACTGCAGAGCAACTTCGTATACGGCGACGTTCGCCGCAATCGCTGTCTCGCCGAACTCGCCAAACACCTCAACCTCGCCACCGTCGCCACAGGCGATGTTCACTACCACGTCCGCGAGCGCCATCACCTGCAAGACTTGTTGGTCGCGATCCGCAGCCGCTCCACGCTCGACGCCAGCCACCGCGAGCGTCGACCCAACTCCGAGTTCTTCCTGCGAAGCCCGGGTGAGGCCGCCGAGGTGTTCCGAGACTTCCCTGAAGCCGTCGCCAACACGCAGCGCATCGCCGAGCGTTGCCAGTTCGATCTCACCCGCGACCTCGACTACCGCTTCCCTGATTATCCGGTTCCCGATGGCGAAACCCAGGAGTCGTACCTGAGGAAGGTCTGCCGCGAGGGGGCGGCGCTCCGCTATCCAAAGTTCAGGCTTGATGTAGAATCCCGCCTCGAAGAGGAGTTGCGCCTCGTCGAGAAGCATGGGCTTTCCGGCTTCTTTTTGATCCACCGCGAGATCCTCAAGCTTGCCGAGCAGGTCGCCTTCGAGATCAAGGGCCGACCGTATCACGGCCCGCCCGGCCGCGGGCGTGGCTCGTCCGTTGGATCGATCATCTGCTACCTGATCGGCCTCTCGCACATCGACCCGATCGCGAACAATCTTTTCCTCGGCCGCTTCCTCAATGAAGAGATGGCGTCCGTTCCCGACATCGACCTTGACTTCGCGCGCGACATCCGCGAAAAGCTGATGCTGCGCGTCTACGACCACTTCGGCGCGGACCACGTCGGCCTCGTCGCCACGTTCCCCACCTATCGTATTCGCAGCGCGATTCGCGAAGTCGGGAAGGCGCTTGGCCTGCCGCCTGCCGAGCTCGATCGTCTCGCGAAAGCATCGGAGGGCGGCTCGGCGAAGGACATTCGCATCGAGATGCAGCGTCTCGCCCACTATCGTGACAAGAACGCCGGCGGCTGGCGTCATCTCGCTGACCTCGCGGAAGAGATCGCCGGGTTTCCACGCCACATCAGCCAGCACGTAGGCGGCCTTGTGATCTCGTCACGCCCGATCATCGACACAGTCCCACAGGAGAAGTCAGCGATGGACGGACGCCTGCTCATCCAGTGGGACAAAGATTCCGTCGACGACGCCCGCATGATCAAGATCGACTTCCTCGCACTCGGCATGCTCTCCGCCGTCGACGAGTGTCTCGACCTGGTCGAGGAGCATCACGGCAAGCGAATCGACCTCTCGCGCATCGACTTCGAGGACGAGCGCGTCTACGACTCAATCTGCGATGCCGATACGATGGGCGTTTTCCAGATCGAATCGCGCGCACAGATGCAGGCGCTCCCGCGCGTCCGCCCCCGCACGCTCGACGACCTGACTGTCGAAGTCGCGATCATCCGGCCCGGCCCAATCGTCGGCGGCTCCGTGAACCCGTACATCGCTCGCCGTATGGGCCGCGAACCGGTCACATTCGAGCACCCCAGCCTCGAGCCCGCGCTCGGCGAGACGCTCGGCGTGATCCTTTTCCAGGAGCAGGTACTACAGTGCGCGATGGCGCTGGCCGGCTTCAGCGCCGGCCAGGCTGAGAGCCTCCGCCGCGCGATGAGCCGTAAGCGCTCTCACGAAGCGATCGACAAGCTGAAACAGGAGTTCGTCGACGGCTGCCGCGCTCGGGGTGTCTCTCACCAGGTCGCCGAGAGCGTCTTCGCGAAGATCGCAGCGTTCGCAGCGTTCGGCTTCCCGAAGTCGCATGCGGCCGCCTTCGGGCTCCTTGCCTACCAGACCGCCTGGCTGCGCATGTACTATCCCGCAGAGTCCCTCTGCGGCCTCTTCAACGCCCAGCCGATGGGCTTCTACGGCCCGCACGTCCTGCTCAACGACGGCAAGCGCCATGGCATCGAGATACTTCCACCCGATATCAATCAGAGTGGAGCCGATTGTTGCATCGAAGGCGGTGCTGTCCGCATTGGCCTCCGCTACACCCGCGGCCTTAGCCAAACCGCCGCGCAGTCCGTCGAAGCCGAGCGCGTGACGAACGGCGAATATCGGTCGTTGTTCGATTTCCTCGAACGCACGCAGATCAAACGCGAGACGATCGAAAACCTGATCGCCTGCGGCGCCTTCGACTCGTTCGGTCTGGAGCGACGGGAGTTGATCTGGCAGCTCGGCTTGCTCTACCGCTCCGAGGGCCGCAGCACCACCGAACGTCAGCTCGCGCTACCCTTGCCGACGCAGCAGGATATGGTGCAACTCCGTCCGATGACTGAGTGGGACCGCATGACTGCCGACTTTACGATCCTGGGCATGTCGCCCGGCCACCATCCGATGACCTTCCTCCGTCCCGACTTGAACGAAGCGACCATCCCGACCCACATGCTAGCGAATCTGCCGGACGGGGCACCCGTACAGGTCGTCGGCATGGTCGTCTGCCGACAGCGTCCCGGCAGTGCGAAAGGATTCGTCTTCATGCTCCTCGAAGACGAATACGGCCTCGCCAACATCATCGTCCGTCCACATCTCTACGACGCCGAGCGCACCACCGTCCGCACCGAACCGTTCTTAATCGTCCATGGCACCCTGGAACGCCGCGACGGCACGATCAACGTCGCCGCACACCGCTTCACGCCGTTAACAGCACCTCGCTCGATCGCGCCTGAGGCGCACAACTTCGGATGACGGCTCCGACATCTTCGATAGCGGTGCGAAGCGAGGATGCTGTAGTTCCAACGTGAGCGCGCTAGGGTCTTGGCGCTATCATTGAGATGGCGCGCCTCGGTGTGGACCGGGGTGTCGTTTGCCCTGCGATGCGGTCAGTTGCCGGGAACGGAATCCGGCTCAGGCGCCGATATCTCCGCTCCCTCGATGTGTATCTCCGGTAGCCATTCGAGCCAGCGCGGGAAGTACCAGTTCCAGTCTCCCAGCAGTTCCATGCTGGCCGGCACCAGTATCATACGGACGATCGTAGCGTCGAGAATGATGGCGACGGCGAGGCCGAACCCGACCTGCTGGAAGGTCACCAGGTCTCCTGAAGCCATGCCACCGAACACCGCGACCATGATCAGCGCCGCGCCGGTGATGATGCCTGCCGTTTGGCGCAGCCCGTAGGCGACGGAGGCCGTGTTGTCGCCGGTCTCGTCGTAGCGTTCCTTGATCCGGCTGAGCAGGAACACGTGATAGTCCATCGAGAGGCCGAAGAGGATGGC
>JACZRQ010000012.1 GCA_022574655.1 Chloroflexota bacterium
AGAGTTCTCGCACGGCGTCAAGCGCTTCGCGGATCTCATCGACGACGCTATCAATATACCTTTCGGCCTACGCATCAGACCGTGACTCCACCGTCCGATCTTCGTACGCCGCCATCGTTTGCCACAGGGCAACACTAACGATGACGCCCAGAACGCCGACCAGCAGAGGGATGGTGAACCACGGCTTCAGCAGTTGAATGCTAATTCGCAGCATGTCGCTCACTTGTGCTAACTCGCCAGCTCTCACGGCCCGTCGCAAAGCACAGCATTATCTTTTCCCAGATGGTGTCCATACGGTATGATGCCGCTCCTGCGGAAACGTTACGGGCCCATAGAAAGCGTACTTAACGAACAGGAGTGGATGGCTGCAGATATCGGGCACTGCAGATGCTCAGCGTCACATCAGTGCTCCGGACTGGTATTCCGGGAGTCAGCTGATACCGAAATGGCTGGCGATTCCTATCTAGAATGGGCTGTCTGGTGCGTCGAAATCGTCCAGTCCCCCAGTCGCGAAACGAATCCGGTAGTCAGCGTGACCGAGCGGCAGGGGCGAGAAGGCGAGGTTTGAAGGTATAGAAGTTGGGGAATAGATAGGCAATGGTAGGCCCGGTGGGATTCGAACCCACGACTCCCGGATTAAAAGTCCGGAGCTCTAACCACTGAGCTACGGGCCCAACCGATAGAATCGTATCGACTGTGCCCCTCTCACAGCAACTCAGTTACGTCTGCTGAAACGAATTATCGCGGGTTACCGACTGTCGACACCGGCGCATTCGCACCGTCGATCGCGGACACCACCCCGGGTAGCCGAGATTCCAGAGCCGTTCTCCGTCCTCCTGACAACGAGACAAGCCACTTTCGCACTCTCCAGCACCTCACACTCGCAACACTTCCTTGGAGGACCTGAATGTCAGACACCTTAAGCGCCACTGCCCCTGGTTCCACTCTCACCACATCTTCGATCCCAACGTCTGCGAGATCGTACGGCGACTCGGAATATAATTAGTCTGGAATTCGCCGTGAAACGAATACTTGTTGTCGATGACGAGCCGACCCTCGTCGCTACGCTCCAATACAACCTCGAACGCGAGGGATATCAGGTAGAGACTGCCCTCGATGGCGAGTCTGCCGTCGCTACCGCACGCGCCCTTAAGCCGGATCTCATCCTCCTCGACATCATGCTGCCCGGACTGGATGGGCTGGAGGTCTGCCGCATTCTGCGCCGCGACACCTCCGCGCCGATCCTCCTCCTTAGCGCAAAGATCGATGAGGTCGACAAGGTCGTCGGACTCGAGGTCGGCGCGGACGACTACGTGACGAAGCCGTTCGGTATGCGTGAGCTAATGGCCAGGGTTCGCGCCTTGCTGCGCCGCGCCGGTCCCGCAGGATCAGCGCCGACAGACGTACTGACCTCAGGCGACCTCACCATCGACCCGACGGCAAGAACGGCCACCCAGGGCGGCACACGTCTGGCGCTCAAGCCAAAAGAGTTCGACATCCTTGCCAATTTCATGCGCTACCCCGGCCGAGCCTTCTCACGAGATGAACTACTGAGCGCGATCTGGGGCTACGACTTCGCCGGGGACACCCGCACCGTAGACGTACATATCAGCTGGCTCCGTCACAAGATCGAGAAGGATCCTTCGAGACCGGTAAGACTGATCACGGTCAGGGGCCTCGGTTACAGGTTCGAGGGCTGATCGTGCTGAAGACGATCAGGTTACGCTGGCTGCTGACGCTGGCAGCGCTCCTGGCGATCGCGCTCACCACCCTCGCGCTTTACATCGCAGACGAGATCGACGGCGGAGCGGGTGAATCGAACTCCTTGCTCCTTACAGGACTGGCCGCGTCTCTGGCCGCCACCCTCCTGGCACTCCTGCTGACCGCCCGTCTAGCGCAACTGACCGCGCGGGTGACCAAAGCAGCACGATCGATTACGGACGGCGACTTTAGCAGCCGCGTGGCGCCGTCATCTACTTCGGACGACGATCTCAGCGGGGCATTCAATCGCATGGCCAGCGGACTCGAGGGACTGGTAGATAGCGCGCGCGAAGAGAGGCGACGCCTAACAGCCGCACTCGACGCCAGCGTCGACGCGGTGGTGGCACTGGATGCTCAGGGATCGGTCGCCTACGCAAATCGCGCAGCCCCCGAGCTGCTGCACCGTCCGATGGATGAACTGTTGGGCAGCGCCTTCGGCTTGTTGCTGCCGAACGACGAAGTCCTGGCCGCGCTGAGAGCGAGCCGCGACCAGGGCTCGCGCGCCACCCACGTCATCGAACGTTCCGCCAACGAGTGGCTTCAGGTGTCTGTCGCCCCGATTCTAGGGGGCGGCGGATGGTCCGCCCTTGTGGTGATCCGCGACCTATCGGAGGTTAAACGCGTAGAACGAGTGCGACGGGAGTTCATCGCCAACGTGTCGCATGAGCTGAGGACGCCTCTGGCCGGCGTCAAAGCGGTCCTGGAAACTCTGGCAACCGGTGCGCTCCAGGACGAGGCCGTCGCGCGAGATTTCGTGTCACGCGCCGACATGGAGATCGACCGCCTCGTGCAACTCGTCGAAGAACTGCTCGAGCTTTCACGTATCGAATCCGGAGAGGTGCCGATGGCGCGCGAGACCATAGACCTCGGTTCAGTCGTCCTCGCTGCCGTTCAGCGCCAGAAGCACCGCTCTGAACGCCACGGACTGGAACTGACGATCGAGGCTGCCGACGACCTGCCAAGCGTGATCGGCGATGCCGAGCGGCTCGAGCGCGTGGTGGTTAACCTCGTCAGCAACGCCATCAAGTTCACGCCAGAAGGCGGATCGATACGCGTTTCATGCGCCGCCGCAAACGACTCGGTCGCCGTGTATGTAACCGACACCGGCGTCGGCATCGACCCCGACAACGTAACACGAGTGTTCGAGCGATTCTACAAGGCGGACCGGTCAAGACAGGAAAGCGGTACCGGACTTGGCCTGGCTGTGGTCAAGCACACCGTAGAAGCGCACGGCGGCTCCTTTGGAGTTAAAAGCGAGCTGGGCAGCGGCTCCACGTTCTGGTTCCGTATCCCGGTCGCGCCGGTTTCCGACAACAGCTAGCTCAGGTTCAGTCGACCAGAGCTTTTACGAACCGTTAAACGCTGTTTACAGACCGTTAACATCGTTTCGCCTTAGGCTTGAGGCGATGCGAACGAGAATCGTTTCCGCGCAGCGTCCGTAGGTGATAAGATCACCCATCCTGCTGGCCGCTGCGTTAGGCGCAGCCACGATCGCACTTCTACTATCGGCGTGTGCGTACGACAGGCAAACGGTCCGAATTGACGGATCGTCCACCGTGTTCCCGATCTCTGAAGCCGCCGCCGAAGAGTACAGCAAGATCACCCGCACCCGAATCAACGTTGGATTTTCCGGCACCGGTGCCGGATTCGAGAAGTTCTGTCGCGGGGACATCAACATCAGCGACGCCTCTCGGCCGATCAAGGACTCTGAGATCGAAGCCTGTGCCAGAAAAGGCATCGATGACATCGTGGAACTCCAGGTAGCGATCGATGCACTGACGATCGTGGTGAACCCAAGCAACGACTTCCTCGACTGTCTCACCGTCCAACAACTACACGATCTGTTCTCCGGAAAGGCCGAGAAATGGTCTGAGATCAACCCAAACTGGCCGGACCGTGACGCGAAACTGTTCTATCCGGGCACAGACTCCGGCACCTTCGACTACTTCGTGGAAGAGATCATCGAAAAAGTCGACGAGAACGCCTTCCATACGGGCGATGGCACCCCCTCCGAGGACGACAACGTCCTGGCTCTCGGCATCCGTAACGAAGACAACGCTATCGGCTACTTAGGATTCGCCTACTTCCTCGAGGCGGGTAAGTCCCTCAAAGCGGTAGCGATCGATGGTGGCGAAGGCTGCGTCGAGCCGAAGTTCGAGACCGCCTTAGACGGGACGTACTCGCCACTGTCTCGCCCCCTCTTCATCTACACGCGTGAGAGCCTTCTCGCCGACCACCCCAACGATCCCACGCTTAGCTTCATCGAGTTCTATCTAACAAGCACGGAAACGCTAGTGCCGGAGGTGGGTTACGTGACCATGCCGGACGACCTGCTTCAAGCGCAGCTCGACAAGATCGAGCCTTTCCTCTCGCCAGAGTAACCAACATGACAGCACCTACGGACACCAAATGACGGCTCTAAGTCCCGGCGCCGGCGACCCGGAGTTCCGCAAGTCTCTCCGCAAACGCCCCCTTAATCACTGGAACGAGACGATCATCAAGGCGGCGCTCGTTGCCTGCGCCTTCGTCACCCTCGCCACGACAGCGCTGATCATCTTCGTACTGTTCAGCGAGACTATTTCGTTTTTCCGGGACGTGTCGTTCGCCGACTTCTTCCTGGACACTGAATGGCAACCGCTGCAGAAACCGGTGTCCTTCGGCATCTGGGAGCTTGTGGCCGGCACGCTCAACGTCGTGCTCTGGTCGCTGCTCATCGCCGTACCGATCGGGATGGCCACAGCGATTTACCTCAGCGAGTTCGCGAATCCACGCACCCGCCGAGTTCTCAAACCGGTACTTGAAGCTCTCGCGGGCGTGCCGACGGTCGTCTACGCCTTCTTCGCACTTTCGTTCATCACGCAGGACCTACTCCAGCCGGGGCTGGGCAAGGGAACCGTTCCAATCTTCAACTCGCTCTCGGCCAGCGTCATGCTGGCAGTGATGATCCTGCCCACCATCGCCTCTCTGTCCGAAGACGCGATGTCGAACGTGCCCAGAGACCTGCGAGAGGCAGCATACGGCCTCGGCAGCACCCGGATCGAGGTGTCTCTACGAGTGGTCGTGCCGGCAGCGCTCTCCGGCATCATGGCCTCTATCCTCCTCGGCATCGCCAGGGTGATCGGAGAGACGATGATCGTAGCGATTGCGGCCGGTTCCACCCCGAACCTGACGCTAGATCCGCTCGCAAGCATACAGACGATGACCGGCTACATGCTTCAGGTCGGGCTCGGTGACGCCGCTCGCGGCACCGTCGATTATCGATCGCTGTTCGCCGTTGGCACGATGCTCTTTCTGATGACTTTGCTCTTCAACATCGCCTCCCAGCTGATCATCGGCCGGTACCGCGAGCAGTACGAATAGTGCAGGGCGAACATATCGAGCCCGTAGACCTGCGGGCCACGGGAGCGGTCGCCCGCAGGCAAGCCTTCTCGCGTCTATCGCGCTACCTATTGCTGGCAATGAGCCTGCTGGGCGTAGCGACGCTCGTGGTCCTCGGATACATCACGATTGACGATGGCGCCGGTCGAATCGACCTTGATTTCCTGACGAACTATCCATCCCGCTTCGCAGATCAAGCTGGCCTTCGATCGTCCGCGCTAGGCACCATCTGGATCCTGGGAACCACCATCGTGCTCGCGATTCCTGTGGCGGTGGGTACTGCAATCTGGATCGAGGAGTTCGCGCCGAAGAACGCGCTCCTGACGTTCGTGAAGCTGAACATCGCAAACCTGGCTGGGGTTCCCAGCATCATCTACGGCATTCTCGGGCTGGCGATGTTCGTGCGATTCGCGGACCTGGGACCGAGCATACTCGCTGGCGCTCTAACGTTGACGTTGATGATCATCCCGATGACCGTAATCGCCTCGCAGGAGGCTATCAAGCAAGTTCCGCCAAGCCTTCGCGAAGGGTCGCTGGCCGTCGGCGCCACTCAATGGCAGACCGTCTGGTCTCACGTCCTCCCATCTGCCCTCCCCGGTATCATCACCGGAGTGATCCTGTCCATCTCCCGCGCGGCCGGAGAGACGGCGGCCCTGATCATGATCGGAGCCTTCTCCTTCATCGCCTTCGATCACAGCCTGAATCCCGCCGAGGCGCTCCAGGACGACTTCACGACCATACCGATCCAGATCTACAACTGGACGATCCGCCCTCAAGAAGCGTTTCGGCAGAACGCCGCTGCCGCGATCATTCTGCTGATGATCGCGGTCTTTACCCTCAACTTAACTGCCGCCGTCATCAGGGAGCGATTCCGGAGGACGTACTAGTGCACGGGTCTGAAATCTGGGAGTAGGATGTTGTCAACCAACGAAGTAATAAAGACACGGACTCGATTATGACGAACACCCTTGCTAGCGAAAGAGCCGAGCAACCTCCGCGGAGTCACCTGATCATCGAACCTGAGGGGCCGTCAGTGTTCGGCCTGGAGAACGTTAGCTTCTGGTACGGCCGCAAGCAGGCCCTTGGCGACATTTCGATGAAGATCCCCGTGAAGAGGGTCACAGCACTGATCGGCCCATCTGGATGCGGCAAGACCACGCTGCTTCGCTGCCTCAACCGTATGAACGACCTGATTCCAGGCGTCCGCCTCGAGGGATCAGTGAATTACCACGAGCACAACATCTACGCGAAGGACATCGACCCCGTTGAGGTACGGCGGCGCATCGGCATGGTGTTTCAAAAACCGAACCCCTTCCCGAAGTCCATCTTCGAGAACGTCGCGTTCGGCGCGCGTGTCAACGGCTACAAAGGCGATATGCGAGAACGGGTGGAGAAGTCGCTCCGCCAGGCTGCCCTCTGGGATGAAGTGAGCGACGACCTCAAAAAGTCCGGCCTAGCGCTCTCAGGCGGGCAGCAGCAGCGGCTTTGTATCGCTCGTGCGCTCGCCGTCCAGCCGGACGTCATTCTGATGGACGAACCATGTTCGGCGCTGGACCCGATCGCGACGTTGAAGATCGAGGACCTAATCCGGGACTTGGTGAAAGAGTTGACGATCGTCATCGTTACGCACAATATGCAGCAGGCAGCACGAGTCTCTGACTACACGGCATTCATGCTTGCCGGAGTGCAGGGGGTCGGACAACTGATAGAGTATGGACCCACCAGAGAGCTTTTCACCAATCCGCGAGATCAGCGCACGGAGGACTACATCACCGGCCGCTTCGGCTAGCGTAGAGTGAACTGATACATGACACGAATCACATTCGAGCGCGAGCTTTCAGAAATTCAAGAGGACATGTTTGCGATGGCCAACATGGTAGAGACAGCCATCTCGCGCGGCATCCAGGCCCTCAAGAACCGCGACCTGGAGCTGGCTCAGGGCATCATCACCGACGATCTCGCCATCAACAAGAAACGCTACGACACCGAGGAGAAGTGCCTCGAGATCATGGCCACACAACAACCACTCGCCGGTGACCTCAGGACGCTCGTTTCCGTCCTCTACATCACAGTCGATCTCGAGAGAATGGGCGACCACGCCGAAGGCATAGCCAAGATCGCCGTGATGCTGGGGGATGAGCCATCGCTCAAGCCATACATCGACATCCCGAAGATGGCCGAAGTGTCCATCGAGATGCTCCGCGGAAGCTTAGAAGCTTACCGGGATCGGGACACCGCACGAGCCCGCGTTATCGTGAACCGGGACGACGAGGTTGATGCCCTCTACGACAAAGTCTACCGGGACCTGCTCACCCTCATGATCAACGACCCTGAGACGATCCAGCGGGCGACTTACTTGATCTGGGCGGCGCACAACCTGGAGCGGATCGCTGATCGCGTTACCAATATCTGTGAACGCGTGGTCTACCTCGTCGAGGGAAAGATCGAAGACCTCAACGTCTCGAAGTACTAAGTCGCGGAGGGTACTGCTTCGGACTCGGCCTGCGTCTGGTCGGTCTTCACCACAGCCGCAAACACCGCAACCATATCTGAGTCGAGCTGCGTCCCGGACGAGCGAACCAACTCTTCGTAGGCGTCCTCGCCGGACAGAGCTGCCTTGTACGGTCGGTCCAACGTGATAGCCGCGTAAGCGTCAGCGACCGCCAGCACCCGCGACAGATATGGAACGTCATCCCCGGCCAGTCCATCTGGGTAACCCGTGCCGTCCCAGCGCTCGCGAAGGTGACGGACGACCTGCCGCACCTCATCCGAGTTAGGAACATCGACGATGAGCTGACTCGCTATCTCAATTTGATGGCGCACTATCGCCAGCTCCCCGGCATCGAGCACACCGGGCTTGCACAAGATGTGTCCGGGCACACCAACCTTACCGACATCGTGCAAAAGCGCCGCCAGGCGAAGAACGCGATGCGCCGAAGGCGACAGGTCGAGCCGCTGCGCTAGCGCGGCGACGTACTCAGCAGTCTTCTCTGAGTGCACTCTCGTGTAGTTGTCCCGGCGGTCCACCTCGTCCACGATCCGGTCCAAGAGCCCATAGACACCGATCGTCCGCTCGCCTTGGCCGTTCCCACCACGAGTCGTCGGCCGGCTCTTGTTCTGGTTCTTAGCTTGATACAATCGCGCATCCGCAGCGCCCAGCAGCCCCTGCCGGTTGTCCGCGTCATGCGGGAAGACCGCATAGCCACCGGAGACCCGAACGCGAAACATCCCGCTCACCGGCGGCGCGGAGACGGACAACCAATCCTGAAAAGCCTCGATCAGAGCCCGTGCCTGAAGCTCCGTATGACCAGGCAGGACAACCATGAACTCGTCACCGCCGGACCGGCCAACGATGCCCACCCGTTCCGTCATCAGCCGTAGCTGACCGGCGACGGTCTGCAGCACACGATCGCCGGCACCATGACCGAGCGTATCGTTGAACGCCTTGAAGTTATCGATATCCAGGAAGAGTACCGCCACTTCGCGGTCGCGCTTCCCGGCAGCGCTGATCACACGGTGGAGATATGACTGCATGAAACGATAGTTGTAGGCGCCCGTGACGAAGTCGATGTCGGCCCTTTTCTGCATCTCCTCGTACTGGCGCGCTCGCTTGAAGGCAACCCCCATCTGTCGGCCCAGACCGCCCACAATGTCCCACTGACACGCATCCCAGACCCCGCCGCCTGTCTCGATCTCCAACACTCCCTCAACATCTTCTTTCGCGAGAAGTGGCAGAAAAAGCGTAAACGGCGAGTCGTGCGCCGGCCGCTCCCTGCTTGGCTGGCCCGATGACCCAATCACGATGACCGGCTCGCCGCCGCGCGCGGCCTTCCGGGCCAGAGCCGCGCTCTCACGATCCTCTGGCAGCGACTTTCCTGAGCCAGGGTCGACGGTCTCCCCGGATAGATATGCGAACGGTAGCCCATCGCCGTCCAGGCGCCAGAACGTGGCATTCTCGGAACCCAGGTGACCCGTCGTGAACTCCACCGCTGCGGCCGCCACCTGCCGTGCACCACACTCCCCGCCGAGAGCGTCCGTAAGCAGACCGGTTAACCGCAGTTGTTCGTTACGATCGTCGAGCGCCCTCGCACACACCAGTGCATCAGTTTCTGTGCGCTCCGCTCGGGAGAGGACCGCGATCTGAATCAGGAGCTGAAAGGCAACCAGCAGTGCCCCGACTCCGCCGAAGCCGACCACCACATCGCGTGACACGAACAAGACATCGCCGGCAACAAGATAGCCGATCGCGAACGAAAGACCACTAGCGAGAATGACGCCCGTGCTGAGCAGTATTGTTCTGAGCCAACGCGTTCGGCGAGGTCTCTGAACTTCGGTTGCCTGCATCACTGCCAATTTCCTCCCACCTGCCCCGGATAGTTAGTTGCTAGAGTTGTTGAAGCAAGGGACTCGAGTCGTGTGTGACCACGCCCTTGAGCTTCCTGAGACCCCGGACCAGGGCTGAGACAACGGTGTCTTCATGGACCTGGAGGAGGCTTCCGACTTGACCCCTTGTAAGCTGCGCGTCGAACATCAGCGCCAGGACTTCGCTCTCCGGAGCGCTGAGGCCGCCATTCGCCTTCGGCGAACTCTTCCCAGATTCTTCACACAGTTCTCTGGCAACGCTGAAAAGCGCCACCGCGAAGTCCTTATCGCTCAAGATGGCGCCGCGGTTGAAGACCCGAGCGAACGCCCCGGTTACGATCTCTCGGCAGCGCTCATCATCATCGGCCCAACGGTGGACATATGCGAAGACTCTTGGAAAGTACGCCGCGAATCGATCCCTCTGCGTCGGATCAGTCATTCAGTGTGACTCCGCTATCGTTGAAACTCGTTCCACATCCGCCTCCCGAACTGACTTCGGATTCAGCGTAGCAGCGCACACACGCCCTGTGACGAATCGTAAGTATCGGGGTAGTGAACGTGAGGTTTAGGAACGGTTAAGAGACGCGCTACGTACGGCTATTCTTCGACGAGCTCGGACAGCGGATCGCCGTCACGGATGTGAGACCTGCGCTCCAGCATGTAGCCGAAGCCCCGGACGCAGAGAATGTATGGGTTCTCGGTGCGCTGGTCCCGCATCTTGCGCCGCAGGTTGGCGATATGTACCTTCACCAGGTTCTGTGCGTCCCGCTCACTGTAATCGTGCTGATGGACGGCGGATAGAAGCGCCCGTGGATCAACAACACGCCCGGCCTGCTGTGCGAGAACCGCCAGCAACCTGAATTCAGTGGGAGTCAGATTGACTACCTCGTTGCGCAGGATCACCTGGTACTTCTCCAGGTCGATCACCAGATTGCGTACCTCAATACTTCCGCCACCAGCTGACGCCGGCCTTGAGCGGCGGAGAAGCGAGCGAACTCTAGCCACGAAGACGTCAGGGTCAGCCCGCGACACGACAGCATCGTCCGCGCCCGCGTCCAGGACCGGGATCAACTCGTCTTCACGCTGCATTACCACGATAATCGGGACTTCCTGCAGCCCTCGAATCACGCGACAAGCACGGACCGCGAACGAAGCGTTCCTTTGTGCCAGGACAACCAGCGACGTCGGTTCCTCGCGTGTCACCTCGAACAAGTCGTGAAGTTCCGCGCACGGCTGTACATCTAAATCAAGACCCGTCAACGCCTCAGTAAAGGACGCAGGCCAAATCTCGTTGTCCGCAAGCACGAAACACGTTTTAACGTCGACCGCGTTCTCGATGCGGCCATCGGTGATTGTAGCTTTCATATAAATTAAGCCCAGGACATACCGCCTGATCTACATGAGAGGACGGATCTGGGACGGCCTGCGTTACAGAGTTGCCGCTGGAAGTAGCGAAGATAGCCGATGAAGACGATGGCGATCGTCGTGTCCACGGCTATCAAACCAATCGAGGATCGCCTGATCCTTGGTGAAGATCAACACCTGTATCCGGTTCGAGAGTTCAGCCAGGTAATCGAGCATTCTCGGCAACCGCTCAGAATCCACGTCGACAAACGGGTCGTCGAGAATCAACGGCACAGGTTCGCCAACCGCGCTCATGTGCTGGGCAAGCCCGATTCGCATTAGTACGTAGGCCAGCGTACGAGTCCCGTGACTAACGGGCGGGTCCGTGATCACCTGCCCGGTCTCCGGCAAAAGCAGCGAGATACTCAATGTCGCCGGATCGACGTGCGCGCGTGTGTATCTACCAGCCGTCACCCGCTCGATTCCGTCGCTGAGGAAGGTCGTCACCGCCGGCGCAAAGTCGCGATACACGGACACCATCGCTTCCTCAATCGTCTGCGCGGCTATTCTGAGGGCTTCGCGAGCCCGGTCTAATGCCACGACACGGGACTGCCAGTAGCTGGCCTCCTCCTCCACCTCAGCCCGCGAGCGGTGCTGCGCCATCGTCAGCCTGACTTCCTCGCGGAGCCGCTCCGCCTTCAGCTCCAGATTCGTGCGCTGTTCCCGCAACCGATCGAGTTCACGCGCGAGATCTCGAGACGATCCGCGTTTCCTCCCTCGCCCAGCCGTCATGTCACCCTCGCTCTTGTCGGCAGCTCGTCGCTCGTAACCCTGCAACTCGCTCTCGATCTCCTCCAGCGTGCGATCTCGCAGAAGGAGATCGCAGCGTCCCTTCATCTCCGCGGCGGCTGTCGCGGCCCGCTCATAATTCTCGCGCTGCCGACAGGCGGACACGAACTCATCGAACGAGACCACGATGTCAGCCTCCGAATGAACGCCCGCGGCCTCGAACAAAGCAACGAGCCGATTCGCGACAGCCGCCAGCGCCGCATCCTCTGCATCGAGGCGTACTTGCGCCTCTGCCAGACGCTCGATCACCGGCGCCAGCCCGAGGTAGCGCCGATGACGCTCGATGAGTGACAGAGCATCATCGCGCGAGACGTTCAAGGCATCCGCATCGTCCTTCTCCCGAGGCGGAACGGACTTGCGAAGAACCAGCCGCACGACGTACTTAGCCGCGAAGGCAATTAACCCCGTGACAGAGCGAAACGAGCGAACCAGCCAAGAATCCTCCCGCGCGTACGCAATCTGCTCGAGCGAGGCGATCTGGCCCCCACTAAGACCACCCACGGAGGTCCGCAGAACTTCGAACTCTGTTCGCTCCGCAGACGCTATCGCCTCCTGGGTCTCAGTGAAAGCGATTCGCGTGGCAACCACAGACTCCTGCGCGCGCTCCCAACGCCCATAGAGCGACATCACCTCGTCGCGCTGATCGACCGGGAAGTTCGCGTACCGTTCACCAGCGCGCTTTGCCTCATTCGCTTTGGCAAGTGATTCCCGGGCGCTTTCGATCGCTTCGAGTCGGCCTGACAGTTCGACGATTCTGGCCCGAATCAATTCGTACTCTGTGCTCTCGACACGCTCGTTCAGCATCGTCAGTTGTTCCTGTAGACCGTCCAATTCAGCAGCACGACCTGACAGGGAACCCCGTGCATCGTCGATGGCCTCAAGCTCCTTAGTCACGGCCGCCAGCGCCTCGCGCGCCTTCGGTAGCTCGGCGGTGCGCGCGCGATCGGAGCCGATTCGGGAAAGAGCCGTCTTCAACCGTTCTATCGCCTTCGTGGCCGAAACATCCCGCCCAGCGGTATCCGCCAGAGCGGCGATGGCATCTGCGATCTCTTTCGGCCCATTCTCCGCAACGTGGAAGATCTCGCCCTGCGATATGAACGCGCAGCTCTGGAAGACCGTCCGCGACATGCCGAGATGGCGCCGAGCAAAGGGAACGTTGCCGTGTCTGCTCCTACCGAAGCTGGACGCGATGTCCTGTCCAGAAAAGAGATCGATCAACTGGGTTGGAACGTCTGCCGTCGTGAAGTCGCGCCTCACCTCAAAGTCGCGTCCATCATCCATCTCGTACTCGAGCGATCCCCGATAGACACCGCCATCCCAGGGACGAAAGCGCTCGTGCCGGGCGGACTCTTCCTGTCGAGCGCGATCGCCGTCGTAGAAACCGTACAGAAGAGCAGCGATGCCCTGCTGAAGCGTCGACTTCCCGGCCTCGTTTAACCCGTGGAATACGTTCAGCCCTGGCCCTAAGTCGGTACTGAAATCGTGAAGGCATCCGAAGCCTGCGAGATCGATGCGCCTCAATCTCACGGCGTGCGCACCTCCTGCCCGTCGAAGGCCCGCAGACCGTAGCGCATCGCCAACTCCAGCAACTCACGATCGCCTTCACCATCGGTGCCCCGCTCTTGGATCAGCCGTACGAACGCACCCTTCGTGGTCGATTCCTCGGCCAACTCCTCCAGATCGTAGCTTGGTTCGGTTCGGTCGACGAGGTCGAGATACGTGAAGCGCTCTGCGCACATGTTATAGAGAGCGCCAGTATCAAGGTCGACATCCCGATTCAGCTGCCCCTCGAGGATCACGCGTTGGATCACCGGCGCTTCAAGCTCGACGATAGCACTGCGCACCTCGTCTGACGTCACGAGATCGGTAACATCAAGGTGGTGGGTCCGATAGCGAACGCGGCCAAACCGTACCGGCTGCGGCTCAACTGTTGAGCCATCGATATCGAGGCGGAGGACGAAGTGCTCGCCCTCTTCGGAAAAGTCCAGCGCCTCCGGCGTCCCCGGATAGGCGAAGAGCGGTTTGCCGTCTTTGTAGACTCGCCCCGAGTGATAGTGACCGAGCAGCGCGAAATCCGCCCCGCTAGCGGCTATGTCTTCTGGCAGGAACGGCGCGTGCCCGGTCCTCTTCTCCGGGGCGCCACTCATGTTAGAGCCGTGGAAAAGAAGGACGTGCGGACCGGTGCCGCTCACCCGAAAGCCGGCGACCAGGTTGCGCCGGACCTCCGGCCCATCGTGGGCCACTCCCCAAACGGTCACACCGCTGGGAAGCGATACCGGCCGCAGCTCAGTCGCGGAGAAGATCGTCACGTTCGATGGCCAGTCGACCCTCCGATACAGGGAGTCGGGTACGTACGGATCGTGGTTGCCGGGCGAGATCAGGACGGGGACGGTCTCGAGACGGGCGAACTGTTGCGCGAGGAAGTTGCCCGTATCGAGCGTGGCGCGGTCGTGCTCGTAGAGATCACCGCCGATGGTCAGAGCGTCGGCACCGACCTCAAGCGTCAAATCCACCAGGCGGCGGATCGCCGCACGCAGTTCCTCTCGCCGGGCAGCGGCGATGCCGGACATCATTCCAAGACCGCTGAAAGCGCGGTCCAGATGAACGTCAGCCGTGTGGATGATTGTGGTAGGCATTTAATTGATAACCTGCGTCTATCGTTTCTCCATTCTCATAGCAGTCCTCGCCGGAGTCAATAGGAAAGTGGACCATATGTTCTGCTGTTTGACCGATCGCTCCCCTCCTGATACGTTCCAACCGCCATGCCACGCAAACTCTCGAAAAGCGAACGAGAAGCGTTCCTCCGGGGCCGCCACGTCTGCGTGCTGAGCACCATCGGACCGGACGGAAAACCGGTGCTCACCCCCATCTGGTACCTATACCGGAATGGACAAATTTTGATGCGGACAGGCTCACAAGCCATCAAGACCCTCAACATCAGCAGAGACCCCCGCATAACCATCTGCGTCCAGGACGAGCGCCCACCGTACAAGAGCGTCACCATCTCCGGCACAGCGAGCATCGAGTCGCAACAGCCTGGCCTGGGGCCGCTGATCGCACGCCATTACCTGGGGGCCTTGGGTGGCGCTGTGTACATGCGAATCGCGCGCAGCGCGATCGAAGAGAGCGAAGAGGTCACCCTGGTCGTCACTCCTGAAAGATTCGTCACTCAGGATTTCTCGCCGGAGATGCCGCTCATCGGTCGGGTCTGGCTGCTCATGAAGCGAATCCTGCCACCGTGGCTTTGATCGCGACCAACTCTTGAGCGAAAACGCCTACGACCTTCTGATCCGCGGTGGCACCGTCTACGACGGCACGGGCTCCCCCGGCGCACCCGCTGACGTCGGCATACGAGACGGCGTCATCGTGGCCGTAGGAGACATCGATGGAGCAGGCAACCGAACCATCGACGCCGGCGGCATGTCCATCGCTCCCGGCTTCATCGATGTTCATGCCCACGACGACGCGGCAATCCTCGGCGGATCCATGGACTTCAAGCTTCTGCAGGGCGTCACGACGGACATCGTTGGCAACTGCGGTGCCGGCGTCGCACCGATGGGCGATCGGCTAATGCCGGGCGCGGAGTTAGTACTGGGGTCTGGAGTGGCCCCAACCTGGAGCTCATTCGGTGAGTACATGGAAGAGATCGACCGGTCCTCGCTCGCTCTCAACGTCGGCTGCCTCGTGCCGCACGGCGCGGTCCGTTTCAGACGCATGGGCATGGACGCGCGCGCTCCTACTGACGGAGAGATGTCAGAAATGCGCGCCGACGTGGCCGAAGGCATGGAGGCCGGAGCGCTGGGACTCTCGACAGGACTGATCTACCCGCCGGGGACCTTCGCCAAGACTCGAGAGATCATCGAGCTGGCCCGCGTCGCAGCGGCGGCCGGCGGCATCTACGCAAGTCACATCCGCAACGAAGCTGACGGCCTGTTGGACGCCGTGGCCGAGGCGATCGCGATCGGTGGCGGAGCGGGACTCCCCGTGCATATCTCTCACCACAAGGCGAGCGGGCAACCGAACTGGGGCAAAACAAAAGAGTCGATCGAGCTGATTGAGACTCGTCGCGACCAAGGCATCGACATCACGTTCGATGCCTACCCATACGTAGCGGCGAGCACCGTCCTTTCTGCGATGGCACGACGCCCGGAGGCTGCCGATCCGGATTCCGTCCTCGTAGCGTCCGTACGCGAGAAGCACGAATACGAAGGCAAGACGATCGCCCAGATCGCTGAGATGCTCGACCTGCCTCCGGCAGACGCTGTGCGCCGCGTCCTATCGGAGGAACCTCAGGCAATCGCGGTGTTCTTCGTGATGGACGAAGCGGATGTCCGGCGCGTGCTCGGTCACCGCCTCTGCATGATCGGTTCGGACGGCATCCCCTCGGCCACCGGTAAACCGCACCCGCGGCTCTACGGGACGTTCGCGCGGGTTCTCGGCACCTACTGCCGAACGGAGCGGCTGTTCCCGCTGGAGGAAGCCCTGAGGAAGATGACCTCGCTTCCCGCGAAGCGTTTCGGCCTCTCAGACAGAGGCGCGATCGGCGAAGGAAAGGCGGCCGACATCGTCGTCTTCGACCCCGAAACCATCGAAGATGTCGCGACTTATGAAGAGCCGCGAAAGCACCCGGCCGGCATCCAATACGTCATCGTCAACGGGCAGGTCGCCGTGGACGAAGGCCGTCAGACCGAAGCACGAGCGGGCGAGCTTCTGCGCCGGTCGTAGATTCTCGCCCCGACACGCAACTCAATCATTGGTTCCCGCATCTATACATTACGATGCTAACAACACGAAAAGACTCACCCGTGCTCGAAGGCACGCCAACATTAGGTGCCGCCCCCCAAGACGACAAATACGTGCCAGCGGCCGTTTACTCGGCCGCGCAGGCCCTACTGAGAGTCGCGCGGACGGACGAAGCGGCCCAAGTGCTCGTCAGGCTCGTACGAGACCTCGGCGGCCACGCCGTGCCGGAGAGCATAGCCGACCAGGAAACCCTCCCGATCGACATATCACTCGGAGAGGGTGAACCGGTCTATCCGTCAGCGCCGGAAGGCTCGGCGACCCATTGGCTCCTCACAACCTACATCGAGGGTGCTGTGGCAGACGCCCAAGCAGCCATCGCGCTGGTGCGTAGAGCGGAGCGCCTCGCGGCCGACGCAGGCATCGACGAGACATCTGCTCTTCCCGATCACCAGACGATGAGTCGCCTCGTCTCCCGCCTGAGAGAAGGCGACGCGATCGTAGCGCTCGATCTTGACTGGATCAGAGTGGTGGGCACCGACCAAGAGTTTAGCGATCGAGACCTCCTGAGGTCGCTCGGGAAAACGTTGCGCCAAGCTACCCGGGCAACTGAGTACTGCGGCCGGTTCAGCGGCGGCGAGTTCGTCGTATTGATGGCCAATCCCACCGAACTAGGCGGGACCAGGATGCTCGAGCGCCTGCGCGAACGCTGGGCGAATGCGGCTCACCCGCAGGAACTAACGTTCTCCGCCGGGATCGCTGTTGTCGGCGAGCAAGGCTGGCGGACCGCCGTTCAGGCCGCGGACCGGGCTCTACGGCGAGCCCAGGAATCCGGCGACTCCTGGGAGACCGCCCGACCGGATGACTACTAGCTCGTCAACGATTGCGAATCTACGGCGGATCGTGCTTCATACCACCCGGATTCAGTGGATTACACCGTAGCAACCGCCAGACCGTCTTCGCCGTAGCCCTGACGAACCCGTATCGACGGTACGACTCGAGTCCGTACTCCGAGCAACTGGGTACGTACCGGCAGCGCGAACCAAGCCTGGGCGAAACCCTCTCCCGATAAGTCAGTATGAACCGCTCCGCAAAACGCGAAGCGGGAGACAACTTCCGCGCCGCCGTTTCGCTACTCATCTTGTCCATCACCATTTAGAAGGTACGTCATCGCTGCCCCCCCGGTAGACGGCACGTCAGACGTTGGGAAGCGCGGGGTCAGGCCCCTCACCGGGGCCGAAGATCGCCATCACGCCGACAGCGCGGGCTTGAGCATCTCGAAGGAGGATGAGCCGGCCAGGGATCCGGCGAATGCTACCGTCGCTGCAGACGACAGGAAGGTTAGCCGCGGGCTGATCGAGCTTCGTCTTCCCCTTGCTCACGGCGGCGCGGAATCCATCCCAGTGCTGTTCCCGGTAGTCGTCCGGGACCAACATGTCTAGCGTCTGGCCTATGGCCTTCGCAGCGTCGTAGCCAAATAGCCTCGCGGCACCCGGACTCCAGAAACGAATGATGCCATCCGCATCCGCCATCACGATCGCATGCGATTCCATCGTCCCTTGGTCCTCAGCCGTCATGGCGGAGTGACTACAGCTCGTGCTTGGCTAGCGAATCGACCGCAAACTCGAAGTAGGTGACCGCCTCCGAGAAAATGAACTCCTCGCGGTCGTAGATCACCATCATCGAGCCGTCCGACTCCTGCACCAGGTGCGCACCGAGCCGCGGAAAGAAGAGGATGCTGCGCAGCGATTCCGTTCCTTCCAGCATCTCCGGTTTGCGAGACAGAAGCTCCAGATAGGCGTCCGCGCAACGATGAACCACGTCTGGATAGTCGCCAGAGCGCAGCGAGGCTTGCGCCTGCGTCAACGATTCCCGTAGCGCGTCATCTTTGATGCGCTTGAGCTTTGCTGGCATCTAGATCGACGAGTTGATCAGGTGTTCGACACCCTCGAGCTGCTTCGCGCGCCAGCGCTGGTGCTTCTCGTGCCGCTCGTTGAACTCCGGCAACACCTTTGTACCCACTCGATAGATCGAGTCCATGATATCTTCGTGCGTTCGCGCGCCGCACTGCGCGACGAAGATCATCAGGTCGAGGTGCGAATCTTCGTACTTCGTCAGCGTCTCGCGAACGAACTCCGGAGTGCCGATGCAACCCCCTCGCTGCGCCGCACGCCACAACGCACGCGTGACCTCGTCCTCGGGCTCCTCCTTCTGCGCGCCAGCCTGGAAACCGCCGAAGCTGCGGAATCCCTCGCCAAGCGGACCCCATCGCTCCTCCTCCGGCTTCTCGATGAACTGCTTGTAGATGTTCATCTTGCCCGGGCGGTGAGAACCGCCGGTGAACGGGTTGTAGTAGTAGCCGAGCGAATAGGCGAAGAACTGTGCGCCCTCAGCGCCCTTCGCGATCGCTTCCTCGTCCGAGTCGAAACAGGAAAGGATCGACAGGATCGCCAGCGCCGGGTTGATCGCCTTTCCGATCGGCGTACACTCTTCACGTACCAATTCGTAGTAGTCTTCGACACGCTCCTTCGCCTCGTCCGGCGTCTCGAACGCGAAGCCCAGTGAGCCCATGCCAAGACGGGCGGCAACCATCGTCGTCTCCCGGCGAGAAGCGGCCACCCAGAGCGGCGGATGCGGCTTCTGAAGGGGCTTCGGGACCACGTTTCGCGCCGGCATACCAAAGTACTCACCCTCGGTGCCGCTGTACGGTGTCTCTGTCATCATCTTCACGCATTCGCGCGTCGCCTCCTCCCACATCCGCTTCTTCTCTTCGCGGCGAATCCCGAAGCCGTCCATCTCCATCACAGAACCGGACTCCCCCGTACCGAACTCGACACGCCCGTCTGAGATCAGATCCAGCGTGGCGATACGCTCCGCGACGCGTGCCGGGTGGTTGTACCGCGGCGGCATTAGGGCGATGCCGTGACCGAGTCGCATCTTCTTGGTGCGCTGGCTCACGGCCGCGAGAAACACCTCAGGCGCGGACGAGTGGGAGTACTCCTCCAAAAAGTGGTGCTCTACCTCGAAGACGTATTCAAATCCAACTGTGTCGGCCAGTTCGAGCTGGTCGAGAGCGTTCTTGAGCAGCTTATGCTCTGCGTCTTCGTCCCACTGATCGCCGTCACGCGGCTTCGGCAGCTGGTGTTCGTAGAAGAGGCCGAACTTCATTGGGCCCTCCGTATTTTTTGGGGCTCGTTCAGAGGCACACTTAACGTCAACGTAAGGTTGGGGTAAAATATCGCACTAACGGGTAAGGCCGTCAAGCTAAGTGACCATCCAGTACACTTTGCTCCCATAAAAGGAGATCGCGATGACTCAGGCACTACACGACAGACTTCCACCGAACGGATCGGTGAGGGAACCGCCCTACCGAAGCATCATGGAACTCTCGTCTGATGAGCGCGCCGAGCTTGACGAAAAACTGGGCGGTGCACAGAACTACAACCCCGTGATCCTCAGGGAGCTGGCCCGCAAGGACCGCAAATACCTCGCGCCGCTAATCATGGCCATACTCAGCGCCGAATTCCGCGGCATCGACTTCTTTGGCCGTTTCGTCGTCGACATGCAGTCCTACAACGTGCCGTGGCACATGACGCTGGCCTTCGCGCGACAGACCTTCGACGAGTCACGCCACACCCAGCTCAACATGGACCTCCTCGAACACCTCGGCTCCGAGGTCGGCGAGTACCCCGACATCATCCTCGGCCCGCAGCGGGACGAAATTCCCGAAGAAGAGTTGGACCCCGCTGTGCTGATGGCTCGGATCAACGTTGCCCTTGAGGGTTTCGCGCTCACTTCGTTCGAAGCCACGCGAGAGCTGGCGGAGGAGATCGGCGAAGATCTCGTCGAACACTGCCACGACTACAACATGGCGGACGAGGTCACACACGTGGCAATCGGAGACTACTGGCTGACACGCCTCTGTGAAGAACAACCCTGGCGCAAGGAACGAGCGCAGGCCGTCCAAGAAGAGTTCGACAAGATGATGGCGATGGTCCGCGACATGGCGCTGAACTACGCTGGATCGTCCGCGTCCGGAAGCACGAACGGTGAGACCTCCGAAGGGAACACGACGGCTAAGCCCTCGGCCGGCTAACCCAATTTAATGGCTTACGTAATCGACCAATCACAGTGCATCAACTGCTCCTGGTGCCGCCGCGAGTGCCCCACGTCGACGATCCAGTACTACAATCGCGACGAGCGCAAGCACTGGATCGACCCCGAAGGCTGCATCGACTGCGATATCTGCTCTCGCGTCTGTCCAACGAAGTGCATCTCCCACCAGCCGGAGGTGCTGCCAACGCCTGAACAGCTCAAGGAAGCGAAAATGCGCGCTCGCACCTGGGCACGCGGCCGCCGCCAGCTCAAGCTAACCATCCGCTCCTACGTCGACCGCGAGATCGCGCGAAGAGCCAACCTCTAGCGATGCCCGAATTAGCGGTCGATCTACGCAAGGTCGGAGGAGCATTCTCCGTCGATGAAGGTGCTCGCCGCCTGATCCATTATCGGTACGCGGAGATCGCCTGCATGGAAGCCGAGGCAGGCTGGGTGGCCACGCTCGCGGCGCCAAAGCTCAAGATCAGGCTCGCCGAACACACCTACCAATGCGCCCTTCACGCCGACGCCATCGGCCGCCGACTGCCCGAGCTTCGAGTCATGGAGAATATCGACATGTCTGTCCCACCGGTTCTGCGCGTGGCGGACGTGCGACGCCCCCCAAACGACGAATTCGCACGCTTCATACAGGAGATGCAGGACCAGGAAGAAGAGCTGCTCCGGCTAGCGGGCCTCTACCGCGTCCTCAAACCGCACCTTGCGGTCTACTACCGGCACCACATGGCCGTCACAGACCAGGTTTCGGATTCCCCGACCGTGCGGCTGCTGAAGTTCATCCTCATCGACGAGGAGGAGCAGATCCGCTGGGGCCAGGCGATCTACGAGGAGCTTGCTGATACCCCCGCCAAGCGCCGAAAGTCGATGGAGTGGCAGACTCACCTTGAGGAGCTGCTGGCGGAGTCCGGCGGCGTCACCGGCGGCAAGTAGCAAGGCCCACCTTAGACGCGCCCAGACCCATCCCACTACAATCACTACAGACGGTTGCACGTCCGTAGCCGCAACAACGAGCACTGGTAATACCGTCTCTCTAGCTGAGCATGGAAGATACGACCGTTAAGGAACCCCCGCAGGAAAGCTCCCGCTTTTTCGATCTCGATCTCGTCCAGCAACAGATACGGATCGGTCGCTTTCGGATGCGGCTAGAATACATCCTTCTTGGGTTGATTGCAGTCTTGGCCGTTTCGATGTTCGTCGGGTTCATCGTCTTCAACGTCGACTTCGAATCGACGGTCGACCGATGGGGATACCCGGCGCTGTGGCTGATCTCCGGTCTCCGCGCGGCTTCGGTAGTCCTGCCGATACCGGGGAGCGGTCTCACGATCGCCGCCGGTGCGTTCATGGACCCGCTATTCGGGATCCCGGTACCGATCGCGGTGGGAGTGACAGCCGGTTCGGCTGAATCACTAGGCGAGTTCACCGGCTACGCTGCCGGTTATGGCGGCGGCCGCATACTGGACAAGCAAAAGCTGTACCAGCGAGTCAAGGCCTGGATCCGCAAGCGCGCCTTCGTAACGATCCTCGTCATGGGCCTCACGCCATCACCGGTGTTCGACGTTGCCGGTCTCGCCGCCGGGGCATCGAGGGTGCCGATCCGGATTTTCTGGCCGGCGGTACTCATAGGAAAGATAACTAGAGGAATAATCATGGCGGCAGCCGGCTTCTACGGCATCGAGTTCATCCAGAAGATAGTCTAGAGAATCAGTCCAAGGAGGGAGCGATGCTTCTAAAGGATCGAGTCGCCGTCATCACCGGCGCCGGCAGCGGTATCGGCCAGGGCATCGCGCTCAGGTTCGCGCACGAAGGTGCGAAGCTCGCCCTCGTCGACATTCGACCCGCAGCGCTCGAAGAGACCGCATCCAAGGTTAAGGATTCGGGCGCGGACTTCGAGACTTACACGGGCGATGTCTCAATAACAGCGGACGTCGAGTCCTTCTTCTCGCAGACCGTCGAGCGGTTCGGCCGGGTCGACATCTGCGTCAACAACGCCGGCATCGGCAACCCACCGATGCCGTTGATGTCGATGACCGACGAGGGCTTCGACCAAACTATCGCCGTCAACCTTCGTGGCGTCTTCCTCTGCATGCGCGCTGCTGCCCAGCGGATGGTCGCCCAGGGTGGCGGCGGACGCATCATTAGCGTCTCCTCGCAAGCAGGCAAGACCGGCTACCCAATGCTTGGCCCGTACTGTGCTACGAAAGCCGGTGTGATCCTGCTGACACAAACGATGGGCAAGGAACTCGGGCCCCAGAAGATCACGGTCAACTGCGTCTGTCCGGGCACCATCGACACTCCACTCCTTCGCGGCACTCTCGACCCGATATTGCAGGCGACCGGCGAGACGTTCGAGAAGTGGGCGCTGAAGAACATGCCCACCATACCGCTCGGCCGCGTCGGCTACCCCGCCGACGTCGCCAAGGTCATCACCTTCCTCGCTTCCGACGAAGCCGACTACATGACCGGACAGGCGATCAACATCACCGGCGGCCAGGAGATGCACTAACCACCCGATCCCTCGACACATCTGCCATGAAAGATCGCCTGAGCGGCCTGTACGTAATCATCGATCCAGAAGTCGCGCGCGGCCGTGACGAAGCCGAAATCGCCCGCGAAGCGATCGCCGGTGGGGCGCGAATGATCCAACTTCGGGACAAGACCCGAGCCGAGGCCGCGCAGCTACCGATCGCAAAACGGCTCGCTGACATCTGCCGTGGGAACAACGTGGCGTTCTTCGTCAACGACAACGTCGACCTATCGCTCGCATCCGGCGCCGACGGCGTTCATCTCGGTCAGACGGACCATCCGCTAGCAGCCGTTCGAAAGCGCGTCGGGTCAGATCTACTCATCGGCGCATCCACGAACAACGTCGAAGAGGCGCTCCAGGCCGAAGCCGACGGCGCGGACTACGTCTCCGTCGGCCGCCTGTTCTCAACCGGATCGAAGGCCGACACCCGCCCCGCGACCCTGGACACGCTACGAGTCATCAAGGCGGCGGTATCGGTGCCGGTTTGCGCCATCGGCGGCATCAACGAATCCAACATCGACGGCGTGATCAACGCCGGGGCGGACATCGTATCCGTCATCGCCGCGGTCGTGTCTGCACCCGATATTCGAGAGGCGGCGCAAACGCTAGCGTCGAGGTTCGAGAACTAAGACGCGAAACGCGCCGGGCTGAAGGGGTCGAGCGGAATGCTCGTCTTGCCGCTCAGGATCAGCTCCGACATCAGTTGACCCGTCACCGGCGCCAGCAGAATGCCGTTCCGGAAGTGACCCGTCGCTACGTAGACGTTGTCGCGCTTCGGCAGTCGGCCCATGATCGGCATACCGTCCGGCGAGCCGGGCCGCAGACCCGCCCATTCGCTCGCAACCTTCGATCGTCGCAACGCCGGTACCAGCCTCCCGGCCATCGCTCTCAACCCCGCGACGCCATCGCTAGTAGTACGTGCCCTGAACCCGACGTCCTCAACGGTGGCGCCCGCGAACAGGAAGCCGCTCAGCTTCGGCACCAGGTACCCTTCCTCGCCCCACACTGCATGGTGGAGAACCGTCGACCGGTACGCCAACATCTGTCCTCGCATCGGCGCCGTCGGCACCTTCACGCTCAACCGCTCCGCCAGCGCCTTCGTCCACGGGCCCGCCGCCAGGACGATCGCGTCAAAGCCGTTCAGGTCCGCGGAACCCGCTTTCACCCCGGTTAACTTGTGTCCGCTGCTCACGAAACCCGTGAACGCCACGCCCCGTCTAATGTCAGCGCCGCGTTTCTCGGCCGCGCCGGCGAAAGCTCTCGCCAGAAGCGCCGGGTTCAAGTCCGCATCGCCTGGGGAGAACGTCGCGCCGAGCAACTCATCCGAAAGCGCCGGCTCCAGATGTCGCAGGTCGCTCCCTTCGACCCACTCCACCCCAGCTTTCCGATGCGTCACTCGCTTCGCAAGCGTTTTCAGGTGCTTCGCACGCTTCTCGCTCGAGGCCGGCCGGATCAGGCCGCGCGGGCGGTACTCGACGTCGATTCCCGTCTCGCTCTCGAGCTGTTTGATCAAGCGAGGATAAAGCTTGAAACTGGCCCGCTGCAGACGAACCATTGAGCGCGAGCCGGTTCTGTCGAACGGTGCGATCAGCATTCCCGCGGAGGCAGACGTAGCCTCCTGCGCGATCTCGCCTCTCTCCAATACGGTGACGTCGGCACCGGCGCGCGCCAGGTAATAGGCGATGGCGCAGCCAATGACGCCCCCTCCCGCAATGACAACTTTCAAGCGCTAGCCGCCCCCCACGGCTCGAACAACTTCTACCACATCGCCATCCTCCACGCACACCCCCGCCCACGTGCTTCTCGGGACGACCTCGCCGTTAACAGCGACCGCGACCTGCTTCGGCTGCACGTCCAGCGTCCGCAGCAGATCGGGCACCGCCTGCCGTTCCTCGATCTCGCGAGGTTTTCCGTTGAGCGTAATCGTGATCATTAGGGACTACTCACCCCAAGGGCGTTCCAGAGCTGCGCTGCCGCCTCACGCCGGTTGGACGAGCCGAGAATCGCCGAGATCACAGCGACACCCGAGGCGCCGGCTCGCATCACCTCTGGAACCCGCTGATAGTCTATGCCGCCGATGGCGATCACTGGCACACTAACGACTTCAGTAATCTTTCGTATTAAGTCGACCCCGGCTGGCGCTCTACCCAGATGGGAGTCTGTTTCGTAAATCGGTCCCGCGACGACGTAATCTGCGCCCGCTGACATCGCCCGCTCGGCTGCTCCCACGGAGTGCACGGACCGACCGACGATAAGCCCTGGTTGCACCTCCGGCATCCACTCATCCTCTGGAAGGTGGATACCTTGCGCCGTCGGCCGTCCCACCGTGTCAGCTGGAATGACGCCGTCACGCCAAGTATTGAGAATGAGCAACGCACGATCGCGGGTCTTAGCTCTGACGCGAGCCAGCAGCATGGTGTCACGCAGGTCTTTCTCCCTGAACTGGACGACATTCACACCGCCATCGATCGCCTCATCGACGGCGCTGACCAAGCCATCCTCGCCGGTCAATCGCCGGTCTGTGACCAGCATGAGGCATGGGCGCGGAAGCCGAGCATTCGTCCCCGCATCAGTCGGCGAGGTCACGCCGGTCGGGCGACGCCCTCGACCGGACTCGACGCTTCCGCCAGCTCCTTGCGGGGGATCCGGCCAGCGACGTACGCCCGCCGCCCCGCTTCCACGCCAAGCTTGAAGCCCGCAGCCATCCCCACGGGATCTTGCGCCTGCGCGATCGCCGTGTTGACGAGCACGGCATCAGCGCCGATCTCGAGCGCCAGCGACGCTTCGGACGGCGCACCGAGCCCCGCATCGACGACTACCGGCACCTTCGCGTTCTCAACTATGATCTGTATCTCCTCCAGCGTGAAGATGCCGCGACCGGACCCGATCGGCGAACCGAGCGGCATCACGGTGGCGCAGCCGGCTTCCTCCAGGTGACGCGCCAGGATCGGGTCCGCATGGATGTACGGCAGGACCACGAACCCTTCGTCCACAAGCGTGCGCGCCGCTTCCAGCGTGCCGACCGGATCGGGCAGCAAGTACTTCGGATCGGGGATGACTTCCAGCTTCACCCAGTTGGAGCCGGTCAGTTCACGTGCCAGACGGGCCGTGAAGAGCGCCTCATCCACGGTTCGGCAGCCAGCTGTGTTCGGAAGGATCGTGTAGCGGTCCCAGTCCAGGTGCTCCATCAGGTTCTCTTCGTCCGCCTTCGTCCGGCCGTTCTCATCGAGCGGAAGACGGCGTATGGCGACCGTCACCATCTCCGCTCCGGACGCGTCGATCGCGTCCCGCATGTCGTCCATCGTTCGGTACTTGCCGGTCCCGACGATGAGCCGCGACTTGAACGTCTTGTCGGCGATAGTCAGTTTGTCGTCATGTACGTTTGTCACTATGTCCTCTAATCTAGGCGGGCGTGTCACGAATGAGCGCGAACGAACCCCTCAACGGGCGGTAGCGTCATCCCGCTCCTTCAGTTCGATCAGTTCGATACCCTCGGCGTTGATCCGCTTCGGGTTCTCCTCGCCCAGGTGGCGCGAAATGTGCATCGAACAGAAGTCCGGGCCGCACATCGAGCAGAACTCCGCATGCTTGAACACGCCCTGCGGAAGCGCCTCGTCGTGCAACCTGCGGGCCGTCTCCGGGTCCAGCGAAAGCTCGAACTGGCGCTCCCAGTCGAAATCGTAACGGGCCTTTGACAGCTCATCGTCGCGTTTCCGCGCGCCGGGATGCCCGCGCGCGATGTCCGCCGAGTGCGCTGCAATCTTGTACGCGATCACGCCCTGTTTCACGTCTTCGACGTTCGGGAGACCAAGGTGCTCCTTGGGCGTCACGTAGCAAAGCAGCGACGACCCGAACCAGCCCACCATCGCCGCGCCGATCGCCGACGTTATGTGGTCGTAGCCCGGCGCGATGTCCGTGACCAGCGGCCCCAGTGTGTAGAACGGCGCTTCGTCGCACCACTCCTGCTGCTTCTCCACGTTCTCCTGAAGCTGGTCCATTGGCACGTGACCGGGGCCCTCGACCATCACCTGACAGCCCTTCTCCTTCGCACGCCGCGTCAGATCCCCAAGCGTGCGCAACTCCGCGAACTGAGCCTCGTCCGAAGCGTCGGCGAGGCAACCGGGCCGCAGGCTATCGCCGAGCGAGAACGTCACATCGTACTTCGCGAAAATGTCGCAGATGTCGTCGAAGCGCTCGTACATCGGATTCTCGCGGTCGTGGTAAGTCATCCACTGCGCCATAAGCGACCCCCCGCGCGAGACGATGCCCGTCAACCGCTTTTCTGTAAGCGGGACCATATCCCGAAGGATGCCGGCGTGGATCGTCTGGTAGTCGGTGCCCTGCTTCGCGTGGTGCTCGATCATCTCCACGAAGTCGTCGGACGTCAGGTCCTCAACCTTCGACACCCCGGTCACCGCCTGATATATCGGCACCGTGCCCACCGGCACCGTCGAAGCGCCGATGATCGCCTGACGAATCCCATCTATGTCACCGCCCGTGGAGAGGTCCATCACCGTATCAGCGCCGAACTGTACGGCCGTACGCAGCTTCTCCAGCTCCGTGTCGACATCAGAGGTGATCGCCGAGTTGCCAAAGTTGGCGTTGATCTTCACCGTGCACTTGCGCCCGATCCCCATCGGATCGAGCTGACCCTCAAGGTGATTGACGTTCGCCGGTATCACCATCCGCCCGCGCGCCACCTCGTCGCGGACGACTTCAGCCGGAAGGTCCTCCTTCTCGGCTACCCGCGTCATCACCTCGGTGACAACACCTTCCCGCGCGTACTGGAGCTGCGTGACCGGTCTCTCGTTCTGGGACATACGCCCATTCTCCTTTCCTAAGAAGCAACGCCCGACACCGGGAACAGAAACGCCGCTGGGGCAACCAGCGGCCTAGCGTCGGAATTTCGTTCCCTTCGCTGGCATTACCCAGATCAGGTCTTGCGGTCGCCCCGATCGGTCGGGGACCTCTCAGCCCGGCCTCCCCGCCACTAGATGATTCGGGGTACCCCGAGCTCCCGCTCGTCTTACGCGCCCAGATTATCAGGTCGGCGGTAAGCGGTCAACGAGAACAGCGTGGAAAACCACCCGCGGATCGGAATCCTATTTTTTCTCGTCCCACCACTCCCAAAAGTGATTGACCGGCCCATGCCCGTGCCCGATCGGCTGTGCCCGCCGGATCGCCTCTGTCAGGTACTCTTTCGCATGTCCAACGGCGTCCGGGAGCCGTTCGCCGCGCGCCAGGAACGCTGCGATCGCCGACGCAAACGTACAACCCGTGCCGTGTGTGCTCGTCGTGGCGATGCGATCAGCGCTGAACTCGTGGAACTCGTCGCCGTCAAATAGCAGATCGACGACCGTATCACCCACACGATGACCGCCCTTCATGACGACCGCCTTTGCGCCCAACCCAACAATCTCACTCGCCGCCCTCCGCATGTCGTCATCACTGTTCAGCGATCGCCCGACAAGCACCTCAGCCTCCGGGACGTTAGGCGTGAGGACATCCGCCAGGGGAAGGAGCCGTTCGCGCAGGGCAGTGACGGCATCCTCGCGCAGCAGCCGATCACCGCTCTTCGCGACCATCACAGGATCGACGACGAGCGGAGAGAGGGCGTGCTCCTTCGCTTTCGCCGCGACGACGTCTATGATCGCGGCGCTCGAGAGCATGCCGATCTTGACGGCGTCTGGGGGGATGTCGCTGACGACAGCCTCGATCTGCGCCGCCAGCACCTCCACCGGCACCTCATGGACCGCGGTTACGGCCAGCGTATTCTGGGCCGTAACCGCCGTGACGACGGACATGCCGTAGACACCAAGCGCCGAAAACGTCTTCAGGTCGGCCTGAATTCCCGCTCCGCCGCTGGAGTCCGAGCCTGCGATGGTCAGTACGGATAACATTGCAGCCAAAACGTATCGGGCGCGTGACGGCGGGTCAAGGTCTACAGCGTCTGAGACGTCGACTATAATTGGGCGTCGAAGGAGCAACATCCAGTTGACGTCAGAACCCCTCGAAGCAGCAATCGAAGACGCCGCCCGCCTCGTCGCGGGCGCAAGCCACCTCGTCGCCTTCGTGGGTGCAGGTCTCTCGGCAGAAAGCGGCGTGCCGACATTCCGCGGTCCCGAGGGTCTATGGACGAAAATGGGCGAGCCGGACATGCGCGGCTACGATCGCTTCCTCGCCGACCCAAAGAAGTGGTGGGAGGAACGCAGCCAGCGCGCAGGCGACATGAAAGAGTTCGTGGACGCGCTGGACGAGGCCGTCCCGAACGACGGTCACTACGCCCTTCGCGAGCTGGAAGAGGCGGGCTTCCTCAAACACATCATTACCCAGAACATCGATAACCTCCACCAGGTCGCCGGCAGCCAGGCGATCACGGAGATCCACGGCAATCGTACCAAGCTCCGCTGCATCGAGTGCTCGCGCCGCTGGGACATCTATCACTTCGACATCGAGGGCTCGCCGCCCAGCTGCCCTGACTGCGGCGGCATTATCAAGGGCGACACCGTGATGTTCGGCGAACCGATTCCACACGACGCGCTCGAGGAGTGCGCGGCGCAGTCCCAGATGTGCGATTGTATGCTGCTCATCGGCACGAGCGCCGTCGTCTATCCCGCCGCGAGCTTCCCGGAACAGGTGAAAAGCGCCGGCGGAACGCTGATCGAAGTCAACCCGAACGAGACACCGCTGAGCGCCCACTCGGATGTCATACTCCGCGGCGCAGCGGGCGAAGTGCTCCCGAAGGTCACGCAACAAGCGAAGGGGATCGTGCAAGAATGAACCCGATGGACGAAGCCTTCATGCGCATTGCGATCGAGGAAGCGGAGCTTGCGATCAAGCACGGCAATCCACCCTTCGGCGCCGTCATCGTCAGGGATGGTCAGACGATCGCACGCGGACACAACACCGCACTCACTGACAACGACCCAACAGCGCACGGCGAGGTCGTCGCCATCCGTAACGCCTGCCGCGCGCTCAACACGATACTGCTCGACAACGCTACCCTCTACACGACGTGTGAGCCGTGCCTCATCTGCACCGGCGCCGCGACCCACACGCGGATCGCCAGGGTTGTGATGGGAGCCGTCATTGCCGACGCTCCAGACTACTTCCGGCACCCGGAGAAAGGCTCGCTCCTGCGAGTCGCCCCTCATCTCACACTTCCCTTCGAATACACGACCGGTATCCTCGCCGAAGAGTGCATCCGCCTGTACACCGACGGAAACCCGAGGTAACGATGCAAGCATTCGAAGGCATCAGGGTGCTCGACCTGACGATCTGGCAGCAGGGCCCGATGACGACCGCAATGCTCGCCGACTGGGGAGCGGACGTCATTAAGATCGAGGGGCCGGACACACCAGACCCCGGACGCTCTCTCATCCGCTACGAAACGGAAGACAAGCCCAACGCCTACTTCGAGACCCACAACCGCAACAAGCGCAGCCTCGTGCTCGATCTCAAGACCTCGGAAGGCCGGGACGTCTTCTACCGCCTCGTCAAAGACGCGGACGTCGTCGTACAGAACTACCGCCCCGGCGTTGGCGAACGGCTCCAGATCGACTACGAAACGTTGCGGAAGATCAGCCCGCAGCTCATCTACTGCCGCGCATCGGGGTTCGGACTGAACGGCCCGGACGCGGAACGTCCAGCGCTGGACCCGCTGGCCCAGGCCCGGGGCGGCGTCATGAGCGTGACCGGCGAACCAGACCAGCCTCCCACTAGGACGTTCGGTGGATTCGCCGACCAGGTCAGCGCCTTCCTGCTTGCATACGGGATCGCCGTCGCGCTCTTCCACCGCGAGCGAACGGGCCAAGGACAAATGGTCGACGGATCGCTGCTCCAGGGCACGTTGGCCGTGCAGGCCTTCAACATCACAAGTTACTTGATGACGCGAACCTACGGCGGCTCACCGATCCCGAGAATATCCCGCAAGCTGACCAGCCCGCTCTGGAACCATTACAAGACAGGTGACAACAAGTGGGTGATGGTGACCATGCCACAGATCGGCCGCTACTGGCCGGGCTTCCGTGAGGCGCTTAAAGAAGCGACCGGCGAGCTGTTGGAACCGGAGACCATGAGCGTCGATTGGCTCCGAATGAACGCAGTCGAGCTGATGGCCCTGATCCCGAAGATCGACGAGATCTTCGCAACCCAGCCTGCCGCCTATTGGAAAGACCTATTCCACAAGCATGACCTGCTGATCGAGATCGTCCAGGAGTATGCAGACCTGGCGACGGACCCCCAGGTGATCGAGAACGGCATGCTAACCAACTTCGAGCATCCCACGTTCGGCACCCTTCAAATGGTCTCGCCCGCCGTCAACCTGAGCGAGACTCCCGGCTCCGTCCGGACGCCGGCGCCGGAGTTCGGCCAGCACACGGAAGAGGTGCTCTTGGAAGCAGGCTACAGCTGGGAGGACATCGAGCGCCTCCGCTCCGGCGGCATCGTCGGGCACAGAGAACCCTCGGAAAGCGAAGAGTCGGAGAAAAGCCCGGCGTAGTCCGGCTAGCTGCCCGCGTGGGCGGTCATCAACTCGCGCAGCTTGCGCAGAGTGCGAAAGAGGATCACACGAATGTTCACTTCGCTGACATCCATGATCTTTGCGATTTGGGCGTTCGGTAGCTCGGCGTCGAACTTCAGCGCGACGATATCCTGCTCGCGCTGAGGAAACTCGTGCAGCAGCATCGCTATCGTTCTCACGTCTTCGCGGCTGATAACCTCACCCTCGACCGAGGCGCTACTCGGCGCTATCTCTTTTAGGATGTCTGGGTCGACGATCGTCTCTCGGTTGAGCTTGCGGCCGTTGCTGATGATGACGTTGCGAGCGATCGTGAACAGCCAGGTCGAAAATGCGTCCGAGTTGCGAAGCGTATTAGCCTTGACGAAGGCGCGCTCAAACACATCGGCAACAAGGTCCTCAGTAACATGCACATTGTGGACCCGAGCGTAGATGTAGGCGAACACGCGCGGGAAATACTCGTTGTAGCGCTCAGAGAACTGCTTCAGTCGCCTGGGCACAGCGGTGGAAGCGCCGGTGGTGTCCGAGTCGGTCAATCCTGGTGTGAGCATTGGTTCGGGGTGCGGTCCTATCTGCTGGCGAGTTGGCGATTAGCCTAGCAAGTACTAGACTTTGTAATCTGTCAGGTGCATAATGACACCTGAATTCCATAACGGTATCGGCTAAAGTAGTTTTCCGGTTCTCGCATTAGGGTTTTATATTTAGACCTCTTTCGACGTACCAATGCAGAAATTTACTTCTACAGTCAGTAACAATCAATATAGGAAGCGGCTCTCGAGGCTGTCAACCCGTTTCACGACAATAATCGGGGAATATTCAGACGGAGAGCACTCGTCATGGCCGGGGGACCTATAAAGATGCCAAAGAAATGGAACTTCCTTAGCAACTACGGGCTCGTACTAACGCACCTCTTTCAGAACCCGGAAGCCACACTCCGCGAGATCGCGCGCGGAACCGACCTAACAGAAAGAGCTGTCTACCAGATCGTCCGCGACCTGCAAGAAGGCGGCTTCATTGAGAAGACGAAGGTCGGCCGCCGAAACACATACAAGGTCTACGAGTCAGCACTCTTTAGCTTCCCCGTCTACCAAGGCCTGAACATAGCCCAGATGATCACCGCCCTCAGGCGTATACTCGAAGACGCCAGAGCCGACGCTCCAGCCTAGCCGCCCCAGCCACCGCGGGAGTCGCCATGACGAACATCCCAAGGACAGAGACCGCATCACCCCAAAGTGCCCGCGAGCGATCGCTCGTCAAGGTGGAGCCACATCGCTGGGCGTTAACCTGGTGGGCGCGAATCTTCCGCCGAGTCGCCCGCCGATGGACCGTCACTAGACACGTCCACAACTTCTGCCAGCCGCTAACTACCGAAGGCACTGAGAAGCTCAAGGGTCTCGATGGCCCAATTCTCATCATCGCCAACCACACCAGCCACTTCGATACGGTGATCGTGCTCGACCTGCTCCCGAACAAGATCTACGACCGGACGGCCATCGTAGCAGCCGCGGACCGCATGTATCGCGAACGCATCAAAGGCATGTGGTATTCACTGCGTTACAACGCCTTCCCCATCACGCGCGGCGGCGGTAGAGAAGCGCTCGCCTATTCGCAATGGCTCCTCCATCACGATTGGTCTCTGCTCATCTTCCCGGAGGGGAAGCGCTCACGAACCGGCGAACTACAGCCGTTCCACGGCGGTCCGGCGCTCCTTGCCATCGGCCAGCTCATTCCAGTACTGCCGATCTACATCAGCGGCGCATCGGATATTCTTCCGCCGGGAACACGGGAATCCAAGCCCGCCCCGGTACACGTGCGAATCGGCGACCTCATTCGCTTCGCCGAAGGCACACAGATCGGCGAGGCTAAGTCGACGATGGAAGAGGCGATGAAAACACTCGCTTCTGCCGGGAACTAGCGCCTACCAAATCGCCCTATGGGCGAAGCGTTACCTTGAGATTCGATGCCTCAAACGTCCATGAGGCTGCCTGCCAGCCGCGCACATCCTCCGGCAACGTGACGACACACCGGTGCTCCCCAAGATGGATGACGACACCCTCTTCCGACTGTTCCAGCGAGAGGTCTTCCTTCTTCGCGTACGGCAGTGTCAGCTCCATCTCGAACTTTCCGTTCTCATGTACCACGACCCGCGGCGCCGTCTCGTGAAGGACATCCCCTGGAGACATCGTGCTATACAGCTCTGCTGCTAGGTCGCGCAGCGCATCGAGCCCGTGTGGCGGAGACGCTCGAAGCCCACCCTGCAGCACGGGCACGCCGTTCGCCACTTCGCTGATAGAAGCAACTGTCTGAGCCTCAGCCGACGATATCTCGCCGAAGAAGTCTCCGGCGCCGTCTTCGGGAAGCAAGCGGTTCAGCACCACCGCATCAATCGCGTAGGAGAACAGGTGAAGCGCCGTGATAGCCTCGCGGAGCCGGTCCGGCGCATGATGCGCCGGCGCGGTCACCAACCGCACCGAGCAGACCTGCGGATCGGTCAGCAAGCCTCTCAGGTCGGCAAGTCGCTGCAGCAGCGCTTGTCCACGCTCCATGACATCATCAGCGGTCGACGCGTAGTCACCAGCAAAGGCGCGCAGGAACGGCTCGAAGATCGTCTGCTCGCGGGGGGCGAACAGCCGCTCCTCCCAGCGTGAGACGGCATCCAGCGCCGGCGGCAGCTCAAGGAACTGCACAACCGGGGCGGCATCGAGAACGACCGCTTCGTAGTCGCCGGAAGCCACCTGACCCTCAAGCTCCAGCAGCCGTCCAACGTGACTGAGACCAGGCAGCGACGCAACATCTTCACCAGACACCGAGTCCATCCCGCGCCAGTCCAGGATGTCCTCCAGCCAATCACGCAGCTCATCGGGATCATCCCGGCGCCGCCGTGATTCCATGACTTGCAGATTGTCACTAACATCCTGCGGGCCACCCCCCAGCGATACCTGGAAAGCGTACGCAAGCCCCGGGTAGAGGCCAAACGCTAGCGTACGCACACCATCGTGAGCTAGCTGTGCGGCCGTTGCCGCGGCCACGGTACTAACACCGCTACCGCCGCCACCGGTGAAAATAATGATTCTCATGGGCAAGTACGGAAATCGCGGGATGATGATAGCACAGCGCCGCCCATTTGACGGCCTTTCGACCTCCCCCTACAATCGAAGCCACCATGCCCGTAGATAGCGAAGTCATCCCTGTCGGCTCTGAGGCTCCCGACTTCACCCTCACAGCAATAGACGGCAGCGAAGTCACCCTCTCCGGCCTGCGCGGAAAGCCCCTTGTGCTGATTTTTCTGCGCGGCTTCAGATGACCGTTCTGCCGCCGGCACCTCTCGCAGTTGCGAGATCGCTTCGATGAGTTCAAGCAACGGGACGCAACCGTCCTCGCCATCGCACCGGACACAGTCGAGAACGCACGGACCTACTTCGAGAAGGAAGACCTCCCGTTCACCTCCTTGCCCGATCCCGACCGCGCCGTCTTCCGGCAGTACGACATCCAGAGCACTATGGTCTCGCTAGGCCAGCGGCCGGGCCAGTTCATCATCGATAAGGACGGCATCGTCCGTTTCGCCTATCTCGGCTGGCAGCAGTGGGAGATCCCGACCATCGATGAGACGTTGCGTGAGCTGGACGCCCTCTCGTAATCACGGGCGATATACTGTAGAGCAGCCCGGAACGTTCTAAGCAGAGGAGGAATCGGTTGGAGTTCGCCTTACCGCGTGGGCTAGTTCCGCCCTGGAAGACGCCACGAATCGCCATACTTGAGATCGTCGGAACTATCGGCGTCCAGATCCGAGGCCCGGCTATGGTGCGCACCATTCGCACCCTCACCGAAGACCCGCGCATCCGGGCAGTAGTCGTGGAGATCGACTCACCGGGCGGCTCCGCACCGGTCTCAGACGCAATCTTCTCTGAGCTACGCCGCCTCTCCGCACGAAAGCCCACGATCGCCTTCGTGATGAGCGGAGCCCTCTCTGGCGGCTACCTGATCGCCTCCGCGGCGAGGAAGATCGTCGCCGTTCGAACGTCGCTCGTCGGCTCCATCGGCGTGATAATGACCCGCCCGGTCGTGCAAGAGCTCATGGAGAAGCTCGGCGTGAAGATGGTCATGACGCACCGCGGCGATCTCAAGGCGATGTTTCAGCCCTGGCGCGAGCCAAGCGAGGCGGAACAGGAGCGGATCACCGCGCTCACCGACGAATACTACGAATGGTTCATCGACGCGGTGGCGATGGCCCGCGACCTTGATCCCAAGAAGGTGCGGGAATACGCCACCGGCGAAATGTTCACCGCCGCCAAAGCCAAAGACATGGGCCTCGTCGACGAACTCGGCGACTTAAACACCGCGATCGACATGGCCTGCGAGATGAGCCGCACCCCCAGACGTCTCCAGTACGTGCGCGCACGCCGGCCTCTGTTCGAGCGGCTGATGGCGCGCGGAAGCGCTGCCGTCGCGCAAGCCATCTTCGCCGAAGCGGAACAGCGGCTACAGGCGCGCGTAGACTTCCGCTAACAGTTCCAGAACGCGAAAGAGGGAGCCCGATCGGGCTCCCTCTTTAATTTCACACTTGGGCTGTTTAGTACTGAGTATCGATCTTCGCGGTCACGTCGAAGAAGTACTGGAACGTCTGGTTGAAGCGGTAGAACGCGTCACGCCGGTATCCGTCGTGCGACCGGGCCAGTCCCTCCGCGTCCCTCAGGTCAATCGTGTTCAACGTGTGGCTTAGATCGGCCTTACCATGCTCCTTGATGTTGTCGATCATCTCTTTCCAGCCATCCAACGACATCTCGAGCCAGAAATCGACTTCTTCGGACTGCGCCTCACTCGTCTCCTTGACGTCAGCCACCTCGAACGCCTCGAACGTGAGGACGTAGTACTTCTCCGCATCTGTCACCTTTAGCCCCACAGTGGCATCACAAGTACCGATGTGGCGATATTCAACGTCGTCCTTCACCAGATCAGCTACCGCGTTGAACCACTCCACTGACGGGAACGTTGCCTTTATTGTCACTTCCTGTGTCATCTTATCTCCTTCGAGCGTTTTGGCGGTTCGTTAGGCCGCGACCTCGGCCTCTTCCGGCTGGTCTATGTACTTCTTCAGACCCGGGTTGAGCTTCTCGGCGCGACCGGGCAACGTGGCTGCTTCCAGCCTCCCGATATACTCGCCAACCCAGCGCTTGTTGAACCATTCAAGCCTCTCGACCCCGGCTTGAATCTGCTCCTTTTCGAGCCCTCCTCCCAGGAGGATGATGAGCGCCTCTCGCAGGGGCGTGTCCTGCTCTTCCTCGAACACGAGTACAGCTTCGGCCTTGTTCAGGTAATTATGAATGACGGGACGGCGGTCGTGGTGCTTGGAAAGAAAATACCGAAGGTGGTCCACGCCGTAAGCCAGCTGCCTTGCTACGTCCTGCATGCTGAGGTGGAAGATCTTAGACTCCGCCTCGTTGTGTGCCACTGCGACGCCAATCTGGTAGAGCCCCAACAGGTGGCTGTTCGACAGGATGTGAAGGATGACCGACACCTCCGTCCACGCCCGCGCATCGATGATCGCGCGATGGAAGTACCCGGGGCTCTGGATGCCCATACCACCGCCGTTCGACAGCGCTCGCTTGCGGAAGACGTCAAACTGTCGCGCATCGTCAAACGCTACGCAGGACATGTACAGCTTCACCTCGTGATAGCCGTAGGACATCTCCGGCAACCACTTGCCAACTATGTCACCCGCCACAAGCGCCTTCTCGCATAACACCGTCGAGAGCTGGCACATCGCCTTCTCGATCTCCTCCGGAAGCGGCTCCATCGTCTCCCACGGGATATCCGTGGACGCTCGCCAGCGGCGCTGGATCGCCTCTTCGTAGAGGTCGGCGGCGTTATCCGCCCACAGCTCCGCCTTCTCGTAAATCGAGTAGCCCATCGCCGGAACGCCCGGAAACGGGAAGGCTCCACGCGGCATCTCCGTCTGGTGCGGCCAGAAATCGGGGATGTCGGCGTACGTGCCGACGTTCAACATTCCGACTGTAAGACCCTTCTTGCCCGGCCGAACGCGAACGCCCCACTCCGTCGGCACCTTCATCCAGCCGAGATCGAGCGTCGCGGCAAGGCCACCGTCACGAGCCGCCTCTTGCTGGGCGATAAACGGCTCGGCCTGCGCGGGCGTGATTCCCGCCTTGATCTGATTGATCAGCATCTCATCAGTCGCGCCTAGCTTCAGACCGCGCTTGATCAGGTCGTCCGGCCAATCGTGCTCCTTGGCGACTGCCGCAAGGTTTTCCGAGATCGTCACCTCACCGCCGGCGCGAACGCGTTCCTGCTCGACGATGAACGCCTCGGCAGCCTCCGCGTCAACGTTCGGCGCTCCTAGCTGCTGCTTGACCGCGTCCGCCGGAAAGCCCAGAGCCAGGGCCCGGCGGACTAGGTCCTCCGAAATTCCCTTCTCCTGGGCGACCTTGAGGAGGTCTGCCGGGATTTCTGTAGAGTCGTCAGCCATGGGCGGACTCCTTCCGGTCGTTGAGAGGAGAATGAGGCGCCTCTCGTGGTCCAATTGACAGCTATCGCCCGCAGGGAGAACCCCCCACAGGTAAGTGTCATTTAGCCATAGAGCGTGATACCCGTCAAGTGCAAACTTAGCATGCGCTAAGTGCTACGGCGCAGTCCCAGACACCGCTCACCAGACGTCTCTCCGCCGCCTGCGTTTGACCGATTCGTACGGCCTTCGTTTGATCATTGGCCGCAACGCCAGGACGACCACAAAGCCAAAAACGAATCCGCCGATGTGCGCGAAGACGGCGACACCTTCCGACACTCCCGTAGCATCGCCCCCGATCGAGGCTGCGCCCGCGAAGACCTGCATCAGGAACCAGAACCCGATCAGCAGCACCGCCGGCATCGGAATCGGGCCGAAGAACCAGAGCAGCGGGATCACGGCGCCGACCGTCGCACGCGGATAGAGCACGAGGTACGCCCCCAGCACACCGGCGATGGCCCCGCTGGCGCCGATCATCGGGATGAACTCGTTGGTATCGACCGCCACCTGCACCGCCACGGCGCCGGCGGCCGCGAGTACGTAAAAGAGCGCGTACCAGACGTGGCCGAGGGCGTCCTCCACGTTGTCGCCGAACACCCAGAGATAGAGCATGTTTCCGATCAGGTGGAGCCAGCCACCGTGGACGAAAGCCGACGTGATGACCGTGGATGGCTCCCGTAGCCCGGACGGGCTCTGGACCCAGTCCGTGATCTCCCGCGGAATCACACCGTAATCAAGGAAGAATGCGTTGATATCGACAGCCGATAACGTCAGCTCGTACACGAACACCCCGATGCAGGCGAGGATGATCGCCACGTTCACGAAGGGGACGCTACGCGAGCGAACTGTATCGGTTACGGGGATCATCGACTACGGCCACCGGGTCTTCGCGGCGGCTACCCCTTCTTCCAGGGGGTTTCCGGCTTTCGCGCTGCCTTGTTCACGTACCGCGCGAGCACGAACAACAAGTCCGACAGCCGGTTGAGGTACGTCAGCACATGAGGGTTCACCTTCTCCTCACGAGACAAGCTCACGACCGACCTCTCGGCGCGGCGGCACACCGTACGACTCAGGTGCAACAGCACCCCCGCCCGCGAGCCGGACGGCAGGATGAACGTACGTAGCTGCGGCAGCTTGGCGTCATACTCATCGATCAGCAGCTCGAGCCCGGCGATCTTGACAGCCTCGTCCGTAAACATGTGCCCGGCGGAGGCACGCTTCCCGGACTCGCTCGCAAGCTCCGCGCCAACGTTGAACAGCTCGTTCTGGATCCCCTCGAGCGCCACGGCCACGGCACCCCGCCGCATGAACGACACAGCGACGCCGATCGTCGAGTTCAGTTCGTCGACCGACCCGTAAGCCTCAACGCGCAGGCTGTCCTTGGCGACGCGCTGGCCGCCGAACAACGCCGTCTCCCCGGCGTCGCCCGTGCGCGTGTAGACTTCAGACTTCTTTCGCTTCGCCATCCTCAGCCGCAGTCTATCGGTCTTGGGGTGACGGCGCCACTACCGGCAAGCCCGTCTGCGGGTGCGGGAAGACAATCGCGTGCGTCCCGTACACCTCCGCCAGCACGTCCTCCCGCAAAACGTCAGAGGGATGACCCTCACGAACGATCTGCCCTCTGTTGAGCATAATCAGCCGGTCGCAGTACTGCGCCGCAACCGTCAGGTCGTGCACGATCGCTAGGATCGCCTTGCCTTCTCGCTTGCACAACGTCCGCGCCATCTCCAGCACCGCGGCCTGATGACCGATGTCCAGATGCGCGATCGGCTCATCCAGCAGCAGCACCGGCGTCTGCTGCGCCAGCGCCCGTGCGATCACGACCCGTTGCCGCTCGCCGCCCGACAGTTCGCCGATCGCACGCTCCGCGAACCTCCACACATCCATCGCCATCATCGCCTCCCGCGCGATCTCCACGTCCGTAGCGCCCTCATTCTGTAGCAGCGATAGATGAGGTGTCCGCCCCATCAGCACACAATCCAGCGCTCGGAAGCTCTCAGGTAACGCCAGCGTCTGAGGCACCACCGCGACACGCCTTGCCAACTCGCGCGCCGTGAGGGTCGAGATGTCGTCCCCGAGGACGCTGAGTCGCCCCGAT
>JACZRQ010000013.1 GCA_022574655.1 Chloroflexota bacterium
ATCTCGGCCGTCTGTTCGACACCATCGTGATGGCTGGAAACGTGATGATCTTCCTGGAGCCGGGCACAGAGGAAGCCGTGGTCACCAACATGGCGCGGCACCTCTCTACGGGCGGCGTTCTGGTCGCCGGCTTCCAGCTCCAGCCCGGCCGCCTCTCCCTCGACCGCTACGACGAGTTGGCTGCGTTCGCGGGCCTAGCCCTCACCGAGCGTTGGGCCACCTGGGACTGCGATCCGTGGATCCCCGGCGGGGCGTACGCGGTGTCTGTTCACCGGCCGGGGTAGGGACTCCACACCGCGCAACTTCGTATACGCGAAAATCTCTCGGCCCCCGGGGTACTCCGCCTGTGGGCTATAATCGATCCGCTGCATACCCGCATGCCCGACATGACTTCACCGTGGTACCGAATCAGATCCCAAGTCTGTCTTGTGATGCTGCTTGGGATATTGGCACTGGCAGCGTGCGGCGGGGACTCCGTCAGCTCTACGTCGCCCGGTCCCGATTCAGCCACTCCGTCTGCGACTTCGGCCGCGCCCAGTCCTGTGCCAACTGAATCAGAAACTCCCTCTCCCGAGCCCGAGAGCGATCCGACCAACATCTGGGAGCCCGAGGCGATCTGGGACTTCGATTTCGAGCTAGTCGAGACCCAATGCGGTGACCCAGTCTCCACGTTCGACCCTGAGCAGCCGGAATGTGTGCTGAGGGCGATGCAGCTCGATCGTGCGAATCCCGAGGCGATCGCCTTCTTCGAGGCCACTGATCAGTTCCTTGATACCTACACGGAGTTGGGTCGCGTGGACTTCGGCCACGTGTCCGCACCTTGGTTCAACATGTTCCGCGGTGAGCCTGTTCTCCTCAACGGATCGCCCTCAGTGATCTTGTTTGGGGAACTGATTCCGGAAGACTGGCAAGACGCACCCGGGTATCGGTCCTTATCGGACTCACTGGAAGACCGTGGCTTAGACCCGTTTCCGTGGCCGGAATACAGCGGCTTAGATGAGTCACGAAGCGAAGGACAGTTCCACATCTTGTCTTTCCCTCTGCAGGAATGCCGGGTCTGCGATGTAGTCGGTCAGCTTCGAATCGCGGTCACCTTCGACTCGTTTGGACAAGTGGAGTCCACGGACATGCTTCCGGTGGAGGTCTCCACACCGACGGAGATCGAGAGGCTGCTACAGTAGCGGCCCTGACCACGTTGACCCGCCTTGTCACGGTTGCTGTCAATCGCCCCCTCAAGGCCTGGCGAAGCTGCTGATAACGGCCAGTCTAGATACGACAACTGGAGCCAACGGAGAGATTCGAACTCTCGACCTGCGGTTTACGAAACCGCTGCTCTACCACTGAGCTACGTTGGCTCCGAAAGCTATGTTATCGGCGTGCTAACGCCGCCGCAACGCAACCGGTGAGCTAAAGCTCTACGTAGCCGACGTCGCGCACCGGAAAGCGCAGAAGCTTCGTCGCGACCGAGCCGAACAGTTCGGTATCCCCTGTCGTGAAGAAGCGAAACTCGGGATTGGAGTTCGAGCCCAGCATGTCGTGCTCGCGCAGAAGCTGTCTTACCCGGCGCGCCACTGGCCGCGACGGATCGTAGACTCGCACCCCTGGTCCAAGCAGGGTCTTGATCCGGTTTCGCAGGAACGGGTAATGCGTACACCCCAGGCCGACGACATCAGCGTCGCTTGCCCGCACTGGAGCTAGATGACGTTCCAGCAGCGCCGTGGTCTGCTTCGTCCGAAGGTTACCCGCCTCCACCAGGTCCTCTAGCCCGTCGCAGCCAACGTTGACGACCCGCTTGTCGGACGCGAACTCACCGATCAGGTCCGCGAGATACGTGCTTTCCGCCGTCGCCGGCGTCGAAAGCACGGCGATGGTACCCGTGCGCGTAAGACGAGCCAACGTCTTGACCACCGGAACAACGCCGACGAACGAGACATCCGAGAACCGCGTCCGCAGATGATCGATGGCGTGAACAGTGGCTGTGTTACAGGCGACGACAATCAACTTGCAGCCCTGATCGAGAAGGAAGGCGGTAATGCGGCCGGTTAGGTCGGTCAACTCCTCGGTCGACTTTTCGCCATAGGGAACGTGGCCGCTGTCAGCGAAGAATACCAGGTTTTCCTGTGGAACGAGCTTTCGAATCGCTCGCCAGATCGAGAGGCCGCCGACCCCGGAGTCGAACACGCCGATCGGCCGGTTATCCATCAAGCAACCCCTTTGAGATCACGCCCCGATGCTAAGTTTCGATCGGTGCAACTGTCAACCGAACAATAGAACGCCTGGAACGCCGACATGGATACTCCTGCTTGACCCTCAACGCGGCGCCACCGCACAATTACCGTCACATGAACGCCTTGGTGAAGGGCAGAATCTATCTTCTCGTACTAGCGTTGGCCGCCGCGCTTGCCTTGATCATGATCGCGTGCGGTAGCGACGATGAAGAGGACGCGTCCGGACTCGCGACTGATACCCCTGCTGCTTCAGGGCAGCCAACGCTTTCAGATGCAGAGCCAACGACATCGAACTGCCCCGCTCCTACAGCCACCGCACCGGAGCCTGTGATGAAACAGTACGACGCTAGACCTGAACTTACTATCGACACCTCCAAAACGTATACAGCCATCGTGAAGACCGAACGCGGCGACATCACGATACAGCTACGCCCTGACCTGGCGCCTGAGCACGTCAACAGCTTCGTCTTCCTGGCTCGTGAAGGGTTCTACGACGGGGTAACGTTCCATCGTGTGATTCCGGGCTTCGTCGCCCAGGCCGGCGATCCTACCGGCACAGGCAGCGGTGGGCCCGGATACACCGTGCCAGCCGAGTTCAGCGACGAGAAGTTCGTGCGCGGCACCCTAGGTATGGCCCGCTCGTCAGAGCTGAACAGCGCTGGCAGCCAGTTCTACATCAACTTCGACGCGACGCCGACCCTGGATGGCCAGTACACCATCTTCGGCAATGTGAGCGAGGGAATGGACGTGGTAGACTGCCTGACCGCCCGCGACCCGTCAGACCCCAACGCGCCACCCGGCGACGCGATCGTCACCATCGAGATCATCGAAGAATAGAAGCTCGAACGACCGCCGATGCTTGGCTGGAGGCGCTGGCCGCGGTGCTTTCTACCAGCGCGGACGGCGAGAAACGCAGCGAAGCTATCCATGGAGGAGGGACGCCGTGGCGAAGAGCCTGAAAGACCTGGTTAGTGAGGCGAAGGCCCGGATCAAGGAACCCACCGCCGAAGAAGCGGCAGTTCAGATAAAGGCAAGCGCCAACGTCCTCATCCTGGACGTGCGAGAACCTGGCGAATATGCTGCTGGCCACATCCCCAACGCTCTTAACGTCCCCCGCGGTTTGCTGGAGCCGATGGCCGACTTGGAATACCCCAAACGCGAGCCTCGGCTCGAAGACCGCAACCAGAAGATCATCGTTCACTGTGCCAGCGGCGTGCGAAGCATCTTCGCGGCCGATGTTCTTCAGGTAATGGGTTTCACCGACGTGGAGTCCATGGCCGACGGCTTCACAGCTTGGGAGCAGCAGAGCCTGCCCGTTGAGCGCTAGCCGAAGCTAAGTACCAAGAGCACCAAACAAAGCGGGCGACGCGGTCAGGAAACGCTCTGGCGGAGCCTCAGACGATCGACCTGCCGTTCGGCGTGGTACGAGGAACGTACCAGCGGCCCCGCTTCGACATGTCTAAATCCTAGCTTGAGAGCAGAGCTCCTGAGTTCGTCAAACTCCTGCGGGGGATAGTAGCGATCGACCGGCAAGTGCTTCTTCGTTGGCCGTAGGTACTGACCCACGGTCAGCACGTCGCAGCCAGCGTCGACGAGATCGCCAAAGACAGCCAGCAACTCCTCTTCCGTCTCCCCGAGACCGACCATCAGTCCGCTCTTCGTGGTCGCGCCGGGATCTAGCTCTTTCGCCCGTCGCAACAACTCCAGCGTCCGCTCGTAGCGCGCCTTCGGACGAACGCGCGCATAGAGTCGCGGAACTGTTTCCGTGTTGTGGTTCAGGATCTCGGGCCTCGCGTTCATGATGATAGCCAGAGCGTCCCAGTCGCCAACAAAGTCAGGAATAAGGACCTCAACCGAGGTTTGCGGCGACAGCTTCCGTATCCAGCGAATCGTGTCCGCGAAGATCGCTGCACCGCCATCGGGTTGGTCGTCCCGATTCACCGACGTCACAACAGCGTGTGCCAGACCCATGCGCTGAACGGCTCTCGCAACACGCATCGGCTCGAGACGATCAAGCGAAAGCGGACGACCGGACTTCACCGCACAGAAGCCACAAGAGCGGGTGCACGTGTCGCCCAGAATCATGAACGTGGCCGTGCCAGCCTCCCAGCACTCCCCTATGTTGGGGCAACGCGCCTCTTCACATACGGTGTTAAGCCCGCCATCACGCATGATGGCTTTGAGCCGAATGGAGTTCGGCCCGCCCGGGAAACGGACCTTGAGCCACGGAGGCTTGCGGCCTTCCTTCACTCGACCGCCACCGGTGTCCTCGGTGACCTGTGCGTCACTCACAACCGCATTCTACCATTCGAACCGTCACTGCCTCACACGCAAACTCGTGCAACAATATACGAACTATGAGAAACATCCTCATCGTCGGTACCGGTACGGTCGACGCGCTCGGCCGCGCTCTGACCGACGATGGCTTTCAGGTCACCGTTCAAGGGCCAGGGCAGCCGGATCACGAAGACCTCGCGAGCTTCAACGTACTTATTGTGCAGCTTGCCGAGGACGCCGCTACGAAACAGCTCATTGACGGCGCTGCGTCAAGCGAATCGCCACCGATCATCGCGCTTCTGGACGCCGCCGATCTCGACCAGCTCAAGCTGACCGACGCCATCACGGACTTCTTCGTCTTCGGCAGCGACCCGCGCGAGTTAACCACTCGCGTGCGTCAGATTCTCTGGAACCGCCACCAGGTGGACGCCAAGAACCTGATCACTTGCGGTCATCTAGTGATCGACCTGTCGAACTACACCGTGAACGTCGCCGGCGACACCGTCGATCTGACCTACAAAGAGTTCGAGCTTCTACGTTTCCTGGCAACGAACCCCAACCGCGTCTTTGGCCGCGACGAGCTTCTCAATAAGGTCTGGGGTTACGACTTCTACGGCGGCGCCAGGACCGTGGACGTCCACATCCGCCGCCTGCGTGCAAAGATCGAGACCAAGCACGATACGTTCATCGAGACGGTTCGCAACGTCGGCTACCGCTTCCGAGCCGGCACCTAGCCAATCCATCCGTAACATCGGCGTAACTGCACCGTAATCTGATCGTAATATTCGGGGGGCAGCCCCGTGATAGGTTCAGCCAAAGCAATTACCTACAGGGGGACGTTTAGATATGCCAGAAATCAACAGTGGCGACACCGCATGGGTCCTGATGGCGTCAGCGTTGGTGCTTTTCATGACGCCGGGACTCGGGTTCTTCTACGCGGGATTCACACGCAGCAAGAACGCGATTGCGACCATCATGCAGAGCTTCATCGTGATGGGACTGGTCAGCGTTCTCTGGGTGGTAGTCGGATACAGCCTCGCCTTCGGACCGAGTCAGGGAGGGTTGATTGGCGACCCCACAGAGTTCTTCGGGCTGAGGGGTGTGGGCGCAGAGCCCCTGGAGGGTACCGCGATCCCGCACGAGTTATTCATGATCTTCCAAGCGATGTTCGCGATCATTACGCCTGCTCTGATTACGGGCGCCTTCGCCGAACGAGCAAAGTTCAGCACATTCCTCCTTTTCATGGCGGCCTGGTCCCTGCTCGTGTACGCCCCGGTGGCGCACTGGGTATTCGGCGAGGGATTCCTTTCGGTGTTCTCCGCCAACAATTTGGACATCTTGGGCGTTAATCTCGGTGATGCCAACGCCCTTGACTTCGCGGGGGGTACCGCCATTCACGTCAACGCTGGCGCTGCGGCGTTGGCCGCTGCGATCTTCTACGGCAAGCGCGTCGGCTTCGGTAAAGAAGCGATGGAGCCGCACAACGTTACGTACATCGTTCTCGGTGCGGCGATCCTCTGGTTTGGCTGGTTCGGCTTCAACGCCGGCAGCGCCGGCGCAGCGAACGCTCAGGCGGTTAACGCCTTCGTTGTCACAAACACCGCGGCCGCCACTGCCGCACTGGCCTGGATGGGAGCCAGTTGGCTCATGACCGGCAAGGCCAGCGTAATCGGCGCTGCGGCGGGTGCCGTCGCGGGCCTCGTGGCAATAACACCCGCGTCCGGTTTCGTGCAGCCCATGGAGGCGATCGCTATCGGCGGTATCGCCGGCGTACTCTGCTACGGCGCGGTCCGTCTGCGTGTCCGCTCCGGGCTTGATGATTCACTGGATGTCGTCGCCGTCCACGGTGTCGGCGGCCTCTGGGGAGGCATCGCTACTGGAATCTTCGCGGTAGCGATCATCGGTGGCACCGATGGTTGGATCGAAGGTAACGGGGGTCAGATGGTAGACCAGGTCGTCGCTATCGCCATCGTCGCGATCTACTCCTTCGTCGTCACCGGCATCATCCTGAAGGTGCTCGACCTGATACTCGGACTACGGCCCAGCGAGGACGAAGAGCGCCTTGGTCTGGACGTCACCCAACACGGCGAGCGCGCCTACGTGTTCGACGAAGGCTTGGCCCCGATGCCGGCGGCTCCGCCCGCCTCGCCGCCTCCTCCGCCCCCTGCACCCAAGGAGCCAGAGAGCGCGGAAAACGGATAAGATAGCGGGCGACGAGAGCCATGAACACTCAACTAGACCAAACCACCAGGAGATAAAACGATGCAGAAAATCGAAGCGATCATACGGCCCGAAAAACTGGATCCCGTCAAGGACGCGCTGTCCGACGCAGGCTTCGCAGGCATGAACATAGTGCACGTCACAGGCCGCGGCGTGCAGCGTGGCATCGTCCACATGGGCCGAGGCGGCGAGACCTTCACCGTGGACATGCTGCCCAAGGTGAAGATCGAAGTGGTCGTGAAAGACCCGGACGTCGAAAAGGTGGTCAAACTGATCTGCGACGCGGCTGCCACAGGCAATATCGGCGACGGTAAGATCTTCGTCATGCCGGTCACGAACGCGATTCGCGTTCGCACCAACGAGCGAGGCGATGACGCCGTCTAGCGTCGCCAGGACTTAACGTAGCCGTAACGCAGACGGTACTTCCCCGGCTCCGCCAGTCCTTATAATCACTAGCGCACATCACATCCCAAGGAGGAGCAATTGACCGACGAACAGAACAACTTCAGCAAGCTGATCAAAGACAACGATGTCGAGATCATCGACCTGAAGTTCACTGACCTGCCCGGCACCTGGCAGCACTTCTCGATCCCAACTGGCGAGTTCGAGGACTCGGGCGACAACTTCTGGAATGAAGGCCTCGGCTTCGACGGCTCAAGCATCCGCGGCTTCCAACAAATCCAGGAGTCCGACATGATCCTGATGCCGGACGCCGCTACTGGGCGGATGGACATGGCATGCAAGGTGCCCACTCTATCGGTCACCTGCGACATCTACGATCCGATCCGCAAAGAACCGTATTCCCGGGATCCGCGGTACGTAACGAAAAAGGCCGTGGAATATCTAAAGTCTACCGGCATTGCAGATACCTCGTATTGGGGGCCGGAGCTCGAATTCTTCATCTTCGACGACGTCAGGTTTGGTCAGACGGAGAACGAGGGCTACTACTACATCGACTCAGTCGAGGGCCAGTGGAACAGCGGGCGCGAGGAGAACCCCAACCTCGGTTACAAGCCACGGTTCAAGGAAGGGTACTTTCCTGTCCCGCCCACGGACTCCTTTCAGGACCTGCGCACCGAGATGATCATGGAGATGGCAAAGGTTGGCATCAAGATCGAGGTGCATCACCACGAAGTGGCGACCGCCGGACAGGCCGAGATCGACATGCGGTTCACCGATTTGCTGACGATGGTCGACCAGGTGATGTGGTACAAGTACATCGTCAAGAACGTCGCACGGCGCAACGGCCGCGTCGCGACCTTCATGCCCAAGCCCCTCTTCAACGACAACGGCTCCGGCATGCACGTCCACCAGTCGCTCTGGAAAGACGGTGAGACGCTCTTCTACGACGCCAACGGATACGCACTCGTCAGCGAGATGTGCCTCCACTACATCGGCGGACTGCTCAAGCACGCGCCGGCGCTGATGGCTTTCGCCGCACCGACGACGAACTCTTACAAGCGACTCGTCCCGGGCTTCGAGGCGCCCGTAAACCTCGTCTACTCCGCACGAAACCGATCGGCAGCGGCGAGGATCCCGATGTACACCGACACCCCGCAGAGCCGCCGCGTCGAGTTCCGCTCACCGGACCCGTCTTGCAACCCTTACCTTGCCTTCCCGGCGATGCTTCTGGCCGGCCTCGACGGCATTCAGAACAAGATCGACCCCGGCGAACCGCTGGAAAAGAACACCTACGAGCTGACGGCCGAGGAGCAGGCGAACCTTCGCACCGTGCCGGGGTCGCTCGAAGAGGCGTTGAGCGCGCTCGAGGAGGACCACCAGTTCCTGCTGAAGGGCGACGTCTTCACTCAGGACGTGATCGATGTCTGGATCGCCTACAAGCGCGAGGAGGAGATCGATCCGGTGCGGCTGCGCCCGCACCCGTGGGAGTACCACCTGTACTTCGACGTCTAATCGACAACCCGAATTGAGCCCAGGCCGGCAGCCCGCCGCACCCGCGGTCTGCCGGCTGCCCGTCTCCCGTCGCGTGCAGGAAGAAGGAGGTTGAGGAATGGATGACAGGAGCAGCAGCGCTGAGTACGTCCTTCAGATGGTGAAGGAGCACGACGTCAAGTTCATCCGCCTCTGGTTCACAGACATACTGGGCTCGCTGAAGAGCGTCGCGATCACCGACGCTGAGCTGGCCGACTCACTGGCAGACGGAACCGGCTTCGACGGCTCATCGATCGAAGGTTTCGCCCGCATCGACGAATCCGACATGATCGCGATGCCCGACCCGTCGACGTTCGCGCTGATCCCCTGGCGGCCGATGGAGAAGCGCGTCGCGCGCATGTTCTGCGACGTCCTCCACACCGACGGCACGCCGTTCGAAGGCGATCCGCGCTACGTCCTGCGGCGAAACCTGAAGCGCGCCGCGGACCTGGGATACACGTTCTACGTAGGCCCGGAGCTGGAGTTCTTCTACTTCGCATCTTCAGACGAACCGAAAGTCCTCGACGCCGGCGGCTACTTCGACCTGACGCCGCTCGACGCCGGGACCGACCTCCGCCGCGAAACCGTCCTCACGCTCGAGGAGCTGGGCATACAGGTCGAGGCGTCGCACCATGAGGTGGCGCCGTCGCAGCACGAGATCGACCTCCGCTACACGGACGCCCTGACGATGGCGGACAACACGATGACGTACCGCCTGGCGGTGAAGGAGATCGCGCTGAAGAACGACGTCTACGCCACGTTCATGCCGAAGCCGCTGCGCGACGAGAACGGATCGGGCATGCACGTCCACCAGTCGCTGTTCAAGGGCGAACGAAACGCCTTCTTCGACGCCAACGCCGAGTACGACCTGTCGGCGACCGCCAGGAGCTACATCGCCGGCCTGCTGAAGCACGCGCAGGAGTTCACGATCGTCGCCAGCCAGTGGGTGAACTCGTACAAGCGCCTCGTCCCCGGCTACGAAGCCCCCGTGTACCTCTCATGGGCGCGGCGCAACCGCTCGGACCTGATCCGCATACCGGACCACAAGCCCGGCAACGAGAACGCCGTGCGCATCGAGTACCGCGGCGCCGACCCCGCCTGCAACCCGTACCTGGTGTTCTCGGCGATGCTGGCGGCCGGTCTGGCCGGCATCGAGAAGGACTACCCGTGTCCGGAGCCGACCGAGGGCAACGTCTTCGAAATGACCGAGGAGGAGCAGAAGGAGCGCGGCATCGAGCACCTTCCCGGCAGCCTCTGGGAAGCGATCGAATACGCCGAGGGCAGCGAACTACTGAAAAGCTGTCTCGGCGATCACCTGTTTGAGAGCCTGATGACCAGCAAGAAGATCGAGTGGAGCAACTTCCGCCGCGAGGTGACGGACTACGAGCTGAAGCGGTACCTGCCGACGCTATAGGGCGCGCAGTTTGTTTGGTAAAAAGGGTTGTCGCTAGAAGCGTGATTCGGGAAGTGGAATGCTGGGTAGCGTGTAGTGGTTGATCGGTACGTGTTCCGCGATGCGCAAGTGAAGTTGGTTGGCGCTGATAAACTCGCCCGCTCTTGGAGTGGATCGCTATGTCTCTGGCGCATGAACTGACCAGCTGCGCCATCGCCGAATCATCGGAAGCAGCCTCATTTCACTATCAGGTTCAGATTCTAGACTGAATCGGAACTCCCGTTCGGACATGTTGCTTGCTTTCAGCAACACCCACACTTCGTATCTACTGCCCATTCGCCGTTCCGCGTTGTAGTCACCGACAAACCTGCTGTTATCCCATCGGAAGAATCCTGGCTCGCCAACGTAATTGACCCCAATATCAAGTGTGGCTTCTTGCCCGTTCGGTGGGAGATCAATCCGATCCAACTCCCATTTCTCTCCAAGGTCTTCGGCCTCTTTCTGGTCTGACCACCTTCCCATCCAGCTCTCGACAAGTCCACCGGAGTCGCGCAGCTCAATCCGCGCGGACAGATCCTTAGCAACCGACTCATCCCCGGATGGATCATGAGCGCGATTCTGCACCCGAATGCGATGGAAGCTCCCCCGCTTTGTTTCAGTCTTCCAGTTTCCATTGGCGTGCTGATACCGAATGGTCACCGGGTTCGTCGCGGGCGATAAGCCTGAGTATTCCACCCGCGGCCTCGGGTCCAGAAATATCTGTCCTTCCCGAACGACGGTGAGAGCCACAAATGCGCCTAGAGCAACAAACGCTATAGCGCGGATCGCATCAACATCCGCCCCAAGTGCGCTTTCTCCCGTGAAGTCGAAGGCGATCGCAATCGCGGCTACAACAGCTGCCACGACACGACCGACAACGAATAGGAGCGCCCTAAGCACGTCCCAACAATACGACCGGCATCATTCATCGGCAAGCGGATGCCGCCCTGTTGTAAACAAATTGTAAAAAGGCGTTAGCAGACGCTCATTCGGCGTTATCAACATTGAGCCAGACACGCCCGCCGCATACATTCGAAGCAGGATCGAAGCATGATTCACGCTCGATCTTGAAACAACGAATGTAACGACCCAAGCCATCGGCACATCATCTTGGGAAGAAGAGGCGGAATGCTGGTAAAAGACTCCAAGCAGTCAGAATCCAAGCTCCTCGAGCTAGTTGAGGACACGACGTCCCAGCTCGCCAAGGACTTCGACGGCCGGCTTGAGCCCGGCATCATCCGGCAGGTGGTCACAGAGGTGTTCGAGTCCCTGCGAGGATCGACCGTCCCCGACTTCGTCCCCTTGTTCGTCTACCGCTCCGCCCGCGAGCGGCTGACCGCGCTCGAACGCAGCGCCGCGCAAGCGTAGAGCCTTCGGGCCTTCGGCTCTCTACTTCGAACGTCTCGCCCAAACGCCAGTCAGACTGAACCCTGACCCCCATGTGGAGTGCGCCGCCTAACGCTGGCTGACGACGCCGGCGTTCTCAACGAACGTCGTAAAGATCGAAGCCGTGCTGTCGTCCACAAGCTCGAACACCGGCGCCGGGTAGAGACCCACGAAGAACACACCGCCGATCAGAAGAGCGATCGCACCGTATTCCGGCCAGGGAGTCGGGAAACGCCCCAGGGACTCGGGCTTGCCGACGTACATCTGTCTGATGATGACGAGATAGTAGTAGAGCGAGACGAAGCTCATCGTCACACCCACGCCCGCGAGCCAGAGGAGGTCCGCCTCGGCCGCGGCCTGGAAGAGGATGAACTTGGTCACGAACCCGGCGAAGAGCGGCATGCCGGACAGCGAGAAGAGCGCGATAGTGAGCGACAGCGCGAGGAACGGCGCGCGCTCTGCTAGCCCAGCAAAGTCGGCGATCTCCTCCTTGCCGGTCCAGTTGTAGAAGACGATCACGCAGACGAACGCCGCCACGTTCGTGATCACGTAGCCGACGAGGTGCAGGACCAGAGCGCTCCCCGCCTCCGGTGAAAGCGCCGCGATGCCGATCAGCAGATAACCGACCTGACCGATGCTGGAGTAGGCGAGCAGCCGCTTGATGTTGTGCTGCTGAATCGCCACGAGGTTCCCTAACACCATCGTCGCTACCGCAAGGGCGGCGATGAAGTAACGCCAATCGTCGACCAGCGGACCGAACGCCTGCGTAAACAGCTTCAGGAAGAACGCGAAGCCCGCCGCCTTTGAGATCGCCGCGACGAACGCGGTGATAGGCAGCGGCGCGCCCTCGTAGGCGTCCGGCGTCCAGAGGTGGAACGGCACGGCGGCGACCTTGAAGCCGAGCCCGCCGATCATCAGCGAGAGACCGAAGAACATCGCCATGCTGATGTCGCTCGTGTCGCCACTGAGTGCCTCGCCGATCGCGGCGTAGTGCGTCGAGCCCGTCACGCCATAGATGAAGCCGACACCGTAGAGGAAGATCGCGGACGAGAAGGCGCCGAGCAGCATGTACTTCAAGCCACCCTCGTTCGAGCGCGGCTCGAACTTGGCGAAGGAGACGAGGACGTAGAGGCTGAAGCTCAACAGCTCGAGCGATATGTACGCCGTGAGAATCTCGCGCGACGCCGCCATGCCATTCGCACCGACGACGGCGAGCAAGATCAAGGCGTAGTACTCGCCCGGATGCAGCAAGCGGTCGTTTACGTATCGGGCGGAGGCGAGGCAGGCGAAGACGCCGATGAGACCGAAGAAGACGCGGAACATCGTCGTGTAGTCGTTGATATCGATGATTCCCGCGAAGTCTGTCGAGTTATCGATCCAGATCAGCGAGACGAGGGTAGCGACCAGCGCGCCGGCGGCGGCGAGGTAGCCGAGCTGGACCTTGCCGATGCGGTCCGAGAACAGCGACAGCAGTACGATCGCTCCGGCCCAGGCGACGAGGATGTACTCGGGTGTGAGTAGCGCCCACTCGAAGTTCAGTTCTTCCATCTAACCTATCGCCTGAATCGCACTAACGGTGTCCGAGATGCGGTCCACGAACGGCGCCGGCCAGAGACCCATGAATAAGAGGAAGCTGATCAGTGTGGCAGCAGCCACCTGCTCGCCGATCCGCATCTCCTTGAGACCCTCCCACTTTTCGTTCAGAGGGCCGAAGTAGGCGAGCGCCAGCATACGCAGAATGTACGTCGCGCTGATGGCGGCGGCGATGATCCCGAGCACGCCCGCCCACTCGTAGCCGGACTGGAAAGTACCGACGAAGATATGGAACTCCGCCACGAACCCGGCCAACCCGGGTAACCCGATCGAAGACAGCCCGGCGATCGCCCAGAAAGCGGAATGCCGAGGCATCTTCTTGGCGATGCCTCCGAATTTAGTCATGTCGCGCGTGTGGGCCTGGTCGTAAACGGCACCGACGCTGGTGAACATGAGGGCCGTCATCGCGCCGTGGGCGAACATCTGCAGGACCGCGCCGGTGACGCCGATGTCGCTCAAGGTGGCGAGCCCCATGAGAACGAAGCCCATATGACTGACGCTGGAGTACCCGACCATGTACTTGAAGTCCGTCTGGGTCATGGCCGCAATGGCGCCGTACAATGCGCCGGCGACGCCCAGCGTCATCATCACCGGCGCCCAGAACTCCGCGCCCTCCGGGAACAACGTGATGCCGACACGCAAAATGCCGAAGGCGCCGAGCTTCATCAACACGCCCGCGTGCAGCATCGATACGGCTGTAGGCGCGGCGACGTGGCCGTCGGGCGACCAGGTATGCAGCGGCCACATGCCGGCAAGGACGCCGAAACCGATCATATAGAACGGGAAGAACGTCTTCTGGAACGTCGGATCGTAGGCGACCTCACTCAAGGCCGGTAAGTCGAATGTGCCGAGTCCCGCCTCCACAAACGTCGCCATCATGGCGATGAAGATGAGGACACTGCCGCCGACGAGGAACAGCGTCAGCTTCATCGCCCCGTACTCTTTGGTTCGCGTGAAGGTGCCGAAGTTGGTGCTTGACCCCCAGACAGCGATGAGCAGGTACATGGGCAGTACCGCGACTTCGTACCAGAAGAACAGGAAGAAGAGGTCGTGCGAGAGGAAGACGCCGTAGACGCCGCTCACGAGCAGGAACAGCAGTACGAAGTAGTCTTTCACTCGGTGGGTGATGTTCCAGGACACGAAGACGCCGGCGAAGATCACCAGTCCGTTCAGCAGCACTAGCGGCGCGCCAATGCCGTCGAGCCCGAGATGGAACGTGATCCCATCCTCGCCGAAGAACCCAATGTTAGAGATCCAGTCCCACTGCAGCTCGTAGCGAAGCCCGCTGCCACCGTCGAACTGGTATACGAAGAAGGCAACCAGTGACAGAGCGAACAGGGTGCTGGCAACGAGTAGCGCAAGGTAGCGCGAGAGCTGAGGATAACGCGACGGCATGATCATGAACAGCGGTCCCGACCCGGCCGAGATCGCGATGAGAGCAAAAAGTACGATATTCATGCTTACGCCTTCACGATCAGGAACACTAAGGCGAGAATGATAACTCCGCTCGAGATCGCGAGCGCGTAGTTAGGGAGCTTCCCCGTGCTCGTGAACTTCAGCTGCCAGCCCGCTAACAGCGCCAGTGCAGCCGACCCGTCGACCCCGGTGTCGTTGACGATGTTGCGGTCGAACCACGACACGATAGAGCTTCCAGTGAGAACGACGCGGTCGATAACGAACTGGTAGACGTGATCGATGTAGAAGCGGTTGTAGAGAACGTTGTACACCGGTCTGAACAACTCTCCCATACGCGTCGCGGGCACGGCGTCGTTGGCCCAGAAGACGTAGCCGACCATCATGCCCCCCGCGCCCAGCACGGTCGAGAGGACGACGATGTCCCAGTTGAACTCGAACTCCTCGGCATGTTCCAAGAAGACGAACTCCCCGAACCCGCCCGGAAACCCCATCGCTTCACCTACACCGCTAAACACGACGAAACCGCTGATCGCCGCCAGCACAGCGAGGATGAGCAGCGGAACCGTCATCGCCGGCTCTGCGTCGTGGGCGTGCTTTCGCGACTCCGGATCGCGCGACTTGAAGAGGAACGTGCGGATGAACAATCGGGTCATGAAGAGCGACGTAATGAACACGCTCAACAACATCAACCCATAGACACCGGCATTCTGGCCGACCTCAGTGAAGTGCAGAATCTCGTCCTTCGCCCAGAAGCCGGCAAGCGGCACGATCCCGATCATCGCCAGCGTTCCCACGGCAAACGTCACGGTCGTCAACGGCATCCTCGATGCCAGCCCGCCAAGCTCATCAAGCTCCTGCTTCTCCGTCGCGTGAATGACCGACCCGGCGCCGAGGAAGAGCAACGCCTTGAAGAAGGCGTGTACGAACAGGTAGAGCATGGCCGCAGTGACAGAATGTGATCCGAGCGCCACCATCATCAGTCCGAGGCTGTTCAGCGTAGAGTAGGCGATCACGCGCTTTATATCTGTCGCCGCCAGGCCCATGGTTGCGGAGATCAGCACCGTCGTCAGACCCAGCCCAGTCACAACGTTGAGCGCGATCGGGTCCGCCAGCTCGAACAGCGGCAGCATACGCGCGACCAGATAGACGCCGGCTACCACCATTGTCGCCGCGTGGATGAGAGCGGATACAGGGGTCGGGCCCTCCATCGCATCCGGAAGCCAGACGTGAAGCGGGAACTGCCCCGACTTACCGACCGCGCCAGCGAACAAGAAGAGTACCGCCACCGTGAGATAAGTCGCGCCGTAACCGCCCGCCTCCGCGAACTCAAATATCTCCGAGATGTCGAACGTGCCGGCCTCGCGCCAGAGCATGAGGATTCCGATCAGCAGTCCGACATCGCCGATTCTCGTCGTGATGAACGCCTTCTTGGCCGCCTCCGCTGCAGCTCGCTTCTCCCACCAGAAGCCAATCAGGAGGAACGAACAGAAACCGACGCCCTCCCAAGCGGCGTACAGAAGCAGCAGGTTGTCCGCCAGAACTAGCGTCAGCATCGCCGCCACGAATAGGGACATCACCGCGAAATACCAACCGTAGCGGGGGTCGCCCCTCATGTAGCCGACGGAGTAGATCTGCACCATCAACGCCACGAAGCTGACGACCGCCAGCATGACAATCGTTATCTGGTCCGTGAAGAAGCCGAGTCGTATCTCGAAGTCGCCGAACGATACCCATTCCCAGCTCTTCTCCCCACCGGTGAATCCAGGCTCGTCGACGACGTCCAAGAGGTCGGCGAGAACGAAGAAGAAGAGAACGAACGAAGCGGCGATCGCCCCGATCGCGACCCAGTCACCCTTCCGCGGCAGGTACTTCCCGACGAGCGTGATCACTACGAACGCCGCCGCCGGAAGCGCGGGTATGAGCCAGGCTTGTTCCATGCCCATCAGTTCACGCCTACCACTTCAAAGCGTCCGCTTCATCGACGTTAGCCGTCTGGCGGTTGCGGTACAGACGCAACACGATCGCCAGCGCGAGGCCGACCTCAGCCGCGGCGATCACGATTACGAATATCGCGAACACGAGGCCAGTGAACACCTCGGGCGATAGGTACACAGCGAAGGCGACGAAATTGATGCTGACCGCCTGCAGCATCAGCTCGACGGACATGAGAATCAGGAGAGCACTGCGGCGGGCAAGAACCCCGTACATCCCGATCGCGAACAGGATCGAACTCAACACAAGAAAGTTGTCGATCGGGATCATTCGCCTTCCTCACCTCGCGCGAGGATGATCGCCCCTAGCAGTGCCACGATGAGCACCAACGAGGCGATCTCGAACGGTATGGCCCAGTTAGTAAAGAGCAGGTTGCCGATCTCTTCGATCGACACGACAGTCGCTTCGTCGGTCTCCCCCGGCCACTCAGTATCAAGGACCGCCACTATCGAGATGCCGCCGATCATGCCAGCTGCAACTGCGGCGAGCGGCCACTGAGGACCGTTCAAAGCGCGCGGCATGTCGCGAACCCGCGTGAGCATCATCGCGAAGAGAACAAGGATCGTGACGGCGCCGCCATATACGAGCACCTGAACGATGGCCAGAAACTCTGCTGCCAGCAACACGAAGACGCCGGCCACCGCCAGTAGCGAAAGAATCAGAAAGAGAGCGGAATGTACGACGTTCCGAGCAAGCACGACGCCAAGAGCGCCGATTACGGTAATGCCGGCGACGACGTAGAAGATTCCCTCTTCGGGGCTCATCGCCTTAAGGGTTCCCGGGTGCCAACGCTGGCTCTATCCCTCGCCGCCTTCCTTCTTCTCCGCCTCCTCTTTCTCATTTTTCGGCGTCCAGCCGGAATGGGCTACGCCCATCGGCTCGCGGAACGGGTCCTTCAGTTCTCCGGATTGAGACTGGCGTTCGAGGGCCGGCAAGTCCATCACCAGGTCCTGGCGGTCGTACCGGGACAGCTCGACACCCTCCCACGTGTTGTTCATCACAATCGCGTCGAAGTTACAGACCTCGACACAGATGTCACAGCGCATGCAGCGCGCATAGTCAATGTAGAACTCATCGACGATCTTCTTGCGGGTGCTCTTGCCTTCCGCATACTTCGGATTGTCCTTCATCGTTACCGTCATGCAGTCGACAGGGCAGTAGCGGGCACAGACCTGACAGCCAGTACAGAACGACTCATCTTTGTCAAAGTCCCAGAGCAAGATCGGGAATCCGCGTGACCGGTGCGGCAACTCCTTCTTCTCCGACGGATACTGTACTGTTACCGGCTTTCTGAACGCGGCACGAACTGTGGTTGCGGCTGCTTTGAGAATTCCGAGCATTAGAGCACACTCCCCACACGCTGCGCGCTAGCAGCAGATGGCTGATAAGTGACGCCGGACTGCCGGGCCGCTCTGTTCGTCACGTAGACAAAAGCGCCCAGCGCCACCAGCGACATGATCGTCATCGTCCAGTGCGGCCAGTCGTAAGCCAACACTAACCCGTTGATTATGATTTGCAGAAATGCGAAGGGCAACAACAACTGCCAACAATAAGCCATCATCTGGTCTATTCGCAGCCGGGGAAGGCTCGCCCTCATCCAGATGAAGAAAAGGATGAACGCCGAGGTCTTGACGGCCATGAGCGCGATCTGCACGACAACCGGTACGTCACCGCCCACCGGCCACTGCCAACCACCCAGGAAGATAAGCGAACCCAGTATCGATATCAGCACCATGCTCACAAACTCACCGAGCTGGAACATCGACCAGCGTATCCCCGAGTACTCGACGAACGGACCGCCGACGACCTCCGATTCCGCCACCGGGATATCGAACGGCTGCCGGTAAAGTTCGGCGAGACCGGCGATCACGAATATCACAAACGCCAGCGGCAGGTAGGCTATCAACGGCGTGTCGCCTTGCATTCCAACGATCACCCCAATGTCTAAACTCGAGGCAACCATTGCGACCGCGAGTATCGATAGGATGAACGGCACCTCATAACTGATGAGCTGCGCAGCCGCCCTCGCGGCGCCGATCAACGCGTACTTGTTGTCCGATCCCCATCCCGCCATCACGAAGCCGACGATGGAGACGCCTTGGAGAGCAACGATGTAGAAGAGACCGAGCGTGAGGTTCCGAATCAGAATGTCGGCAGTAAACGGGAGCGCAACCAGCGCCATGATTACGGGTACGACGATCGCGAACGGGGCCAGCTCGAACACCCAGCGGTCGGCGGTTGTTGGTCTCAGGTCTTCCTTTGTCAGCAGTTTGATCGTGTCAGCGAGTCCTTGCAGCGTTCCGTACGGACCCACTCGCATCGGCCCCAGGCGCATCTGCAGACGGCCGATCACCTTACGTTCTGTCCAGGTGATGATGATCATGTAGAGGGGTACCAGCAATGCTACTCCACCCAGCCGGATCAGGGCATCAAGCCAGACGTTACCGACGATCATGCCGAGAATCATCTGTCGACTTCGCAGAGGACGATGTCGATCGATCCGAGGATGATGATGACGTCTGCGACGTAGTGTCCGATCGACATCGCGCGTAGAGCTGAGAGGTTGGAGAATGACGCTCCCCGCACCTTGTGGCGATAGGGCTTGTCGCTGCCATTCGAGACGATGTAAACGCCATACTCGCCGCGCGGGCTTTCCACGCGCATGTAGATCTCGCCCGCAGGAGGCCTCAGGATGCGCTTCATCCCTTCAGCCATGATCGGCCCCTCGGGCATCTGGGCAAGCGCCTGCTCTACGATTCTCACTGACTGATGCATCTCCTCAAGGCGCACGTACATGCGGTCGAAGACGTCCCCCTGATCTCCCGTCGGTACGTCAAATTCGAAGCGGTCGTAGATCGAGTACGGCTCAGCTCGTCGGATGTCGTGCTGAACACCGCTCGCTCGGAGCATCGGACCGCTCAGCCCCCAGTTGATCGCGTCCTCCGGCGATACGGAACCGAGACCGCGGCAGCGGGCGAGCACGATTTCGTTATCCATGAGCAGACCATCGAGGTCGTTTAGACCACTATTGATTTTCGCCAGCACTTGCTTTGTCCGCTCGCTGAAGTCATCAGGGACGTCCCAGGCGACACCCCCAGGACGGAAGTAGTTGTACATCATGCGTTCGCCCGTGACTTCTTCGAACAAGTCCTGGATCGTCTCGCGATCACGGAATGCGTACATAAACGCCGTGCCAAAAACGCCGACGTCCGTCGCGAACGCGCCAAAGAACATGAGGTGGCTGGCGATGCGGTTGAGCTCGGCCAGGATAACGCGGATGTATTCCGCGCGATCCGGCGCGGTCAGCCCGGCGAGGGTCTCGACCGCCTCAACGAAGCAGTGCTCCGTGCTGAACTGCGCGAGGTAGTCTGTGCGGTCGTGATAGCCGATCGCCTGGCGGTAGTCGCAGTTCTCAGGCAGCTTCTCGTTGCCCCGATGCATATATCCGATTACAGGGTCGAGATCGGTGACCACCTCACCGTCAACGGTCAGGACCATACGGAACACGCCGTGGGTCGCGGGGTGTTGAGGCCCGACGTTGATGTTGATGTCGATCGTGTCGAGTTCGTGCTCGGCGGGTGCGCGGTGTTCGACAGTCATCGTTAGCCCTTCTGCTCCTCGGAGAACTTCTTCAGAGCCTCGGAGACCGCCTGCTTCTCCTCGTCTGACGACAGACCTTTCGCACGAGCTTCGTCACGGGTCTTCTTGATCAGTACCGCCTTCTCCTGCGCTAGCTTGATCTTGGCCGCTCGGTCTTGCACCGGCTTAGCAGGCGCTGGCGCAGCCGCTTCCCGCTCCTCCGAAAACTTCTTCAGAGCCTCGGCCACAGCCTGCTTCTCCTCATCCGATGAGAGACCCTTCGCACGCGCCGCGTCGCGGGTCTTCTTAATTAGAGCCCCCTTCTGCTGCGCGAGCTGAATCTTGGCGGCGCGCTCGTCAACCGGCTTCGCCGGGGCGGCGCCGGGCTGTGCGGCATCGGCCGCCGCTTGTTCCTCTTCGAACTGCTTGAGCGCCGCCTGCACAGCCGCCTTCTGATCTTCCGCCGAGAGGCCCTCGTCCCGCGCTTTGTCGCGAGTCTTCTTTATGATCTGCGCCTTCTTCTGCGCCAATTCAATCTTGCGCGCCTTTTCATCGACGGGCGGCGCTTCACCAGACGCGGCCGCAGCCTGCTCCTTCGCTTTCTGGATAGCGTCGAGGTAGTCCTCTTGCCAGTCTTCGATCTCGGCCAGCGGGTGGCTTTTGCGCATGATGTAGTAGCCGAGGCCTTCTTCGGTGAGAAGCGGCCGCAGGTCCGGGTGACCGTCATAGACGATGCCGTAAAGCTCGTGCGCCTCACGCTCGTGCCAGTTGGCGGTGTGCCAAATGTGACTTACGGTCGGGACATGCGGGTCCTCGTACGGGCATCGCACCTTGATCGCGATCGTATGCTTCCGGCTAAACGAGTACAGATGATAGACGGTCTCAAGCTCCGTCAGGTAGTCGACGCCAGAGAGACAGCGCAGATAGTCGAAGGACAAACGTTCGTCGTTATGCGCGGCGTCCATCACTCGAGCGAAATCGTCGCGGGTGACGGTCAGCGTCTCGTTTAGCGGCGTTTCAATAACGCCGAACTCGACGTCCGGCAGCGCCGCCTGGAACAAGCGTCCGACTGGCCCGGGCTCCGGTGGTTGTTCTTCGACCGCTTCCTTGGTGTCTGCTTCAGCCATTATCCGGCGCCGATCTTGCCTCGTTCTTCCATGATCTTCTTCTGGAGGGCCAGAAACGCGTCCATCAGCGCTTCGGGCCTTGGCGGACAGCCAGGCACGTAAACGTCGACGGGGATGATCTTGTCGACCCCCTGGAGCACGCGGTCGTAGCGAGTATAAGGCCCACCGTTCGTAGCGCACGCGCCCATCGATATAACCCACTTTGGGTTGGGCATCTGTTCGTAGAGCAGCTTGACGGCAGGCGCCATCTTCTTCGTAACCGTGCCCGAGACGATCATCACATCCGATTGCCTCGGCGACGCAAACGGCACGATCCCGAAGCGGTCAAGGTCGTGCCTCCCCATGAATGTGGAGATCATCTCGATCGCACAGCACGCGAGGCCGAACGTCATCGGCCAAAGCGACGACTTGCGCCCCCAGGCGATCAGCCAGTCCGCGGGCATCTGCATGATCCCAGGCAGGATCTGGCGGTACAGCGCCTTCCCCTGCGTGGGGTTCGCCGGCGAAGCGTCTAGCCGCTTGATATCGTGCCGAAGGCCGGCGTCTACGGCGTCCGAGATACTGAGCTGCGGATCATCCCGTACCTCGAATACCTCGATAAGCTTTTTCTCAGACATATTCACCTACCTCCAGCGCAGTACACCCATCTTCCAAGCGTAGAGCAGTCCGAAAGCCAAGATTCCGATGAACACCAACATCTCCCAGAACGCCTGTGCACCCAGATCGGCGATCGTCACGGCCCACGGAAAAAGGAAGACGGCTTCGATATCGAAGATCAGAAAGAGGATCGCAAACAAGTAGTAGCGAAAGTGAACCTGCCCCCGCGAGCGCCCGATGGGAAGCATTCCGCACTCGTACGTGACGCCCTTCGCTTCGGTACGCTGTCGCGGCGAAAGTACGAAGTTGCCAATCAGAGCGCCAGCGACGAGGAGGAAGCCGAGGATTGTGGCGATCAAGACCGGTACGTAGCTGTCGAATAGTTCGCTGGCCAACCGTTACTGACCCCTAATCTCAAACATCAGTTTGTGCAATTCGCCACAAGCGGATGCTAGCACGCGGGTATTTCAGTGTCAATTTAGAAACCACTCACTTTCTTTATTCGCCTACCCCAGCTCTGAGAGGCGCTCTTTGAGACCCGCCTTGCGTGCCTGCGCCGCCTCAAGCTTCGCCTCCTCCCGGGCAATGATCTCCGCGGGCGCTTTCGACCGGAACTGCTCGTTCCCCAACTTCCCTTCCATCTTCTTGATCTCCCCTTCCGCCTCCTCGAGCTGCCCGTTTAGACGCTTCCGCTCCGCTTCAACGTCGATCATCCCGGCCAGCGGCAGCAGAACACGCGCTTCGGCGAGCACTGCCGAGGCAACTCCGTCCGACGGCGCGTCCTTGGTTTTGCTGACGAAGTGAAGCGGTCGCGCCCGCGCCAGCGACTCGATCACCGCCCGCGCACCCTCGAGCACAGGCGTCGCTCCGTTGGCCGCGATGTAGGCCTCGACGTACCGCCCCGGGTCGACACCGCGCTCCGACCGTAGGTTCCTGATCGCGCGAACAACGTCGATCACGGTCCGCATCTCGCTTTCGGCTGACTCATCCCGCTCGCCGAGCGATTGCGGGTAGGACGCGACTATGGCTGCTTCCGATTCCAGCTCTACGTAGCCGCGCAAGTGCTGCCACAACGCCTCAGTCACGAAGGGGATCACGGGATGCAGCAAGCGAAGGCTGTTCTGAAGGACATCAACGAGCACCGGCAATGGTGACTTGTCGCCGTCGCGCAGCCGGACCTTTGCCATCTCCAGATACCAATCACAATACTCGCTCCAGAAGAAGTCATAGAGGACGCGTCCCGCTTCATTGATCTGGAAGTCGCCGAGTAGCTTGTTCGTCTCATCGACCGTCGCGATCAACCGCGAGTAGATCCAGCGGTCTTCCAGCGGCCAGTCGCTTCGGGCGTCGACACTGGCGATCTTCGTCGGGTCGAGAAGCTCTACGTCCTCCTCACCAACGTTCTGCATGACGAAGCGGGACGCGTTCCAGGTCTTATTCGCGAAGTTGCGGCTCGATTCCAGCTTCTCGTCGAACAGCCGGAAGTCGTTGCCGGGTCCGCCGCTGGTCGCGAGCGTGAAGCGCAGCGCATCCGTGCCGTACTTATCGGCTGCGACGAGAGGATCGACGACGTTGCCGACACTCTTCGTCATTTTGCGGCCCTTGGCGTCGCGGATGAGGCCGTGCAGATAGACGCGCCGGAAGGGGACATCGCCCATGTTGTACAGTCCGAGCACGATCATCCGGGCAACCCAGAAGAAGAGAATGTCGTAGCCAGTCTCAAGGACGGATGTAGGGTAGAAGAAACTCAAGTCGTCGTTCTCGTCGGGCCAGCCAAGAGTTGAATACGGCCAGAGGCCAGACGAGAACCAGGTGTCGAGCACGTCCGGGTCCTGCTCCAGCTTCGCCGAGCCGCACTTACCGCACTTGTCCGGGTTCTCGATCGCCGCCGATTCTTCTCCGCAGTCCCGGCAGTACCAGACCGGTATCCGATGCCCCCACCAGAGCTGGCGAGAGATACACCAGTCGCGGATATTCTCCATCCAGTTCATGTAAACCCGCTCGAAGCGCCGCGGTACGATCTCGATGCGGCCGTCCTTCACCGCCTCGATGGCAGGTTTCGCGAGCGGCTCCATGTTCACGAACCATTGCTCGCTGACAAGCGGCTCGACGACCGTGTTGCAGCGCTGGCAGTGGCCGATCGAATGCGTGTGGTCCTCCACCTTCTCCAGGAGCCCCAACCGTTCCAGGTCGGCGACTATAAGCTTCCGCGCCTCCAGGCGGTCGACACCGTTGTACGGTCCCGCCTCTTCGTTCATAGTCGCGTCTCGGGCGATCGCAACGATCGGCTTCAGGCCGTGCCGCTCGCCGATCTCGAAGTCCAGCGGGTCGTGCCCGGGCGTGATCTTGAGAGCGCCGGTCCCGAACTCAGCATCGACCTGCTCATCGGCGATGACGGGGATCTGCCGCTCGATCACGGGCAGGCGCACCTTGCGCCCGATGTAAGGCTGCCAGCGCTCGACCGAAGGATTAACTGCGATCGCCACGTCGGCGACAATCGTCTCGGGGCGCGTGGTGGCGATCAGAATGTAGTCGTCCGTGGGCTCGCCGCCATCATCAAGAACCGGATAACGCACGTACCAGAGGTGACCTTCCACTTCCTCGTGCTCGACCTCGAGGTCGGAGAGCGCCGTCATACATCGCGGGCACCAGTTCGTGACACGAGAACCGCGGTAGATCAGGCCTTCGTTGTACATGCGCACGAACGTAGCGCGCACCGCCTTCTGCGGCCCTTCGTCCATCGTGAAGACTTCGCGGTCCCAATCGCATGAGGCGCCGAGCCGCATGTGCTGGTTCGAGATCAAGCTGCGATACTGCCGAACCCACTGCCACACACGCTCGACGAACTTCTCACGACCCAGGTCGTGCCGACTCATTCCTTCTTTCGCAAGCTGCTTCTCGACGACGTTCTGCGTAGCGATGCCTGCGTGGTCGACACCCGGTAGCCAGAGAGTCGCATCGCCCCGCATGCGGTGCCAGCGAATCAGCGTATCCTCGATTGTCGCCGTCAGCGCGTGGCCGAGATGAAGTTCACCCGTCACGTTCGGCGGCGGCATGATGATGCAGAACGGATCGCGATCGCGATTGGCAGATGGCTTGAAGTAGCCCTTGTCCATCCACATCTGGTAGATGGACGCTTCCACGTCGGAAGGCGTATAGGCCTTCGGGATATCGTCAGGTTGGGTCTGCTTACTCATATTGGGCCTCGTCTGCGGAGAACTCCGCATAACGCCTAAATTGTAGGCAGTCGCCATACGTGCGAGCAAGGCGGGCGGCGCGATTGACGAAGCTCACTCCCTGACCTATCTTGGAGCGGTAAGACCGCCCTATGAATTCTCCCCTTGAGTTTGGCCCCTAGCGAATTGGGACACTGGCTGCGAATCGGCGAAATCGAACTGCTCGTCGTGAGCGACGGCGTCTTGCGTCAGGACGCCGGCGCCGTCTTCGGCCTCGTTCCCCGAATCATGTGGGAACGCTACGTCCCGCAACTCGATGACAAATACCGACTACCCCTCGGCCTCAACATGCTCCTCATCCGCTCCGGCGGAAAGACAATCCTGGTGGACACCGGCTGTGGCGCCAAGGATTCGAAGATGCCCGGCGCCGTCAGCACGGCTGAGAGCGGAAAGCTAGTCGAGAATCTCGCCGCCGAGGGGGTCCAGCCCGGCGATATCGATATCGTCGCGAATACGCACCTGCACTTCGACCACGCGGGAGGAAATACAGCCACCGGCGGCGATCGCGTCGTCCCAACCTTCCCAAACGCCCGCTACCTCATCCAGGAAGGCGAGTGGCAAGCCGCGACGCACCCGAACGAGCGCACCCGCGGCACCTATCTCGAAGAGAACCTTGCGCCGATCGAGGACGCCAAACAGCTCGACCTGGTGCGTGGCGAAGTCGAGATCGCGAGCGGAGTGCGCATGGTACCCGCACCCGGTCACACCGAGGACCACTGCGTGGTCGAGATCGAGTCCGGCGGAGACTACGCACTGTACGTCGGCGAGATGGCGCAGCAGCCGGTGATGCTCGAGCGGCTCGCCTGGGTGTCGGCGTTCGACATCCTGCCCATGGTCTCGATAGAGACGAAGCGACGCTTCACTGAGAAAGCGATCGAGAAACGCGCCCTCCTCATCTCCGTACACGCGGACTACCCGGGCCTCGGCCGCCTGACGACTGCAAACTCAAAGCGGAGGTGGGAACCAGCTGAGTGATCCATCCCCTACCGGCACCCTCCTCCACACCGCTCTCTACGATGAGCACGTTTCGCTGGGCGCGCGCATGGTCGCGTTCGCGGGATGGGAGATGCCAATCCAGTACGCAGGCATCGTCGAGGAACACCGCACGGTCCGCGAGCGTTCAGGCGCCTTCGACGTCTCTCATATGGGCCGCTTCGAGGTGCACGGCCCGGAAGCGGTCGCCTTCCTGCGTTATGTGAACACCTGGGACGTGGCGCGGCTGGCGCCCGGCGAGGGCCACTACTCCGTGATGTGCCGGGAGGACGGCGGCATCCTCGACGACGTGTACGTCTTCTGTCTCGACGAGACGCGCTACCTCGTCGTCGTCAACGCGTCCAACGCCGAGAAGATCGGACGCTGGGTCCGGAAGCACGTCGACAGATTCGACGCGCAGATCGTAGACCGCCACCTGTCCACGGCCATGATCGCTTTACAAGGTCCGAGTTCCCTCGATCGGGTGCGAGCTCTCGTCGGAGACGCATTCGTCGGCTCGCTCAAGCCTCGGCGGTGCGCCGAGACGGAGTGGCGCGGGCACACGCTGTTCGCCTCACGCACAGGCTACACGGGCGAGGACGGGCTGGAGCTGATCGTCGAGGGAGACGCCGCGCCTGAGCTTTGGCGGGCGCTGATCGACCAAGGAGTGACTGCGATCGGCCTCGGCGCGCGCGATACGTTGCGGCTGGAGGCGGCGCTACTCCTGTACGGAAACGACATGGACGAGGAAACGAACCCGCTGGAGGTGGGCCTCGGTTGGGTCGTCAGCCTGGACGATGCCGACTTCATCGGCAAAGAGGCGCTGGTCAGCGCCGAGCGGGCCGGAAACAGCCGCGAACTGGTCTGCCTCAAGACCGAGGATCGGGGCATCATGCGCGCGGGATGCAGTATCTTGCACTCCGGTGAGCAGGTCGGTAAAGTCACGAGCGGCGGCTACTCCCCGACTCTCTCGACGAGCATCGGCATGGGCTTCGTCCCACCCGATCTGGCGGCTATCGGCGGCGAACTTCAGGTCGACGTCCGAGGAAAACAGTTGAGGGTGCGGGTGGCACAACGGCCGTTCTACAAACGCCCGAAGAAGACCAGAAAGTAGCGAAAGCGATGGCCAGCCCGCAAGACTTGAAGTACACCAAAGAGCACGAGTGGGTGCGCATGGACGGCGACGTCGGAACGATCGGGATTACCGACTACGCGCAGGATGCGCTGGGCGACATCGTGCTTCTCGATCTGCCGGCCACCGGGACCAACGTCTCATACATGGACAAGTTCGGCGAGATCGAGTCGGTGAAGGCCGTATCGGAGCTATTCGCACCGGTCACCGGAGAGGTCGTGGACATCAATTCAGCGCTCGAAGACAGCCCGGAGCTGGTGAACGACTCGCCCTTCGACGAGGGCTGGATCCTTCGTGTTCGACTTTCTGACCCGTCGGAGGTGGAAAAGCTACTCGACGCGAACCAGTACGACGAGTATCTTGCGACTGAGGTCGAATGAGCCCTTCCAGCCCGCACCCGTACATCCCGAACACTGACGACGACCGCCGCGAGATGCTCGAGGCGATCGGCGTCGCAACCGTCGACGACCTGTTCGCCGACATCCCGTCTGCGTTCCGCATCGACGGACTCGGCCTGCCGGCAGCGCTGTCCGAAGTGGAGTTGATACGCGAGATGGCGGCTCTTGCCGACCGAAGCGTCGTCACAGGCAACGGCGTAACATCATTCCTCGGTGGCGGCGCTTACCACCATTTCATACCGAGCACCGTCGGACACGTGATTGGGCGCAGCGAGTATGCCACGGCGTACACCCCGTACCAGCCCGAGATCTCGCAGGGGACGCTGCAGACGATGTTCGAGCTGCAGTCGATGACGTGCGAACTCATGGGAATGGACATCGCGAACGGCGGGGTGTACGACGGAGCCAGCGCGTTGGCGGAGGCCTGCCTGATGGCATGTCGCGTCACCGGCCGGTCACGGATCGCGCTACATTCGAGCGTGAACCCCGCATACGTCGACGTTGTAAGGACGTACGCGTCCGGACCGGGCCTGACTGTAGATGTGCTGGCGAACGCGGACGTGACCGACGAATACGCCTGCCTCGCCGTTCAACATCCGGCATTCCTGGGCGATCTGATCGAAGTTTGGTCGCTCGCCGAAGCGACACGCGCGGCTGGAGCCCTCTACATCACGAGCGTCGACCCGATCTCGCTCGGCATGCTCACGCCGCCCGGCGAGTACGGCGCGGACATCGCCGTCGCCGAGGGGCAGAGCCTGGGCTGGCCGGTCAACTACGGCGGGCCGTACCTCGGCCTCTTCGCCTGCCGCCAGAAGTACGTCCGCCAGATGCCCGGCAGGATCGTCGGCCGGACGACCGATCTCGACGGTAAGACCGGCTACGTGCTCACCCTGCAGACGCGCGAACAACACATCAGGCGCGAAAGAGCCACCTCCAACATCTGTACCAGTCAGCAGCTCGTCGGCCTCGCCGCGACTGTCTACCTTGCGACGATGGGCAAGGAAGGGCTGCGGCAAGTGGCCGAGTCCTGCTACCACAAGGCGCACTACGCCGCCCAACTCATCGACGGAATCGATGGATACACCGTGAGCGTCGCGGAACCGTTCTTCAAGGAGTTCACGGTTCGCTGCCCACGATCGCCTTCAGAGATCAACCAGTCTCTCCTCGAACGCGACATCATCGGCGGCCTCGACGTCTCCGATCGGATCGAGAACGGAATGCTCGTCTGCGTCACCGAGATGAACACACGAGAAGAGATCGATCGGCTGGCGGACGGGCTGAGGGACGCGTCAGAGTGACGACGACGGATCGAACCAGACTCGACCCAAAAACAGACGACATCGGCGCTCGGCTGACGTTCGACCGCAGCCGCCCGGGCCGCATGGGCGTTCTCCTCCCGGCGCTGGACGTGCCCACCGCTGAACTGCCGGACTCGCGATTTCTGCGCCACGACCTCCGTCTACCCGAGCTGGCACAGAACGAGGTGATCCGCTACTTCCTGGGCCTCAGCAAACTGAACTACAACATCGACAGCGGCTTTTACCCGCTCGGCTCCTGCACTATGAAGTACAACCCGAAGATCAACGAAGACGTCGCACGGTTGGCTGGCTTCGCCAACGTCCACCCGCTTCAGGAACCGAAGTCAGCTCAAGGCGCGCTGCGGACGATGAGTTTGCTGCAGGACGCCCTTTCGGAGATCACCGGGATGGATGCGGTGAGCCTGGCGCCGGCAGCCGGAGCGCAGGGCGAGCTCTGCGGCATCCTCATGATCAAGGCCTACCTCGCGGAGCGAGGCGAGAGCCACCGCCGGACCGTACTCATTCCAGATTCAGCGCACGGCACGAACCCGGCGACGGCCGCCATGGCCGGGTTCGACGTTGTGACGGTGCCTTCAACATCCGACGGCAACTCAGACATCGACTTCCTGCGCAGCGCGTTGAACAACGGCGTCGCGGCGATGATGCTCACGCTGCCCTCGACGCTTGGACTGTTCGACCCCAACATCGAGCAGATCGCCGCGATGCTGCACGACCACGGCGCGCTCCTGTACGGCGACGGCGCCAACCAGAACGCGTTTCTCGGGCGCGCCCGCTTCGGTGACATCGGCTTCGACGTCGTACATCTGAACCTGCACAAGACGTTCTCCACACCGCACGGCGGCGGTGGGCCCGGCGCCGGTCCAGTCTGCGTGAAGTCCCACCTCGCTCCCTATCTACCGGCGCCGATCGTCACGGGCGACGAAGGGAACTACCGTCTGAAAACGCCTGAACACACCATCGGCAAGACGATGGCGTTCCACGGCAACTTCGGCGTCCTCGTTCGCGCGCTAACCTACATCCGCTCCCTCGGCGCCGATGGCCTTCGAGCGATCAGCGAGAACGCGGTCATCAACGCGAACTACGTCCTCGTCCGCCTGCGCGACGCGTACAAGCTGCCGTACGACCGCACCTGCCTGCACGAGGTCGTCTTATCTGGGAGCCGTCAGAAGGCGGCGAGCGGTGTGAAGACGCTCGATATCGCCAAGCGTCTGATCGATTACGGATTCCACCCGCCCACGATATACTTCCCTCTAATCGTGGACGAAGCGCTGATGATCGAACCGACCGAGGCGGAGGGGAAGGAAGCCCTCGACGACTTCTGCGACGCGATGCTCTCGATCGCCCGCGAATCGGAAGAAGATCCTGACATCGTGAAGGGCGCGCCTCACACCGCACCGCTCCGCCGTCTCGACGAGGCGACCGCGGCCCGGAAGCCCGTCCTGCGCTGGACGCCGAAAGCGGAACCGACCTCGTGACCGAACGACTCGCCGAACTGAACGTACCCGACCGCCTGCTGCTCGGCCCCGGCCCATCAAACGTCCACCCGCGCGTATACCGCGCGATGATGACGCCGGTTATCGGCTACCTCGACCCGCAGTTCATCCAACTCCTCGACGACACCCAACGTCCGCTGCGATCGGTGTTCCGCACCGAGAACGAGATGACGATGCCGATCTCCGGCACCGGCACCGCTGGTATGGAAGCGGCGATCTACAACATCGTCGAGCCCGGCGATGCCGTCATCGTCTGCCAGAACGGCTTCTTCGGCACGCGAATGGTGGACATGGCGAAACGCTGCGACGCGGAGGTGACGCTCGTCGAGGCGGACTGGGGCCGCATCATCGAGCCCGAACAGGTGAAGGCCGCACTGAAATCCGTGGGCCGCCAGGTGAAAGTTGTGATGATCGTCCACGCCGAGACCAGTACGGGCATCCTCCAGCCACTCGAAGAGATCTCGCGGATCGTGCACGAGGAGGGAGCCCTCCTTCTCGTCGACGCCGTCACGTCCTTATCCGGCTGCGAACTGCTGGTCGATGACTGGAACATCGATGTCTGCTTCTCCGGCACGCAGAAATGCCTCTCGGCGCCACCGGGAATGGCGCCCATCACATTCAGTCAACCAGCGATGGACATCGTCATGAACCGCAAGGAGCCGGTCCGAAGCTGGTACTTCGACGTTTCGATGCTGCGGAAATACTTCGTCGGCGATCAGGGCACGCGCGTCTACCATCACACGCCGCCGATGACCATGCTCTACGCACTCCGCGAGGGGCTGCGCGTCGTCGTCGAAGAGGGCCTGGAGGCGAGAATCACACGCCACAAGCGAAACGCAGACGCACTGCACGCGGGCTTCGCCGTGATGGGGATCGAAATCCACGCCCAGGAAGGCTACCGGCTGCCCTCGCTCACGACCGCCCGCGTCCCCGAAGGCATTGACGACGACGAGCTGCGAGCGGGGCTCCTGAACGAGCACAACATCGAAGTTGGGCGCGGTATCGCCGAACTGCAGGGGAAGGTCCTGCGCATCGGGCTCATGGGTTACAACTCGACGGAAGCGAACGTACTCACACTCCTCTACGCGCTCGAGACGCAGCTCCTCAACCAGGGGTTCCAGCTCGACAAGGGCGCCGGAGTCAGCGCAGCAACAACCCACTACGACAAGACACGGTAGCAACGCCCAAATGACTCACCTGATCCAACCAGAAGGAGTACAGAGATGGCGACACGTGAAGAACTAATCCAGGGCTTCGAGTTCACCGTGCAGCAGGCGAAGCGAACAACGTCGCTCTACGCCGAGGGCGAGTGGGACGCTGCCCGCGCATCGGGATGGACGCCGAAGCAAGTGTACTGCCACCTTGCCACGCTGGCGCTGGCGGTTCCTCAGCTAGCACAAGGCCTCGAAGGCGCATCCGAATCGACGGATATCACGCAAGGCATTGACATCAACCAGATGAACGATCAGGCGGTGGCGGCGATGGCGGGGATGGATCCAACACAGGTCTTACTGGCATTTGAGGCAAACTACGGCAAGCTAATCGAGTTCGTGAAAGCGATGCCGGACGATCAGCTACAGGCGAAACGCAGCTTCCTGTCCGATCCGATCCCGGTGTCCGACATCCTCGCCAACTCGATCATGCTCCACGGCATTCACCACGTCTACGAGGCTTCCGCGCGCTTCGGCGCGCCATAGAGCCGCAGATGTCGCGCCCGGACCTGTCTGGCAAGCGCATCCTCGTCGCCGGCGTCGAGACGGATCTCGGCCGCACCGTCGCTGCCACGCTCGCCGACTCAGGTGCTACCGTCGCAGCCGTGGCGACCGTCAACGACTCCGATACGGCGTTCGCAACGCAACGCCTCGCTCGAAAGCTGGGCGGTCCCGGACAAGCCCTCGACGGCACGAACGACATGGCCGTCCGCGTGATGGTCCGCCAGGTCTCGAAGGGGCTGGGCGGCCTCGACGCGATCGTGCTCTGCACGACGCCGGAAGCCACCCCGCTGCTGGTACGATACGGCGGCAAAGAGCTCGACCGGTCCGGCGGACGGCATCTCATCATCGTCAGCGCGGACGACGTGCCGATCGACACCGAAGAACGCACCGACCAGAAGCGCCCGTCGTGGCTGCCGGTCACCGTACGACCCGGTGACGGCGGCGACGAGGCGACCGCCGAGGCTGTGTTGCGGCTCCTCAGCGGCGACCAGTTGCTGGGCTCGTAGATAGTCGATAAGCTGACCCGCGAATCGCTGTGCTCGATAAGGAGAACCACCTATGAGCGTGCTCGACAAGCTAAAGCTCGACGACAAGGTCGCCATCGTCACCGGAGCCGGCCGCGGCCTCGGCCGCGCGATGTCGATAGCGTTGGCGGAAGCAGGCGCGGACATCGTCGTCACCGCCCGCACCAAGACACAGATCGAGGAGACGGCGGGCCTCGTCCGTCAGACCGGGCGCAAGGCGCTGCCGGTCTCCTGCGACGTCACCGACTCGTCGTCGGTCAACGCGATGGTCGAGGCGACCGTGGCCGAGTTCGGGCGGATCGACATACTCGTGAACAACGCCGGCGGCTACACGGCCGGATACAACGACGAACTCGCCGACATCTCGGACGAGACCTGGCGCATCGGCATCGACACCAACCTCACCGGCGCGGTCTTCTGCTGCCGGGCGGTGATCCCGCACATGACCGCAGCCGCCCAGACAGGCACGGGCCGCGGCAAGATCATCAACGTGACCTCGGGCTTCGGGCTCCGGGCCGGCCGCAACAACTTCTCATACACCGCGGCGAAGGCGGGGCTGATCAACTTCACGCGCGCCCTCTCGATGACGTACCCAGCGACGATACAGGCGAACCTCATCGCGCCGGGGCTGTTCCCGCACGGCCAGAAGGCGCTGATCGACTGGTGGAAGGGCGGCAAGTTCGTGCCGATGGGCCGGCTCGGCCTCGATGAGGAGCTGGGGCCGATCTGCGTGTTCCTCGCCTCCGGACTTTCGGACTACATGAACGGCCAGATCATCGTGCTCGACGGCGGCGGCCTCGCCGGCGGCCAGGCGCCAACCGGTTTCGCGCCCGTCATCCCGATGGAGGTGGCGTGATGCATGCCCGCCGAAAGGACGGGAACGTCCTCGAAGGGTTCTCGCTCGCAGGCAAGTCAGCCGTCGTCATCGGCGCCTCGAACCCGCTCGGGCGGGCGGCAGCGATCGCGCTGGCGGAAGCGGGAGCGAACGTCGGCGTCGCGACGACAACGCGCGCGAAGAAGGAAGAGGTCGTCGCCAACTCGTGCGCTAACGAGATCTGGGCGCTTGACCGCAAGGGGTTCGCGCTCGCGATCGACGCCTCGCTGGAGTCGGACATCGACGCGCTGGCAGAGCGGGCGGCGTCGGAGTTTGGCGAGGTCGACGTGCTTGTGAACGCGCACGACCTCCCCTACGCTCAGCCGATCGGCGACATCTCGTTCGACGACTGGCGGCGGGCGATGGACGTGAACCTCGGCGGCGTGTTCCTGGCATGCAAGATCATCGGCGGGGCGATGGTCAAGCAGGGCAAGGGCCGCATCATCAACGTGGCGACCGTGCTGGGCGAGCGCGGCATGGCGAACGGGACGGCCTACTGCGCGGCGCAGGCGGGCGTGCTGAACATGACTCGGGCGCTGGCGCTGGAATGGGCGCGGACGGGCGTGACGGTGAACGCGATCGGGGCCGGGTGGACGGAAGGGATGGGGATCATCGGCGGCGACGAGAACCGGCAGCAGCTCGAGCGCTACTTGCCGTACAAGCGGCTGGCGAAGCCGGGCGAGATCAGGGGGATCGCCGTCTACCTGGCGTCGGACGCGGCGGAGTACCTGACGGGGCAGGTGATCTGGATCGAGGGCGGGGCGCTCTCGCACGCGTAGGGGACGGGGGTCACGGGTTGGGGTCGAGGGGGGCAGAGGGCGGGACGGACGGACGGGCCCCGATTGGATCGGGGCGGGCTCCGAGGGGTCGGGGCAGGCGATCAAGCTGTAACGACGCGCAATCAAGGGGTTTTCCGTATCTGATTCTCGATTGGGTGCGGGCGGCAGGTTGGGATTTTGATTGGGCGGTGGGATTCTTCAGTTTTTCGAGGACGGCCTGTGCCTGAGCGGGGGTTACTTCGGCGGCACTCTCCTTGATTGCGTGCCATGCATCAGCAGGGACGTTCACGTCCAATCGACCGCCGGCGATCTGGTTGGCGCGCTCGCCGCGCGGGGGCGCGCCGCGGTGCTTGCCTTTGGGACGCTCTTCAGTTGGTCTGGGGTTAGACGGCCCCTCGGCGTGGCTCGGGACAGGCATGAGCGTGGCTCCTTCTGGTTATGGGTGTGCTCTGAAGGCGGAGCGTGCCCCGAAGGCGGAGCGTACGGTTCCGCCGCAGGCGGACACGGTGCGAGGCGTCAGTCTAGTTTGAGGGTATCGCGGGTTGGGGAGAGGTGGAAGGGGGAAGTGGCAGTTTGGGCGGCTTGCCGGACAGCCGTGGCGATTCGATCTACGACCGCTGTTGGACGGCGTTCGATGTCGTGCTCCCAGACGCGGATCACCCTCCAACCGGAGCGGCGAAGCTTCCGGAAGTTTCTCTGATCCCGTTCGCGCGTCTTGCCGATCTTCTCTTGCCAGAAGGGTGATAGATCGTCGCGCCAGAGAGGGAAGCGATAGCCGTGCCAGAAATCGCCATCTATGAAGACAGCCAACCGTGACGACGGGAACACCACGTCAGGTTTGCCCGGTAGCTCTTTAGCGTGCTTTCTGAACCGTAAGCCACGCCCGTGCAGTGCTGATCTGACGAGTAGCTCGGGTGTAGTGTCTTTGCCCTTGACGCGAGACATGCAGTAGCTGCGCTGGGACGGACTTAGGGTGTCAGGCACGCCAGCTAGCGATCCTGTGGGCCAAGACCCTTGGCGCGCTTGGCCGGACCCCGATAAACTGCGCCTTCCTCGAGCACGCCTCTAGCCTGAGCAACCTCGGCTTCTTTCCGCGCAAAGTCATCGTGCTTAACGTTTCCTTCAAGAACCGCCTCGTAGTGCTTGTATCGTCTGAGGCCCCGCTCATAGACCTCATTCCAGAGCCGGATCTCGCCGTCCTCGCGCTCGTCCCAAGCGGCTTTGGTTTCAGCTGTCACGGAAGGCTCAGTGCCGCAGATCATCATCATGTACAAGCCGGAGCGAGCCGCGGCGAGGCGCTCACGGTACCGTTCGAGCCTCTGAAGATCATCCAAGGTAACTGGGTGGCCGGAGCGCTTTATCTCGATCACTACGAGCCTGCTCTCATCGTACAAGGCGAGGAAGTCGTACCTCCCGCGCTCCTCCTCATCCGTTATCTCCTCAAAATGCCACTCTCGCAGTTGCTTAGTGACCGTCTTTTCCTCGGAAAGCACCTGGTAGTCAGGGTTTAGCAACCAAGGGAAACCAGCGATTAGATCGTGAAGGTTGTCCATGCCAACCTTCGGAGCAGTCTCTGGCGCGTCCTGAACTAACATCTGATGAAACTTCTCGATTACGTTGAGCCTCCCTTTTATGACTTCGAGGATCGCACGACTTTCGAGCACCTTCCATTGGGCCAAATTTGAGAGTAAGTTTCCCAATTCCTCTGGATCATCGCTAACGGCCTCGATGTCAGCGATGACGTCGTGGAAGTGCCGATACTCAAACGCTCGGATCAGCGAGTCCGCCAATTCGATTGCGCGCTCCTCCTCCGGCTCAGCTTGGCCAAGCACTTTTAGGAACTTTGAGACCTGGTCCCGAGAGGGCGACTCGAGGACAGCGATCCGAGATTTGAAGTCCTCCCTACTCGAGACCCAGTCCTCCATTTGCTTGCCTTTTCGATCAGCCCATTCACGGAGTACCCGCCGTGACAGCGCGTCGCCCCACTCTCTGAACGACTGAGACTCCTCGGCGTCCCAGTCAATCTCTTGGCGATCTGTGGAAACCAAGTCCGAGTCATCATCTGTTCCACGATCGAGGAAGTCGGCTTCGATCGCTCCACTTACGTAGCGGGTGCCATGCTGACCCGAAGCCGTTCCTTCCACATCGAAGAAGAACGGGGGAGCCTGAGCCGTCTTTCCGTTCACGTAGACCGTGAAGCCACGCAACTCCTTGGACTTGATGAGCGACTTAGAGAATCCGAAGAAGTACTTGACCAGGCCGCCGCCGTCGATTTCCTCGGTGGCATAGTCCTCCGCAGGCTCCCTATACTCGAAGTCGATGCTCGGCTCGCCGATGGGTTCGTCATTCAAGATGATGGCCATCTGGCCGCGCACGGTCCGGCTGAATCTCCTAGCAAGTGCCTCACGAAGACCTCCGATATCCAAGGGCGTTTTGTGCTTGAGTGAGGTAAGCGTGATTATCGTACCCGTCTCTGTCTCAGCGGGAATCTCGACTCCAATCCGGCCCGGGATTGGGATGTTTCCAGCTTCGTTATCTTTCTTTTTGAGCGCTGATACATCGAGCTCAAGTTCGGCGGCCTTACCGCTCTTCCATGTCACAACCCTCATCTTGGCCGCAACCCCGAATCCGGCTAATTTTCCGATGCCCTTTCTGCCCATGACTTTCCGCTTGCCAGCCATCAACCCACCGTCATCCCGGCGATTTCGTCCGATAACGAGATAAGCATCCTGAACCTCGTCTTCGTCCATTCCGGATCCATCGTCGCGAATGGTGATCTCACTCTTATCACGGTCGTACGCTTGGTCTAGCGGAGCATCTATGTAGACGTTATTCGCGCCAGCATCCCAGCAATTCGCCACAAGCTCGGCGATTGCCACGTTTCGCTGCTTATAGTTCTGAACGCCAAGATGCACAAGCGTACGACCAAGGACCTTTATGTAGAATTGGCGCTCGGTGACCCCAGATGCGTCTTCCGCCATGTCAGTTCCCTCCGAGATGAGTGCGGACGGCGACCGCCTGCCACTTCCCAAAGTTCGGAGGAAGGGCATTACCAATCATCGCCGCTGCGCCAGACTTGCCACCGCTCAGCGTGAAATAGTAGCCGGTCGGGAATCCCTGGATGAGTGCCGCTTCTCTTACAGTGATCGCCCGATGCTCCTCGGGGTGAAGGAAGCGACCCTTCGAGGGATTTGTGCATCCTGTCGTGATCGTCGGGGACGCGGAATCCCAAGCCATACGGCCATATATGTCCTTGAAGCCATTCATCCGCTTGTGGCAACCTAGCTGGTCGTCTCCAAGAGCTGACCGCCCGCCGCCGTCCAGCGGTATTCGTCTGATCAAGCGGCGAATACGGGGAGAACGCTTTTCACCGTGTATGTGAAGAGGATCGTCGGATTCCGTGGTAGACAGCATGCTTCCGATCGCGGCCCGAACGTTTCTACGGGACCGGAGCGGAGTAGGAAGTTCTACGGCGCCGCGACGACTTGCGAGCAAGATGAGTCGCCAGCGACGCTGAGGTACGCCGTAGTCGGCCGCGTTACAGACGCTGAAATTGAGCCGGTACCGCATGGCACGAAGGGCGATGCAAAAACGTGCGAACCGACGATCATCCTTGAGAGCGGGAACGTTCTCCATCATCACTGTCTTTGGACGAAGCTCGTGGACGAAGCGAAGAAACTCGAAAATGAGGTCGTTACGTTCGTCGTCAATCGTGCGCGAGCCGTTTCGCGTTCTAAGCGATGAGAACCCCTGGCACGGTGGGCATCCGGCGAGGAGGTCGAGTTCGCGCTTCTTGATGCCGAGCGCATGCTTCACGTCCCTAACATCCAGCTCACGAATGTCAACATCCCAGAGCTTGACGCGGGGGTGGTTGGCGCGATAGGTCTCGACGGACAGCGCATCGTTGTCGACGGCACCGATCACGTTGAAACCCGCTCGTTTCAGGCCAAGAGTTAGACCGCCGCAGCCCGAAAACAGGTCGAGGGCAGTGAGCTTGTTTCCGCGACGACGCGTGGTTGTAAGCATGGGCGGGGAAGCATTCATCGTAGTGATTCTACTATGAATCAGCAAATGGATCCCGCCCATTCCTCAAGCCTACACCGACTTTTCAAGGTCGGAGGACCAGCCGGTGGGCCCTGCCCGGGATAAGGGCATTCGGCAACGGGGCCAACGTTCGTGGTCCGCTCATTCGTTCGAGAGCCTCCCTCCTGAGGCGGGCAGGCAGAATGAGCTGGACGGACGGAGGTCCGGCGAGGTGGCAAGCGGGAAGTTCGTCCGTTCGATATAGTTGGCTCTGAGATGACTGCTGAGACGCCGGAAGAGGGTCAAGCGGCGACGCCGGAGGAGATCAAGCGGCTCCAGGCGAACCTGGACGATGAGATCGACGGTATCGCGATCTACGAGATGCTGTCGGAGGTGGAGCCGGACCCGGAACGCAAGGCGATCTTCGACGAGCTGGCGGTGGTGGAGGTGAAGCACGCGGAGCTGTGGCGGGAGAAGCTGCGGGAGGCGGGGGTGGAGCCGCGGGAGCACGGCCCCAGCTTGAAGATGCGTTTGTTGGGACGGGCGGCGAAGGTGTTCGGGGTGAAGTCGGTCTTGCCGATCGTGCGCAGCTTCGAGGCGGAGGCGTACGGGGTGTACATGGCGCAGGGGGCGGCGGGACAGTCGATCGCGCCGGACGAGCGGGAGCACCGCAAGACGATGGCGCGGATGTCGAAGCCGTCGACGGCGCCGGTGGAGGCGATCGCGGCTCGCGAGACGTGGCACCGGGGCGGAGGCGGCGGGACGCTGCGAGCGACGGTGTTCGGTGTGAGCGACGGTCTGGTGTCGAACTCGGCGCTGGTGATGGGGTTCGCGGGCGCTTCGACGGGGGGTGAGTTCGTACTGCTGGCGGGCGTCGCCGGGTTGCTGGCGGGTGCGTTTTCGATGGGCTCGGGCGAGTACGTGTCGATGCGGGCGCAGAAGGAGTTGTTCGAGCGACAGATCGAGTTGGAGCGCGAGGAGTTGAGGACGATGCCGGAGGAGGAGCGCGCGGAGCTGACGCTGATCTACCGCGCGAAGGGTCTTACGAGGGAGGAGGCGGAGACGGCGGCGGACCGGATCATGGAGGACCCGGAGATAGCGCTGGAGACGCTGGTGCGCGAGGAGCTGGGTTTGGACCCGTCGGAGCTTGGATCGCCGTGGTCGGCGTCGATATGGTCGTTCGTGGCGTTCGCGTTCGGAGCGGTCGTGCCGGTGATACCGTTCGTGTTCTCGGACGCGAGCTGGCCGTTCGTGGTGGCGAGCGGCGCGTTGAGCGCGGTGGCGCTGTTCAGCGTGGGGGCGGCGCTGTCGTTGTTCACGGGCCGGAGCGCGCTGCGGAGCGGGTTGCGGCAGTTGGGGATCGGCATCGCGGCGGCGGCGGCTACGTTCGGTATCGGGAGCGTGATTGGGGTTACGACGGACGTTTAGGGGGTGTAAGGTGCCCACCCGCCCACCCATTGAAGAAAAGGGGGTAACCCCCTTTTGAACCCCTTGCATGGGGCTTCGCCCCGCGCAACCCCTCAGGGAGGTTCCTCGCTTCGCTCGGAATGACAGATGTGCCCCCTAAGACCCCTGCACCCTCAGACTCCCCGCTGATTCAGGAGCCTCACGATCGTGCTCCGCACATTCCTTCGACAGGCTCAGGATGAGCGGGAAGGGGCCACTCCCTGAAATCTAGCGGAGGTGCTTTTCGTAGTAGCGGATGGTGGTCTGGATGGGTTCGAGCCAGCGGTTGCTGGTCTCGGTGTAGCCGTGG
>JACZRQ010000096.1 GCA_022574655.1 Chloroflexota bacterium
CCCGACACGCTTCTGCCGCCAACGAGCGTGATCGGAACGTTGTTCGCGTCCGGAACGACCGAATCGGACTTGGCTCTTTGAATGTTGTGATCGAAGCACCAGGACGCATTGACCGTGACCTCGCATAACACGATGGGAACGCCCTCGAATCGGAATCTCCCACCCTTGTCCGATGTCGCCTCCTCCCGCATCGCGGCCGGCAGTGTTGTCAGGACGCGCTCCGAGAATTGCGAACCAGGCCCGACCGGGCTGTGGCCTAGCAGCTCGAGCGATTCGAGCGTTGCTTTACCGCAAACTCCACAGCTCGAGCTGGCGAAGAAGTTGCGATCGAGCCGCGTCAGGTCCAGTTTGATATATGGCGCAAGCGTGACCGAGACGACGTTTCGTTGTTGTGGTTGAGCTTCATCGAGACAGTAGGCGATATCAAGGATGTCTTCTCTCGTCTGGACGATCCCTTCACTGTAGAGGAAGCCTGCGGCGAGTTCGAAGTCGTCACCAGGAGTTCTCATCGTGACCACGAGACTCCTTTGGACGTTCTGTCCGTCATCGCTCCAGACCACCCTGATCTCCAAGGGCTCCTCTACGGCCAGACGATCCTCGACCTTTTCTCGCTTGCCTCGTCCCCTCCTCAGAACCTGGTAGTGGCCGGTGTCGAGCGCAGGGCGCAGTAGCCGACTCATACCGAGCCGGCTCCGTTCGCGGGGAGCACCTCTACGACCGTGTTGTAGTTGGGGATGCCACATTCCTCATCGACCGAGCCTCTTTCGAGAAGCTGATTGCCCTCGGGCCAATGGACCTGGAGGTTGCGGGGTCGAATCGGCGCTATCTTGACGTGGCACCGGAGCTGACCGACCGCTGAGCGAAGCAAGACAGCGTCTCCGTCCCGAAGATCGAGGCGCTTGGCGTCCGCTTTGCTCATCAAGACGTCATCGCGGGATGCTCCGGTCAGCGGGTCTTTGCTCTCCCAGATCATGCTGTTGAACTGTTTGCCGCGTCTGGTGCTAACCGCGAACCGGCCTTCTGGAAGCTCAGTATAGGGCGGACTCAGGGCTGTGAAGTGAGCTTTTCCGTCGCTGGTCGCGAAATCGCCGTTTTCGCAGAGGAGCCGTCCTCCCCACTGCACGGCATCGCCTTGTCGCTCGAGCTTCTCGATGCCTGCATAGAACGGCACTGCTGCAGCGATCTCCTTGCGAATAGCGGCGCCGTTCTCGAAGTGAATCTGTTCTTTGCGGTCGGGATAGGCGCGCTCCGCCACGTCTCGCAGGATCTCCCACTCCGATCGAGCCTCGCCGATGCGCCGCCCTGGGATTTCGGGGCTGTAGATGATGTAACGCTCCGTCGTGGTCTCGGTCGCGCCGCCATGCTGCTCGTATCTCGTGGCGGCGGGCAGCAGTACGACTGTGTCGTTCGGATCGACGAGCATCTGGCTGGTCACGACGATGTCCTGGTGCACACGGAGTGGCACGCGCTCGAGCGCCTCCCGGACGAACGAGGGTTCAGGGAGAGTCTCAAGGAAGTTGCCGCCTGCTGAGTACAGTATGTCGATGTCTCCCGCGTGCGCCGCATCGACCATCTCCACGGCGTTGAGTCCGGGCGCGCGTGGTAGCTCGAAACCCCACTGCTCGTCGAACTGTGCTGCGTTGGTCTCGTCGATGGTTCTGCCTCCGGGAAGGGCGTTCGGGACGCAACCTACCTCGGAACCGCCTTGCACGCCGCTGTGTCCGCGGATCGGCATTAGGCCGCACTTCTCGCGTCCAACCATGCCGCGTGCCAGCGCCAGATTGACCACGGCCTTGACGTTCTCGACGCCGAAGCGGTGCTGAGTGAGCCCCATACTCCAGACGAAGACGGCCGACTTGGCCTTCGAGTACATCCGAGCGAATCGCAGCATATCCTCTCGCGAGGCACCGGATGAGCGCTCGAGCGCCTCCCATGGCTGTTGCCCGACCTCCGCGCGCAGTTCATCGAGTCCGGAGGTGTGGTTCGTCGTGAAGTCGTTGTCGATCCAATCGTTTTCGATGAGGTGCTTGAAGACCCCGTTCAGGAATGCGATGTCGCCACCGGTGTGCACTCCGAAGAACTCGTCGGTGATCTTGGTGCCGAAGACCGCGCTTTCCAGTACGGAGGGGACCCAGTAGCGATCGAGGCCCGGTTCCCGGTACGGGTTGATGACGGCGACCTTGGTGCCTTGCTGCTTTGCGTAGTAGATGTACTTTGTAGTGACCGGCTGGTTATTTGGTACGTCGCTGCCGAGGAAAACGATGAGATCGGTGCCGATCCAGTCTTTGTACGAGCAGGTCGAGGCCGCCACGCCCAGCGTTTGCTTGAGGGCAACTGTGCTGGGTGCGTGGCACAGCCGCGCGGAGTTGTCGACGTTGTTCGTGCCGAGGAAGCGGGCGACCTTCTGCGCTACGTAGTAGACCTCGTTGCTGATTCCTCGCGACGTCAGATAGAACGCGAGACGTTCCGGCGTTGTTCCGCGGATGCTCGCGGCGACCACATCCAGCGCTTCGTCCCACGAGACGCGACGGAACCCGTCATCCCCCTTCTTCCGGATAAACGGATAGGGAAGCCTGCCAAGTTCTCGTAGCTCTCGGCTGGTGAGGCGAGATAGCGACTTCACATCGCTGAGCCGGTTCGCATCCATGGCAGGCATGGTGTTCAAGCGCAGGAGGTTGAGTCGCACCGTGCAGAGATGGACGCCGTCTAACGTGAAGTCCTTGAGTCCAGTCGTCCCGAGCGCGCAGCCGTCGCATACACCACGGGATAGGATTCGCCAGGCGTATGGCAACTGGTCGCGGTTACGCCAGAACGTCTTGACCATGTCGAGGTAGTGGTTGGGCTTAATCTGACCGATACCATTAGGTACGATTCCGGCCCACAGAGACGGCTTCCAGCGTAGTGGCATTGTTAGAACCAGACTGCTTACAGTCGATAACTAGCATATACAACCGGCTCCGGTCTGACGAGCGGCTGGTTCTAGGAGAGTTGGTGCAGAGAGAGCGCAGGCAGGCTAGCCAGCGACCGGTATTGTAGTTCGCACTGCGGCCAATCGCTCTGCGATGTGACCGTAGACCGTACGGTTGAATGCGAGGCCTATGTGTGTGCCGGTGACCTCGATATCAGTCTCGGGGAGTCCGTTCTGGCATCGACGCCAATCAACAACGCCGTCCGTCTTCGTGTAGATCGCGGTCTCCGAAATCGAGTCCGGCATCACGGTCTTGAGGGCTCGGACGAAGTCGCACTCGCACTTGCCGGTATAACAATCGGGTTTGGCATTGGGCAATTCGCGACGTGTAACAGCGATTCCGCCACGGACGATGCTGGTAGCGAGGAGAACGAACGGATGGGCTCGTACGCCCCGAAAGGGAGCACCCATCGTGATCACGGATGCCGTCAGCTCGGGCCACTGTATCGCTGCGCTTCGGGCGATTACTCCGCCGAGGCTATGACCGATGAGATTAACCTTTTCGCCGACGTCATCAGCGGCCCGGATCATCGTCTGGTGCAGGCGATCCGAAAGCACGTTTGGACATTGAATGTTGCGGCCGATCCCCGACAGATATGGAGTGTAGCCGATCCGGCTTAGCCAATGCCGCATTTCGCCGAGGTAGCGGTCGGAGCCCATAAATCCTGGGACCAGAACCACAGCCGAGCCGTCTCCGTGGGGAATGCCGAGGCCGCGGTGCACGGACGAAACTCTAAGCGAGAGCCAATCGACTCCAAGCAGCGCTTCTCGCCAGATCGGCAGGTTCTGCGGCTGATACTCCTCAGCGTTGCGCAAGTCTTCCTCGGAGAAGGCCAGATTCGACTTCATAGACCGAGCGAAACGTGACATCGCCCCATTATATACGATGGATTAAGCGCTCTAGCAATACCTTCGCGCTGATTCGCGGCTGTGACGTATATCCGCTCACGTCCGTCTACTGCTTGACCAGCCCGATGACGTTCCCCTCCGGGTCGCTCATCTGGGCGATCGTTGGGCCGTCGGGGACGTCCATCGGCGGCATCACGGTCGCGCCCCCCATCTCACCAGCCTGCTTCAGCGTCTGGTTTAGATCGAGCACCTGTACGTAGATCGTCACTAAGGGCGCGCCCGGTGAAGTCGTGATGCCGCCGCCCACGCCTTCTTCCGGGCCTCCGATCCCGGGTTCGATCATCGCGTAGTTCATCGCCGGATTGTGATCGAGCTTCCACCCGAACAGTGTTTGGTAGAACTCATGTAGTTTCGCTGGGTCCTTGCCGTGGATCTCGAAATGGACTACGGGTCGTGCGGACATCGGTTCCTCCTAAGCTACGTAACAGTGGACGTGCCCCGCACATTACACGCCCGAGAAATGCATCGCAAGCCGTATGCATGCTGACTCGATTCAGCAATTCGCCATCGCCGTAAGAGTTTCGTAATGGTTGTCGGGCTACGGTGACAACAACAAGAAGAGGCCCGGGATGATTGTTGGTCGTCACGGGCACTTGCAGCCATTTCGCAGGAGGGAAGGAAAATGAGAGTAACAACTTTGCCAGCGGTCAGTGTCGCACTGATCGTAGTCGCCTTTGCGGTGTTCGTCGCCGCCCTGACTTCGGGGACGTTAGCCTCAGCACAGACGGAGGATGTGACTTATACGATCAAGATTGAGAACCTGACTTCGGGTCAGCCGTTCACGCCACCGCTGATCGCCGCCCACACGTCGGATACCGGGCTATTCACGGTCGGCGAGGCGGCATCTGAAGGCGTCAAGGAGATCGCCGAGAACGGTAACCTTGAGACACTGGCAGCTGCTGTTGCAGCAGACTCCGCGGTAATCGCTGCCAGCACCGGCGATGCGGCGGTACTGCCTGGGGAGACGGCAACGCTAACGATCGACGCGCCGTCGGGCAGCTACCTGTCCTGGGTTTCGATGCTCATCTGCACGAACGATGGATTCGTTGGCATCGACTCATTGGCGCTCCAGGCCACCGGTTCCCAGACTGTTGATAAGGACGCCTACGACGCGGGGACGGAAACGAACACCGAGGATTTCGCCGATATCGTTCCCCCGTGTCAGGATCTCATCGGCGTCTCGTCTGACGATGATGGTACGGGCGCATCCAACCCTGATCTCGCTGAGGGTGGGGTAATCGGGGCGCACGCCGGCATCCAGGGCAGCGACGATCTCACTGTAGCCGATCACGGTTGGACGGATCCGGTGGCGCGGGTGACGATCACAGCAGAGGAAGCACCAGCCGCAGTGCCAAGCACCGGTGGCGCGCCGACAAGTGGCAGCACTCCGAGCTGGATGCTTCTTGCGGCTCTTGGTGGAGCCACACTGATCGTGCTTAGCCTCTCGACGTTCGCGATCGCGCGGAGAACTCATCGCTAGATCCAGAAACACATGAAAACAGCGGGCTCCCCTTGGGGAGCCCGCTGTTTCGTTGTCCGACGAACCGGCCGCTACTTCCGTTGACAGACGAGAAGGCGATTCATACGCTTCACCGAGGTGAATGTCCTTGGAGTCGATTCCACGCAATGTATGTCTTTGCGGCAAAGCGATTGAATCATGATTAGACGCTTACTCGGAGATAGTACTCGCGAACGCCGGTTACGGACGGCTGGCGCGATCGCCGCCACGATCGGCCTTGTCTTTGCGCTCTGGGTTTTACTTGTCGACCCGCTTGAGTCGTTGCAGCGTCTGGCTGCCGACGCCCAGGCGACGAGAGATGAGGGGTCCCGTAATGTTGTCATAGTGGCGCTGGATGAGGAGGCCTTTGAGAAATACGGGCGTCTTGAGGATTGGTCGCGGACGCTTCATGCTGACGTTATCGACAACCTAAGCGACGCCGGCGCCAGCGTCATCATCTTCGACATCTTGTTCGCCGACCGTAGCGCTGACGCCGAGGCGGACGGCGCGCTTGCAACTTCGATCCAGGAGGCGGGGAATGTGGTGTTGGCTGCGGCGGGACAGGGGTCTCCGTCTCTCGAGGATCAAGGCGCTGTCTATGAGCGCATTCTCAATCCCACTGTGGTTCTGGTAAATTCCGGCGCAATCATCGCCGGTGCGAACCTGATTACGGGCGACGATGGCCGGGTACGACACGTCCCCCTTTCTATTCGGGATGCCGAGGGCGCCGAAATCCCAGCGATGACCCTTGCCGCCGTGTACTTACAGTTCGGAGGAACCCCGCCGAGCCCCATCCCGTTCGATGGAAGTAGCCTCGATCTCTTTGGCCGCACGGTTCCGCTTGAGAGAGGTCAAACCATGCGGGTCAACTACGTTGGAGGAAGCGACAGGTTCTCCACTCTCGCATACGTTGACATCCGCGAAGGGACCTTCGATCCGAGCCTCGTTAAGGGCAAAGTCGTCATCATCGGTCTCCTGGCGACCGCTGCCGACGTTCATTCGGTGCCGCTTTTGGGGACTGCGCACGGAGTCGAAATTCACGCCAACGCCCTGCATACTCTCTTTCAGGCGAGCTTTCTGACACCCGTCGCGGACTGGGTGACGTTCGTTACGACGCTAGTGTTCGTTGCTGGAGCGGCGCTAGTCGTCTCGCGGTGGCGTCTACTTTTCGTATTCCCGGCTGTGATCGGGGTCATCTTTCTCTATGTGCTGGCGGGTAATGTGCTATACGGCGGAGGACAGATTATTGATTTCGTCGACCCACCGGTGGCGCTTGCAGTGACCACAGTAGCAGCGCTTTCGTATCGTGAGATGTCTCAGCGGGCGAGTCAGCGTGAGACGCAGGATCTATTTGGCCGGTATGTGTCGCCTCAAGTAGCGCATGATCTGCTTGAGAGGGCAGACCACGGAACGTTGCAGCTCGGGGGCGAACTGAGAGAGGTTACCGTCCTTTTCGCAGATATTAGGGGCTTTACGCCTCTCTCGACACGGCTGCCGCCCCAAGAGTTGGTTGCGTTGCTAAACCGGCATTTCGAGGTAATAATCTCGCGAATCATGGACAATGGTGGTATTGTGAACAAGTTCGCGGGGGATGCAGTAATGGCGTTATGGAACGCTCCTGAGGATCAACCTGATCACGCCCTTCTCGCATGCCGCGCAGCGATGCAGGCGCAGGATGACTTGATGTCGCTGGACGACGAAGGTCCTGTTGTGAGATGGGGGTTCGGGATTAACACGGGGATTACACTTGCCGGAAACGTTGGTTCCGGTAAGCGGCAAGAGTACACGGTTATCGGTGACCCTGTTAACCGTGCCGCGCGCCTGTGCGGAATCGCCCCGGAAGGTGAGATCTACATCGGTCAAAGCACTCAAGATCTCATTAAGGGGAGGATCGAGACCGATCCGTTGCCGCCGCGAACTATCAAGGGCATCGATACCCCTGTACACCCGTATAGATTGCACCGGGTTAACCCTGCAATCGAAGAAGCGGACTAGGAGTGGAAATGACCGGCGTTCAGAGATGGGTTGCAGTGGCGATCGGTGTTATCGCCGTTGTCGCCGGGCTTGGCGTGTTCGCGCGACTCGTGATCTTTCCGTCCTCAGACGTTCAGGCGGGATCGACGATCCTGACGGTCATTTCGCAGGAGGTATCGGTCCAGCCTGCCGGTGCGGATGAGCCGCGTCTTGCCGACGATGGTGAGGGGCTGGAGGAAGGCGACCGTGTGACCACCGGTGCTGATGGGCGCGCCGTGATTACTTTCTTCGACGGTAGCACGCAAGAGCTGGAGCCCAATACTGACATTACGCTTGAGGAGCTGGGCTCCACGGATAGTGGCGGACTGTTCGCGAGGATCGGCCAGTCAGTTGGCGTTACCTGGAACAACGTGTTGAACCCCACGGGCACCGAAACCGACTACCAGTTGGAAACACCGGCGTCAGTCGGCGCCGTACGTGACACCCTCTTTCGCGTCGAGGTCAATAAGGAGGGGGTAACTGAGTTCTGGTCGCGTCTTGGCGTCGTGCGCGTAACGGCCGAGGAGGTGACCGAGGATGTTGACGCCGGCACCGCCTCCACGACGACGCCAGGTGATCCGCCGGGAGAGCCGGAGGTGGTGCCACCTTCGCGCGCGGAGGTAACTCTGACGTTGGGCTCTGCAGCGTGGATGCTCGTGATCGACAATCAGACAGGTCTTGCGGCCGGCATTCTGCCGCCGGGTCTGGTGGTAAGCCAGATTCCACTTGCCGTCGCCACCGACTATACGATCGAGCCTCAGTTCATCTCGCTACGAGACCTCAGCGAGGGAACATACAGCGTTTGGCTTCAGGCAAAGGAGGACGGCGACTATCACCTGGCGATGGAGGGCGCAGCGCTCGGTGTCAAGGTGTCAGAAGCATCTTATGCGGGTACGGTCGAAACGGGACAGTTCTGGAAGTCCGAGCTCGGCATCGAACTCGATCCGGAAGGCAACCTCGTCAGCGCCACGCTGACGGAGCCTGAGTTGACTGATGAGACACCGCCAGTGCATGTCGTTGTCACAACGACTGTTGAGGAGTTCATCGCACTTGCACAGGCGCTGCTTCCGCCGGAGTTGTTCGTGGGGCTGTTCCCGGACTTCGTGACCATTACGCCAACTCCGGCTTCCACGTCGAGCCCGACGGGCACAGCTACTAGCACACCGATAACGTTGGCCACTCCGGCCGCTCTGGGAGCGGTCCTTACGCCGACGCCGACGATCACACCGACTCCGATCCCTACACCGTCGGTGACTCCAGATCCGACACCGACGACGGCCCTAACGCCGAGTGTAACGCCGACGCCGACTGTGACGCCGGCATCGACCGTGGTGGCGACCCCGGCTCCGACGTCCGCTCCGACTCTGACGCCCACATCTACGCCGACGCCTACGCTGTCGCCCACGCCGACACCTACGGTCGTCGTAACAGCCCCGCCGACAGCGGCCCCTACACCGACCCCCACGCCGACGCCGACGCCCACACCGACGCCAACGCCCACACCCACGCCGACCGGCGAGGGCTGCACGCCCGGCTTCTGGCGGAACCACTCCTCCTTCGCCCCGGGCAACCAGGATGACGAGTGGGTCGGGTTGACTGCCCCTCAAGACTTCGACACCGTGTTCGGCGTCGACTGGTTCAACCCAAACAGGGACCTGGAGGCGGCCATCACCACGCCCGGTGACGCACAGGGCGTAGTTCACTTGGGCACGCTGGGCTTCCACGTCGTGGCGGCGCAGCTGAGCATCAACAGCCCCGATGTCAACTTCGGCCTGACGCAGACCCAGTTGGATGCCATCATCGCGGGTGTGGATCCGGCCAGCGATTCGAGCGTTTTGGCCGCCTTCACTCTCATATCTGCCGAAAACGAGGAAGAAGAGAGCTGCCCGAATAGCTAGCAATGAGGAGGTAACCGCAGCGAGAATAGGCCGCTAACACGAACAGGGGCCCGGCCATCTGGCCGGGCCCCTTCGTCTGGACCTCCAGCTGGCGCGATGGTGCTCCAGGCCACGCTTCCGCGGAGAATTTCATCGTGGCCGACTGCGTCGCGGCAACACGCGGTTCGTCAGCCGCACCCTCCGCCGGAACGTCGAGGAGATGGCGCTAGGCTGACCCCTGCGGCCTGGTTATGGGATCGTAGCACGCGGCCCGTGGCGACCCTCGTTGACACCCGCTCCGCCCAGGCGCACAATCGCGGCGGCGGGTAGTTAAGCAAAGGACGCCCTTGAAATGAAACGACGCCTTGTTATACCACTCGTGGTCGCTGCAATTCTGTTGGCGTTGGGCGCAGCGGCGGCCTGCGATAGCGGCGACGAAGACCTTGATGCCCTCAGGGCCGAAGCGGAAGCACTGTGTCCTGCTCAATTTTTGGAGCCGTGTATCGAGAGATACATCTCCTTCGCTACAGGCTCGTTAGAGGCCGCTCTGTGTATAACCCCCGACGGGAAGTGGTTCATGGAGACCACACAAGGGGCAATCGGCGACGCGTGTTCTGACCCCGACGGGGTCATCGTCGCGATTGTTGGAGGAGAGTGACGCCGCCCTCGCATCGTACCCGG
>JACZRQ010000097.1 GCA_022574655.1 Chloroflexota bacterium
GGAGGCGACGAAGGGGCTTGTGAGCCTGATAAAGCCGCCGACACGCAAGAAGAAGAAGGCGACACGGCGCAAGCCCGCCGCGAAGAAGGCGCCTGCGGCGAAGAAACGCACGACGCGCAAGAAGTAGGTAAGCCGCGCGAGGGCGAGGCATGCCTCGCCCGAATCAACGCGTGAACACGAAGAGGGGGTCAGGCTAAGAGCCTGACCCCCTTCTTTGATTGGTGCACTGTTTAGCCAGCGAGTTCTCGCATCTGGTCCATTCGCTGGAGGAAACCGTCAACGGTCTGGCCGGCGTCTTCGAACGATGGGTCGAAGGCGACTTCGAGGACGCCCATCTCCCGCGATGCTTCGATGTCGGACTTGATCTCGTCTTTCGATCCGGCGAAGGCGAACCGCTCGTCGCCCATGGGCGAGTCGGTCAGCATCAGGTTTGCGCGTACGACGATATCGAGGTCGTCCGGGTTGCGGCCGGCCTGCTGCGCCATCCCTTTGATGCCTTCCCACATCTCCTTCATAGCCGGGATAGGAAGACCGGCCGGGAGCCAGCCATCGGCGAGCGTGGCGACGCGCTTCATCGCACCGGGCGAGTAGGCGGCAAGGTAGATCGGCGGGTGCGGCTTCTGTACAGGCTTGGGCAGGATCGTCGACTTCGCGAGCTTGTAGAAGTCGCCGCTGAACTGCGACGGGTCAGTCGTCCAGATCGCCTTCAGCACGCCGATGAACTCGTCCGCGCGCTTGCCCTTCTGCGTCATCTCCGCGCCGGACGCCTCGTACTCGTCCTCGGACCAGCCGAGGCCCATGCCGAGGCGCAGACGGCCGTTAGAGAGCACGTCGAGCGTGGTCAAGCGGCGTGCCAGCATGACGGGGTTGTAGTAGGGGCTGTCGAGGACGCTAGTGCCGAACCCAATCTTGCTAGTGTGCGCGGCTACGTAGGTGAGGGATTCGATTGGATCGAGTACGGTCTTGTAGACGTCGGGGAGCGATCCGTCTGGGCTTACCGGATACGCGGTCTTCGGATCTACGGGGAACAGCAGGCGCTCCGTGACCCACAACGTCTCGTATCCCAACTCTTCGGCACGCTTGGCCACGGTCACCAGGTTCTCAGCGCTGGCTGCCGGGCCCATCTGGGGCAGGTTGAATCCTAATCTCACAGTCGAACTCCTTATAGTCGCTGATGGCTATCCGGCTCAGATTCTCGCACATTCCGAGCACGATGCCATCCCCTCACGTTACAGGGGAAGATACGAACACAGGTGCTATCATAGACTTGCGATGCGCGAGATACACGTCGACGAGATTCGCGATACCGTCGCCCAACTCTGCAAAGACGCTACGTGCCTGCTGCCTGACGACGTCGTAGGGGCGTTAGAGACGGCGCGTAAGACAGAGAAGTCGCCGGTGGCGATCAAGGTCCTCGACCAGATCATCCTCAACGCAGATCTCGCCGGAAAAGAGATGCTGCCACTGTGCCAAGACACAGGCACCGCGGTGATCTTCCTCGAGGTAGGTCAGGACGTGCATATAACGGGCGGCGACCTCAATGAGGCGCTGAAAGATGGAGTCGGCAGGGGCTACAGCGAGGGCTTTCTTCGCGGGTCGATCGTGGACAAGCCGTTCTCCGACCGCAAGAACACGAAGGACAACACGCCTCCGGTCGTCCACACGGACATCGTGCCGGGAGACACGCTGCGAATACAGTTCATGCCGAAGGGCGGCGGCTGCGAGAACATGAGCCGGTTCACGATTATGTTGCCGGCGGCCGGCAAGCAGGGGATCACGGAGTTCGTGCTGAAGACGATCGAAGAGGCAGGCGGCAACCCTTGCCCGCCGATCATCGTTGGCCTGGGAGTCGGTGGTAGCGCTGAATACGCGATGCTGATGGCGAAGAAGTCGCTGACTCGCAAGATCGGCGACGCGAATCCCGATCGCGAAGAGTCGGCGTTCGAAGCGGAGTTGCTCGAAAAAGTGAATGCGCTGGGCCTGGGACCGCAGGCGGTCGGCGGCGTCAACACGGCGCTAGCCGTACACATGATGACGCACCCGACGCACGTGGCGTCGCTGCCGGTGGCCGTCAACCTGCAGTGCCACTCGGCGCGGTTGAAGGAGGCGACCCTGTGACGGTGCGCGTCGTCGGTCCATACCAGCTCTCGCCGCAGACGAGCCAGACTCCCGGGATCGAGCGTCTAACGGCGATCGACGAGGACATTGGATCGAAAAACCTTTGGGCGGGCGTCGGGACGATGGAGCCCGGGGCGCGTTCAGGGGCGCATCACCACGGCGAATGCGAAAGCGTCATTTACGTGCTGAGCGGCCGCATCCGCCTTCGGTTCGGCGACAGCCTCGAGGAGGCAGCCGAGGCGGGACCGGGAGACTTCATCTTCGTACCGCCAAACGTCGTGCATCAGGAGGTCAACCTCAGCGACAGCGACGGGATCGAGACGATCGTCATCCGCGACTCACAGGAGAACCTGGTCATCAACGTAGACTTGCCGGACTCGGTCCTACGGGAGACCTAGGGTGGCAGAGCGACACATCCGGCTACCGCTGACCGACGACGTGATAGAGACGTTACGCGCCGGCGACGACGTGTACCTGAGCGGCGAGGTGTACACGGCCCGCGACGCGGCCCACAAACGTATGGTCGCGGCGCTGGATGCCGGTGAGCCGCTGCCGATCGACGTCCGGGGACAGGTCATCTACTACGTGGGGCCGACGCCCGCTAAAGAGGGCGCCGTCATCGGCTCTGCGGGACCGACGACATCGATGCGGATGGACGGCTTCACGCCGCCGCTGCTGAAGGCCGGGCTAAAGGGCGCGATCGGGAAGGGCGGCCGGGGACCCGAGGTGCGCAAGGCGCTACAGGAGCACCGTGCGGTCTACTTCCTGGCGGTAGGCGGTGCGGGGGCGCTGCTATCGAAGCACATCAAGAGCGCGAAGGTGCTGGCGTACGAGGACCTAGGACCGGAAGCGATCCGCCTGCTGGAGATCGAGGAGTTCCCGGTCATCGTCTGCAACGACGTCCACGGCGGCGACCTGCTGGAGCAGGGGAAGGCCCAGTGGCGCAATGCAGACGTGTTGAACGGCTGACCTGAGCGTGTGCGACGCGCGGTCAGGGCTGGCCGAGATTGGCGACGCAAAGAGCTAGTTGGAGCGTGCTACCACTGGCGTCGACGTACGATCCCTCGTAGCAGCCGACGCCGATGTCCCGGTATTCGGAACCGAGAATGATGTCCCTATGCCCGGGGCTGCTCAGCCAGGCTTCTATCAGCACCTCCGCCTGGGGTGAGCCGGTGACCAGATCCTCCGCCACAAGTCCAGTATATCCGTTACGTTTGGCGCGATCCCCTGGGCCGCCATCGAGATAGTGATTGAGCTGGAACGGATCGGTCGACAGGAAGTGGAGCTTCGCGTAGTCCTGGGCCGCTACGGTGAGCGCGGAGTTCCGAATCACCGCTGGGACACCGACGTTCGCACGCTCGTTGTTGATCAGTTCCAGAAGACGGTCAGCGAGACCATTGGTCGGAGGGCCGGGTGTCGGTGCCGCTGTCGGTGGGGACGTCGGGACGGGAGTCGGCGCCGCCGTGCTGTGCACGACCGTCGCCTGGGGGAGACGGATAGGCGGCGCTGTTGGCACCGGAGGGGTAGCAGTGGGCGGCTGTGGTGAGGGTGTTGCGGGAAGGGGAGTCGGGGTTGCCGTCTTGGCGGCTGGCGACAGGAATGGGGTCGCGGCCTCGCGGACAGGGCTTGCGGTCGCTGGAAGTGCGGTGGCAGGCGGTGTCGACAGGGATCCGACGACGGCGTCGTCACTATGACGGGAACCGACGCCTATCCAAGATGCGAAGACGAGTAATGCCACCACCGCAGCTGCGGTGAGACACGCTATTGCGGGGTACTTCGAGTGCGTGCCGCCTTCCGTTTATTGCCCTGAACTGCGAGGTATACCTAGCTTTAGTCAACGTACGACACGGGCTTCCGCCGATCAAATGCTGATGTGCGAGGATAAGTGAGCATTTCTAAAGACAGACGTGGTTTCGCGAAGATACGGCGTGCTAATCGGTATTTATCGACGGACAAATACGTTGGGGCCGTGTGGGAGCAATCGCGTATCTGGGTCGAAGACCGGGGCTTAGCCTAGGTTCTCCAATGTACGACTGCCGTTGGATGGCCCGCTATTGCCGCTGCTCCTGGATGGTTCCTAAGCTTCTCCACCACCATCAGCGGACTGACTGCCCTGCGCCTTCATCATGCCGGATTCGCCTTCGGACATGGAAAGCGTCGGGATCCAGTTTAGCCAGAAGGGGAGATACCAGTTCCACTCACCGAGCAGCTTCATCGTGGTGGGCAGGACGAAGGCGCGGATGATGGTGGCGTCCACAAGAATGGCGACGGCGAGGCCGAAGCCGAACTGCTTCAGGCCGATGTCGCGGGTGAAGGCGAAGATCAGCGCCACTGCCACCATGATCGCCGCGGCGTTCGTAATCACACTCGCAGTCCCCTTGACCCCTTTCGCTATCGCTTCCTGAGTGGTAGCACCGCGCTCGTACTCCTCCTTGATTCTACCCATCACGAACATCTCGTAATCGATCGAGAGTCCAAACAGTAGCGAGAAGAGGAAGAGCGGCAGCCACGACTCGATGATGCCGGTCGCCTCGAAATCGAGCACCCCCTCCAGTAGCCAGCCTTCCTGGAACACGAGCACCAACAACCCATAGGCGGCGAATACAGAGAAGAGGTTCAGGACGATGGCCGTGACGGCGATGACGAGCGAGCGGAAGGTCATGAGAAGGATGAGGAAGGCGAGGCCCAGCACGAAGGCGAAGACTATGGGCGCCCGGTTTTCGTAGTTCTCACGGAAGTCGATATTGGCCGCGGTTGCGCCTGCCACTATTGCGCGAGCGGAGCTATCTTCGAACGCCGCGGGGACGAGATTGTCACGGAGATTATTCACGGCGTCTATGGCGCGCTGTTCTCCCGAGTCACCGTTGACCGGGATGAAGAGGAGGCCCGTATCGCCGGCATCGTTGTACTCCGGCGCGCGCGCGATCTGGCCGTAGAGGGCGTCTGGGTTGGCGTCGGAATATAGGTCCTCGTTGACAAGGCCGATGAGCGCGTTCGTGGCGCTCCGAGTCTCCGCTGAGAAGATGTTCTGCTTCTCACCGGCATCGATGACGACGACAGCGGGCGAAACGAGGCCGAGCGTGAAGCTCTCTTCGAGAGCGATCAGTGCCTTGGTGCCTTCGGCATCGCTGGGAAAGTTACGTGGTCCGTTGAATCCGAGGTTGAACGTCAAGGTCGGGGCGGCGACGGCGATCAGGAGCACGATGGTGACCCCCGCCGAAACGATCGGATACTTGAGCGCGCGATCGATCACCCATCCCCATACGCCTTCGCCGCCGGAACGACTACGCCCGAGGAACGGGATCGTCAGGCGGTCGATGTTGTCACCGAGCATGGCGATCATCGCCGGAAGAAGGGTCATTGCGCAGGCGATGGCGCAGAGGACGACGACGATCGAAGCCAGTCCGAGACTGTTGAAGATCACGTCGTTGACCAAGAACATGCCGGCGACTGCGAAGACGGTAGTTGTTCCCGCAAACACGATCGCTTTTCCGGATGTGCCAGAGGCGACCCGCAAGGCGTCCTCCTTGGATAAGCCAGCGCTGCGTTCGCTTCGATATCTAGTGATCGTGAACAACGCGTAGTCGATACCCGTCGCGAGGCCGATGAGCAGGACCACCTGAATGTAGACCTCGACGAGCGGCGAGCCCTGGCTGATGACCTGAAGCAGCCCTAACGCCACGATGATGGCAGCGAATGCCAGGACGATCGGCACAACCGCGGCGACGACGGCGCCGAAAGCTAGAATCAAGATGATGAAAGTTATCGGCAGGTTGATGAAGGTAGCGCGGCCGAAGTCCTCATCGATGATCTCGGTTAGTTGCTTCTCCAGCGACGCTTCGCCGCCGATGAGTATCTCAAAGTCCGGGGATTCTTGAACAGCTTCATCGACCGCATCAAGGACGATGTCGATGTTGTTGATGTCGTCGTCCACGGCAAGCGATTCAATCTGCACGAGAGCGAATGTATCGTCGCCGCCGGTTTCGTTTTCCGCTACGAAGGGGGAGTCCTCGCGCGGCAGTCCGATGTCGTAGTGGGTGGACGTCTCCCTGACGATCCTGATGCTCTCATCAACTGACGTTCCACCTACGGGTTCGGCGCTCACCACGCGCAGCTCCAGCAGCTCATCCATGAGACCTTGAACTACTGACTCGTACTCCCCACCGGGATCGTCGACGCTCAACGTGGGATGCGAGAACGTCACGATTTCTTGCGCGGTACCCTCGATCTCGAGTGCATCGAGGTTGAAGCGGTCCTCAATCAGCGCAAAGGCGTCCCCTGAATCGCCGGGCACCCCACCTTCGACATCCGTATCCGCCTCGATGGCGTTACAGGCAACAAGCGAAAGGATCACGAGCAGACCCCAGAAGAGGGCGACGCGCTTGCGGCGCTTGGCGCTCCACATGGCTAGCCTAGTTGTAAACGACATGCCCGGACCGGAAGACCACTCAGAAGCCATTCGTCTCTCTCCGTTCGCTTATGAAGTCGAGTTGCATTGGGAGGTCCTGTGCGCTAGAAGCGGACGTCCGGTGCCCCGGACCCCGATACGATGACGATCTGACCATCTTGCACCTGGCACTGCACAAGCCCGAGATCGATGAGCACTTGCGTGTCCTGCAGTTCGAAGCCCTTATCGAGAACCTCTTCCAGCTCGTCGCCGGGCGCGGGCACGCGATCGCCCTTGGAGTCGAACGCTATCGGACCCGAGACTCCTGCGAAGTCGCTGGCGCGGACGGCGTCGCGAAGCTCCTTCGGATCGATCAGGAGAGACCCGTCATCCTGCGGCTGCGCGACCATCGCCACAGCGTCGAGTAGCGCGGTTGTGGCGTCAGCGAACTGCGCCGGAAATGAGGCCTGGGGAACGTCGCCGTGAAGAGCGACGAAATCGGCCTTGAAATCCTCGGGAAGCGGGTAGCCGCAGCCAGCGAACAGCGCGCCTTCCGCGACTTCGCCCAGCGGCTCGACGAAGTCGCCTTGCGAGGCGGCGCCGTCCCCAGCGCCGAAGAGGCCATCGTAGCCGGCGTCTCGGATCTGTCGAAGGAGGAGAGCCGCTTCCGGATTGAAGCCAGCGAAGACCACGAAGTCCGGGTTGTCCGCCGCGATTTGCGACGCCAGATCGCTGAAGTCGACGTCGCCCTGCTGAACGCTAGCGCGGGTGACATCGATCCCCGGGCGCGTCAGAAGCCGTTGGGCTGTGTCGGCCAAGTCCTCGCCGAAGAGTTCACCGTCGTCGATCAGGTAAACTGTCTCGGCCTGAAGCGCGTCAGTCACGAAGAGTGCTATCAGCGCTCCTTCGAGGTCGTTGCGATAGGCGGTGCGGAAGAAGAAGCCGTCGTCCTTTTGGCCTTTGGTCAGCGCAGTGGCGGTGGCGGAGCCGGAGATCGCAACGATCCCCGCCGCGGCGTAAGCGGGCGCCGCCGGAGAGGCGCCGCCGCTACACTGCGGCCCGATGACGCCGACGAGCCCCTCCCGCTGAAGCAGCCTGCGCGCAGCAACGATCGCCACGCCCGGCTCGCTGCAGCCGTCGTCTTCTCCGACTACAGTGATCTCGTGACCGCCGATGAGGTCGCCGTTCGCGGCCTTCCAGCGCTCGACGCTGGTCGTGACGGCGTTCAGATACTCGCGGCCGCGCTCTTCGATCGGGCCGGTGAGGGCAGACGAGACGCCGACCACGATCGGTACTCCCGCCGGGATGACGATCGGGGTGTCGGGACCGCGCTCGATGTTCGTCAGGTCGACATCTACGTCATCGTCCCCGCCACAAGCGGCGAACGCAAAAACGAGAGCGGCGAGCAGTGCGAAGAGGAGTAGGCGCGCGTTCGGCAGACGCAACCGGGTCATGGGGTACCCTCCGTCGTTTAGTTGTCTTTCAGCCGCCACCACCCAAGCCCTCCGCGCGGAATTATAGGTCAGGCGTCCGACCAAATCAAACGCTTCGGGTATGGAGCTATCGACCGATCACCCGAATTACCGCGATCAAGACCGGCCTTGTATGATTCGGTACGGACACCATGCGAACCACTTTTTGCGGACGGCGCACGGCCAGCAGACAGACTGACTCGCGAAACCGCAGATCCGCCATTCGGGAGCAAGGAAAAGTAGAAAGGGCAGCGAGTTATGCCCACAGGATCAAGCATCGATTCTGCAGACCCTGCTTCGGGCGACGATACGATCGCCGCCCGCGCAGCGCAGACCTCCGTTGTCGAGCACCCGCAGTGGACGTCCCGACGACACACGACGACACATATCGCCGGTCTCGTGGCCCTGACGCTTCCGGCCACCGGGCTCGCCGTAACGGCGGAGGCAGCATTCATCGGATACATCTTCGTTCTGGTCGATACACTCGGCTTTCCTGTTGGACTGGCCACATTCATAGTCACTGAAGCCGTCGTCGGGGTCGCGGTGCTGGCATTCATCGTGTTTACATGGCCAAGGCTAAAGTCGGCCATCGAATCCGCGATGGACAAGCCGCTTTTAAGCTGGCTTCGGCTCCATCACGTTCGCACCATCGCTTCCGGCGGTGTGCTCGTCGCCACCGTCATCGCGGCGATCGTCGCAGCTCTCCTACTCGGCCTGCCGGCGGCGGAGGATGTTGCCGCCGGCGTCGCCGTCTTCGCGATCATCCTGGCGTTACTCGCAGGCAGCCGCTGGATGGGTGAGCGGTTGCGCCGCTTTGCCGAAGCCGGAAGCGTGACTCAACGCTCGCTGGCCATCGCGGCACTTATGGTCGTGATCGGCCCGTTCGGTGGGGTGCTCTACCGGACGCTCGTCACGCGGCTGGACCACGCGTTCGCGTTGACGGTTGCTTCGGCGGCGCTCTTCGGGATTTTCTGGGTCCCGTTCTACTACTACGGAGTGTTGTCGCTCGTCTCTTGAGCGCCCTTGAACGAGCGCAGAACTACTTGTCGGAGAGCTTGCGGAAGATCCCCAGCGGAACGGCAAAGCTAGTCCCCTATGCGCTCAGAGAGCGAGTCCGGCGGCTGGACTGGGGCGGCGACCAACGCCAAGACACCGGCGACTGCTGCTTCCTCGGAGCGAGTTGGGAACTGCCGAGCCAGATAAGAGCCGCTAAGCCCCGGCATTGTGGATTCCGCCACAGCGAGACCATCCTCGAGGCGGAAGCGGAAGGGCTCGGTAGTGGCGGCGAACCTGCCCTCGTAGCGCCTCAAGGCGAGGATGTAGCGCGCGCCCTCGGTCAAGGGATGGGGGTCATCCACATAGGAAGCGAAGCCCTCTTCCAGGCCGACTGAGCCCTCCACCAAGGCGAATATCTCTCGTGAATACTCGTTGGCGACCGTCTTGACAAACTCCAAGGTGGGCGGGCCACTGCCCTTCAGGTACTGCTCGACCTCGATAGCGTATACGGCGTTTACGGCCGTCACCCCAGATCCCACCTCGGACCGTTCGTATTCACTCTGCCCGGCTACGGTGCCAAT
>JACZRQ010000098.1 GCA_022574655.1 Chloroflexota bacterium
GTGCGGGGGCCACGGCCAGCGGAACGGCATCGAGAACGTCGTCATCACAGTGGCCGGCGGTGCGACCAAGCTGCGGAAGCCCTGCGACTTTGCGAACTCCCGGTCGTGGTAGAGAGGATTGCCGTCCTCCAGCGTCTCGCACCAGTGGCGGATCAGGTGCTCGTTGACCTCGAGCGGCGCTGCTTGGGGCGCTGATTCCTGCGTCAGCTCCTGCAGCCGGCGCTTGTCCTCGTCCGGCAGGTACTCCGGGATGTAGTCCAGCGCGTCCGTCATAACCGCGGCCTAGTTGTCCAGCAACTCCTCGGCGATGACGTCTTCCCAGTGCCCGCTGTCGCCCATCGAGAGCTGGTACTGCTTGCCCCGCCGCAGGAACAGGGTTGTGTCGACTTCTTCGTTGTAACCGAGACCGCCGTGAATCTGCGCGCCGATGGACGACGCCTGTTTGAACGTATCGCCGGTGAACGACTTGGCCTTGGCCACGATGGTGCGGTGAGGTAGATCGTTGTCGAGGGCCCACGCAGCGTAAATTGTCAGCGTGTCGGCGCCGATAATCTCGGTGATCGTTTGCGCCAGATAGTGCTGGATCGCCTGGAAGCTGCCGATCGGCCGTCCGAACTGAATGCGCTCCTTGGCGAATTCGTTCGCCATGTGGTGGATAGTCTCGGAAGCGCCCACCATGTAGGCGCATAGCGTAACGACGCCGGTGTGCACGGTCTTCTCGAGCAGCGGCCACGCTCCGTCGACGGGGCCGAGGATGTCATCGCCTGGCACCTTCACGTCGGTCAGATCGACCCGGTACTGTCTGTCGCGCGCCAGCGTCGACAGCGGGGTAAGCTTAACGCCCGCGCTTTTAGCGTCGAGGAGGAACATCGTCAGGCCGTCGGTGCTGTCGGCATCGCCGGATGTGTGCGCGACCACCAGCAGGCGGTCAGCCGCTTCCGCGAACTCGACGAACATCTTCGTGCCGCTGAGGACGTAACCGCCGTCAGTTTCGGTCGCGGTCGTCTTGATCCCGCGACCCGAGTACGAGCCGCCGGACTCCTGGAGTGCGAATGCGATCAGCTCCTCGCCGGAGATGATTCGCGGCAAGTGCGTCTTCTTCTGCTCCTCGGAACCGGCTGCGGCTATCGCACCGCCGGCAAGGACTACGGTCGGTATGTATGGGCTGGGACATAGAACACGACCCAACTCCTTACCCAGGACCACCAGGTCGATCACACCCAGGTCGTATCCGCCGTACTCGTCCGGGAACGGCAGTCCGAGCCAGCCGAGGTTCGCCATCTTGCGCCAGAGACCGGGCGAGAAGCCAAGGTCGCTCGTTTCCAACTCGCGGACCAGAGCGCTCGGGCACTCCTTCTCGAGGAAGGAGCGCGCCGTGTTCATCAGCTGTCGTTGTTCTTCGGTGAACTCCATGTCCATGGCGTTGTCGTCTTTCTCTTCGCTGCGTCTGCTTACGAGCTTGGCAGGTTCAGGTAGCGGCGGGCGATGATGTTCTTGGAGATGTCGACGCCGGCGGCGGCTACCCGCTGGTGGCCGGCCCAGAGGTAATCGTCGGCCACATCGCCATCGAGTAACGCATCTTCGGATGCGTTCGCCTCGCGATCTTTCCACAGGTATCCGTGCGGCCCGAGGATGTCGAGGAACTGGTCCGACATCTCCGTCTCGACGATCCCGCCCCACATCTTGTTCATCGCCGCCTCGATGTACGGCACGTAGTCCGGCTTTACGGCCATCGCGACGCAGCGGAAGTCCAACATGCGACCGATCTCAACGAGCACCGACAGGCGCGCGATCTTTCGCCTGACGACGGGGTCGTCGGCCAGCCGCTTGCCGTCGACTTCGGTCTCCTTGACGAAGTCCACAAAGCGCTGGAACTTGCGCACGGTCGGCGCGATCGAAGTCATCGCGAAGCGTTCGTACGTCAGTGCCTCCGTGATGTACTGCCAGCCCTTGTTCTCCTCACCGACGAGCCGCTCCTTGGGGACGCGAACGTTGTCGAGGAAGACGTCGTTGGTGCGTTCTCCGATGATCGTCCAGATGGGAGTAATCGTGATGCCGGGAGAGTCCATATCGATGATGAGCAGGCTGATGCCTTTGTGCTTGGGCGCGTCGGGATCCGTGCGCACACCGGTCCACATGTAGTCCGCGAAGTGGGCGGAGGTGATGAACCGTTTCTGTCCGTTGATCACGTACTCATCGCCGTCCAGCACGGCTCGGCACTGCATGTTGGCGAGGTCAGAGCCCGCGTCGGGTTCGGTGTAGGCAAGCGCCCACTGGATCTCGTTGCGCAGGATGCGCGGCACGAATTCTTGCTTCAGCTCCTCGCTCCCCTGGTGTAGTAGCGTGTTGACGACCACACCCAGGTTCTTGCCGACGATCGGCGCTTGCGCCATGTGCAGCTCTTCGTTTAGGACGTACTGCGCCAGCGGCATCGTCGATTCGGTGCCGCCGTACTTCTCCGGGAAGCCTATCGAGAGCCAGCCCTTGTCCGCCATCTTGGTGACGAAATCCTGGCGAGCGGGCGTGTCCAGCAAGCCGCCCAACCAGCGCGAGGGGATCTCGTCCGTCATCGCGCCGGAGATGAACTCACGGACTTCCGCGCGGAACGCTTCTTCTTCTTTGGTGAAGGCAAAGTTCATAGTCGCTCGCTCCCCGGGCTAACCGATCGCCCCAGATTCTCTTAGAGTCTCCACCTCGCCGGCGCTATAGCCAAGGTCTGTCATGATTTCCGTCGTGTTGGCGCCCACTTCTGGTCCCGTGCTGCGGATCTCGCCCGGCGTCTCCGACAACTTGACCATCACTCCGACCTGCCGATGACGTCCCTTCTCGGGATCGTCGATATCTACGATCATCCCCCGCTCTCGCAGGTGTGGGTCGGCGGCGGCCTCAGCGATGGAAAGGACGGGGGCGACGCAGGTTTCCGCAGGCATCAATTCGTTGGTCCATTCATCTCGGGTCTTGGTGCGGAAGGTCTCTCGGAACGCTGTGAAGATCTCTTCGCGCCTTTCTCCTTCGGCGTACTGGTCGGGGATGAAGTCCTCACGACCGAGGATTCGACATAGATTCTCGTAAAACCAGGGCTCGATGGCGCCGACGGTGAGGTACTTGCCGTCCGCAGTTTGGTAGACATTGTACCAAGGGTAGAGACCCGTCAGCAGCGTTTCGCCTCGGCGCGGCTTGGTCCCGTTGACGAAGTGATCGTCGATCGTCAGGTACAGGAGCGAGGTCACGCCGTCGACCATCGCCATGTCGATGTACTGGCCGACGCCCGAACGCTCCTTGGCCAGCAGCGCGGTAAGAATGCCGATCGCGGCGTTCATGCCGCCGCCTGCGTTGTCGGCGATCGCGCTGCCGGGGATCGTTGGTGGGCCATCGGCTTGGCCCGTCATGTCCATCATGCCGGTGAGGCCCTGGTAGTTGATGTCGTGCCCCACGTAATCGCTATACGGGCCGGTTTGGCCGTACCCGGTCATTGCGCAGTAGATGATGTCCGGCTTGATCGCCTTGATCGCGTCGTAGTCGACACCCAGTCGCTTCGCGACACCCGGCCGAAATCCGTCCGTGATCACGTCGGCGGTTTTCGCCAGCCTGCGAAATACGTCCACGCCTTGCTCTGACTTCAGATTGAGGCCGATACTACGTGAGTTGCGTCGGATAGCGGCGTTCCCGGGGAAGCGGATCATGCGGCCCGCTCGCCGCCCCTGCCCCTGCCCAGGCTCCTCGACGCGGATCACGTCGGCGCCCAGATCGGCGAGAATTCGCGAACAGTGCGGTCCCGGACCCAATCTCGCCATATCCAGGATTCTGATTCCGTCTAGCGCCAGCAAATTGGGGCTCCTCTCCGTTCTGTCGGTAGATTTGTAGCGCGCGCGAATAACACCGGTCAAGCCTCGGTGTCTGCGCGTTGACACACTAACGCTCCGCAAGCCTAAATACAGGCATCTAGTGCTGGGAGGCTTGCTCGTGTCGCCAACGGTGAAAAACTGGGATCAGGAAGTCGACGTTATCGCCGTCGGCTCCGGGGGCTCCGGCCTCACCGCTGCGATTCTCGCTCACGACAACGGTGCTAAGGCTCTCATTCTCGAGCGTTCCGACAAGGTCGGTGGCACCACAGCCGTATCTGGCGGCGGTCTCTGGATCCCGATGAACCATGTCATGGCGGAGAACGGTATCGAGGACTCTCGCGAAGAGGCTCTCAGCTACTGCAAGCGGCTCACGTCTGGCCGAGCGGAAGACGACATGGTCGAGACGTTCGTCGACACGGGCCACAAGCTCGTCCGCTACCTGGCGGACAACACCGAGGTGGAATTTGAGCTCAGCGGCACGCCCGATTACAGGGCCGAGGAAGAAGGCGCCAAGCTCGGTGGCCGTACGCTCGGCCAGCAGTTCTTCGAGAAGAAACAGCTCGGCGAATGGGAGGACAAGTTGCGTCCCTCGCCGCTCATGTTCGTGCCGCTCAAGATCGATGAGGCGCTGAAGGGGATAGCGAATCCTCGCTCGGTCCCTGTCGATAAGATCGTCGACCGAATGTCGAAGGGAATGGTCGGGTCCGGAAACGCGCTAATCGGGCGGTTGCTGAAGAGCTGCCTCGACCGCGGGATCGAGATCAAGCTCGAAGCCCGGGCGCGCCAGCTCATCGTCGAAGACGGTCGCGTTATCGGCCTCCGCGTGGAGGCGGATGGCCGGGACGTCTTCATCAGAGCCAAGGGTGGCGTAGTCCTCGCCTGTGCCGGTTTCGAGTGGAATGAGAAGATGCGGTCGCAGTTCCTCCCCGGACCGCTATCGCACCACTGCAGCCCGCCGTACAACGAGGGCGACGGTTTGACGATGGCGTCGGAGGTCGGCGCCGATCTCGCCAACATGAGCGAGGCCTGGGTGTACCCCGGCTTCTGCATCCCGGGGGAAGAGCACGAGGACCTTCCGGTCAGCCGCTGGGTGATCGGCGAACGCACGCTGCCGCACACGATCATGGTGAACCGGCAGGGTCAGCGGTTCGTGAACGAGGGCGTCAACTACAACGACATCAGCAAGGCGCTCTACTACTTCGACCCGAACACGTTCGACTTCCGGAATCTCCCGTGCTGGTGCATCCTCGATAGCCAGTACCGTGAGAAGTACATGCTCCTGACCGTGATGCCCCGCGATCCCGATCCTGATTGGCTGATCAAGGCAGACTCGCTGAGCGAGCTGGCTGAGATGGTTGGGATCGATCCTGACGGCCTCGAGGCAACTGTCGCTCGCTGGAACTCCCTCGTGGAGCAGGGTGAGGACACCGACTTTGGCCGCGGCACCGGCGGCTACGAGCGCTGGATCGGCGATGCCGACGCGCCGCACCCAAACCTCGGACCAATCGATAAGCCCCCGTACTACGCTCTGCAGCTCGACGCCCACTCCGCCGGCACGAAGGGTGGTCCTCGTACGAACACCAGGGGTCAGGTGCTCAACGTGCGCGGAGACGTCATACCCGGCCTCTACGCAGCCGGGAACGTCATGGCGGGCGTTTCGGGGCCCGGATACTACGGTGGAGGCGGTACCATAGGCCTCGGCATGACCTGGGGTTACATCTCAGGCATCAACGCTGCTGAGGAGGCTAAAGCCTAGCCGCCGTCCCAGCCGCTCAAAGGATCGGATCGATGCCCGAAGTAAGCTACACCGCCGTAATGGACATAACGCGTGCCACCGTATGGGAATTCGTACGCGATATGAACAACTGGGCGCCGCTGGCCAAAGGCTATCAGTCGCACGAGATCTTGAACGACCGGGAGTCCATCTGGACGATTAAAGGCGAGGTCGGTCCGATATCCCGCACGACCAAGTTCCACATCACGATCACCGAATGGCACGAGGGCGAACGCGTCGCCTTCACCCTCAGGGGCTTGAACGAGTCGATCACCGGCGCGGGCGCGATTATGCTTACGGACCGCGACGGTAAGGCCGGCACCGACATACGTGGCGAGGCGACGCTGGAGTTTGGCGGCAGTATGGGACCGGTCCTCAACCACCTCATCGGGCCGTGGGTGCAGCAGGGCGCCGACGAACTGGTCACCGCGATCGTGACGACGTTGCAGCCCACGTACGTAAGGCCCAGCGGCCCGTTCTTCCTGGTCCGCTGGGTTCGGGGCGCGTGGCGACTGCTCCGGTCCGCCGTATCGCGGTTGGAGGAAGCCGCGCCGGAATCTGCCGTTGAACTGGCTGGAGCCCCGGTTCCCGCACCTCAGACGGAGCCCCAGACTGAGAAGGAAACCACTCCTATGAAAGTCGAAACTCTACTCGTGACGCTCGCGCCCGGCCAGTACGCAGGCGCGACGCCAGATAACACCGGCCCCGCCAAGATCGCCGAAACCGCACGGCAGCTTGAGGAGATGGGTTTCGACGGTCTGACTACGCCCGAAACCGGCCACGATCCGTTTCTGCCGCTGGCCATCGCCGCAGAACACACGAGTCGCGTCAACCTTGGCACTAACGTCGCTATCGCCTTCCCGCGCACGCCGATGGTCGTGGCGCAGATGGCGTGGGACCTGCAGCAATGGTCGGGTGGGCGCTTCAACATCGGCCTCGGCACGCAGGTGAAGGGCCACAACGAGCGACGCTACTCCGCGCCATGGCCGTCCCCGCCGGGACCACGGATGCGTGAATACGTCCAGTGCTTGAAAGCGATCTTGAACACGTTCCAAAACCCCACTCAACCGGACTACTTCAGCGGCGATCACTACCAGTTCACCCTGATGCCGCCGTTCTTCAACCCCGGTCCGATCGAGCACCCCGACATCCCGATCTACATCTCCGCGCTCAATCCCTACATGGCTCGTCTTGCCGGCGAACTTTGCGACGGCCTTCGCCTTCACCCGCTGGCGACGCTCGGCTACACGAAGGAAGTCGTATTGCCTGCGATCGAGGCTGGCGCGAAGAAGGCTGGCCGGGACGTTTCCGATATCGACCTCGTCGGCAGTCCGTTCATCATCACGGGCAAGGACGAGGCTGAGGTTGAGGCGAACAAGACGATGATGAAGCAGCAGATCGCCTTTTACGCTTCCACCCGGACGTACCACAGCGTTCTCGAATTCCACGGTTGGGGCGACGTCGGCATGGAACTCCACCGCATGTCTGTGGAAGGGAAGTGGGGCGAGATGCTGAACGTCGTCACCGACGAGATACTCGAGGAGTTCGCTGTCATCGCTACCTACGACAAGCTGATACCGAAGCTTAAGGAACGCTGGGGTGACGTACTTACCACCGTGTTCCTCGGTCTCTCGCCCACGATGCAGCAAGACCACGACCTCGTGCGGGGTCTCGTCCAGCAACTGCACGCTTGAAGCCGTCTAAGAAGGATAGGAGCGTCTAATGCGAGTGGAAGTCGGGTTGATGACTCACCCGTTCCAGGAGAACCCGGTGTGGCCGGGCATCGAAGGGATCGCCGAGGCCGCCCGCAAGGTCGAGGACCAGGGCTTCGATGGCATCCTCGTGCCGGAAGCCGGTGGCCACGACCCATTCCTGCCGGTGCTCATCGCCATCGAGCACACGAACCGCGTCACCATCCGCACCGGCATAGCGGTCGCGTTTCCGCGCAGCCCGCTCGTCATGGCACAGCTCGCGTGGGACATGCAGCGTTTCTCCGGCGGCCGCTTCGAGCTTGGTCTTGGCACCCAGGTCAAAGGTCAGAACGAGCGCCGCTACGCTACTCCGTGGACTGCGCCGCCGGGACCGCGCCTGCGGGACTACGTTCTCTGCCTCAAGGCGATGTTCAAGACGTTCCAGGATGGCGGGGCGCCGACGGAGTTCAAAGGCGAGCACTACACGTTCTCCTTGATGCCCGAGTTCTTCAATCCCGGCTCGATCGAGCACCCGCGCATCCCCATCCACGTGGCCGCCGTCAACAAGTACATGTCCCGTATGGCCGGCGAACTCTGCGATGGTATCTTCCCGCATCCCATCTGCACCCCAAAGTACATGCGTGACGTCGTAATCCCGGCGATCGAATCGGGTGCGAAGAAGGCAGGACGTTCCCCTTCCGAGCTGGCGATGCTGATTTCGCCGATGATCGTTACCGGGAAGGACAAGGAAGAAGTCGAGCGCATGAAGCCGTTCCTCAAGCAGCGGCTCGGATTCTACGCTTCAACCCGCGCCTATCACGGTCCGCTGGAGACCCACAGCTACCTCGACCTCGGCAAGCAGCTATTTCAGCTCTCGATGGAAGGGAAGTGGCAGGAGATGGTGGCTCTCGTGAGCGACGAGATGCTCGGGGAGTTCGCCGTCATCGCCACGCACGACGAGCTGGGCGCGAAGATCAAAGAGCGATGGGGCGACATCGCGACCACCATCCATCTCGACATGCCTGTTGAGCTGCGTGAGGACGAGGCTGCGGTCCGCCGTTTCGTCGATGCCCTGAGCTAACCCGCCGAGTCTTGTAAGCGCTTGACGTCGGCGACGTTCAGCACCTGACCCGTCTCGGAGAGAGGTCGCGCTGCCAACCACATGAGCGCATCTGCGATCGCTTCGGGCGTCTCCCAGCCGGACAGGTCAGCGCCCTCGCTCAACAGCTTGGCGCCCTCTGTTGCCACCGCCATCTCGATCCGCAGGCAGTTCACAGCGATTCCGCTCGGCTGTACCTCGAGCGCCAGCGTTTCCGTCAGCTTCTCGACGGCCGCCTTGGAGACGGCGTAAGGGATGATTCCCAGTTCCGCAGTGATCGCGGCGTCCGTCGCGGCGCCGGAAGAGACGTTGACGATGCGACCTTCGCCGCGCTCCAGCATCCGGGGGAGAAACGTCCTCGTGGTCAGGAACGTGCCCCTCAGGTTGACGTTCATCACGAGGTCCCAGCGCTTGACGGATGTTTCCGCGAGCGGTTGCCAGTAGTTCGTCGCGGCGTTGTTGATCAGGACGTCGACGCGGCCGAACTCATCGATCGCGCGCGCCGCGAGCGTCGAGACCTGCTCCTCGTCGCTGATGTCGCACGGAACCGCCAGGCCCCGGACCCCGCGGTCGGTCACCTGCCGTACGGTGTCCTCCAACGTTCCCGGAAGCTTGCCGGGGGCCGCATCAGTGGATCGCGCCGTGCAAACGACGTTCGCGCCTTGCTCCGCCATCGCTATCGCCGTCGCGCGGCCGATGCCCCGCGAGGCCCCGGTGATGACCACGACCGTGTCTTTCCAGTTCATTTGCAGCCTATGATAGCGCCGGTGGGGCCTGCCAGCGGGTCTCCATCGGGGTAAACGTCCCATGGACACGTTGCTCGCGGTGGGCGATAATCCCGTACGAATCCTGACTACCTATTCACAGGAGGCCCCACGATGGCAGCAGACGACACCGTCCTGTTCGAGTTGGACGAAGGGGTCGGCATCGTCACCCTGAACCGGCCCAAGCGCCATAACGCCGTGACCTGGGACATGGCCGAGAAGCTCGTCGAGCTGTTCCGCGAGCTCCAGACCAACGACGAAGTGAAGGTGATCGTGCTCACGGGCGCCGGTGGACGCGCCTTCTGCGCCGGAGGCGACATC
>JACZRQ010000099.1 GCA_022574655.1 Chloroflexota bacterium
CCCGTCATTATGATGCAAAAACACCTACCGGGTTTTTCGTCTTAGCGCATTCAGAAGCAGTACGGAAACACCTTGCTCAAGCCGGTCCACCTCTTCCCCCTCACCAAAGACAAAGGCCTCGAGCATCGCATGCTGAAGCAGGCCAAGGGCCAGCCGAGCCGCGATCTCCGGATCCGTCCCTTCCATCTCCCCCGCGTCGACCGCATCCCTGAAGAGATCCGTAGTAACTCTCAAGAGCGAGGCGTGCTCCGGGGACTCGCTGTGCAGCTCCGGGTGTGTTTCGTCAGCTCCTATGAACACTAGCTTGAAGAGGTCAGTATTCTTTCGAGCTACCTTGAAGCTTGCTGCGATCATCGATTCGAGCCGGTCCTCAAAGGAAGTGCGCGATTCCACAGCGGTTGCTACTGCCTGGGCCATGGTCTCCATCAGCCCGTCGCGCAGGGACACGGCGGCGTCCTTCTTCGACGGGAAGTAGAGATAGAAAGTCCCTTGGGCCACCCCTGCCTCACGTACTATCTCAGAGACACTCGCTCCGTCGTATCCTTTCGCACGAAACACCTTCCGAGCTGCTCTGAGTAGCTGTGCCCTTCGCACTGGTTCGCTTTCGGTTCTTCTAGCTCTGGTCGCAGTCATCGCGTTCTCACCTCATTAGTAGTATGACTGAGCGTCAGTCATTTGTCAAGGGGGCACGCCTCTTACACCGGAAACAAGATATGACTTTAGGAAGTGACCTCCGCGATCTTGCCTCGCCGGCACCCTTGTCGCTAGAGCCAGGAACCATGATGCGCGACTTCAGCAGTCACTCGACTCGACGTTCGAGTTCCTGAGGTTCAGTGCTCACCCTGTCTTTGGTCTGGGCGTACTCGGCGGCGGGCCAAGCGCCTTGGCAGCGACGCGTTCCTACCCGGAGGCCGCCGATGCCTTCGCAGACTTCTTTCTCGCCGCAGTCAAGGCCTAGCTAGAGCCCCACCGGTCGGCCGTGCCGCATGATACTCTGACTCCACGATGACCAAGCAACGACTTGATACGCTTCTCGTCGATAAGGGGCTGGCGGAGAGTCCGGAGAAGGCGAGAGCGCTGGTGATGGCGGGCCAAGTGCTCGTCGATGATCGTCCGGCGCCGAAGCCCGGTACCATGATCGACGACTCTCTCGTCGTCCAGTTGTCGCAGCGGCCCCGATACGTCGGTCGTGGCGGCGAAAAGCTTGAGCATGCCTTGCAGGTGTTCAACCTGGACGTCACGCGCCTGATCGCTGCCGACATCGGCGCCTCGACCGGCGGCTTCACGGACTGTCTCCTGCAGCACGGCGCCGCGAAGGTGTATGCGATTGACGTTGGCCGCGGCCAGCTCGACTACGGCTTGCGCAACGATCCCCGCGTCGTCGTAATGGAAGGTGTGAACGCGCGCGAGCTACAACCTTTGCCCGAACTCGTCGGCCTTGTGACAGCAGACGTGTCGTTCATCTCGCTGAAGCTCGTGTTGCCTCCGGCGCGAAGTATCCTCACTGAGGACGGCTCGATCGTGGCGCTGTTCAAGCCCCAGTTCGAGGCCGCGAAGGATGAAGTGCCGCGCGGTGGCGTGATCCGCGATCCGCTGCTACGCTCGACGCTCATTGGCCGGTTCGTCGCCTGGTGCGTAAGCAACGGATTTCGCGTCCTCGACCTCGCCGCGTCCCCGATCACCGGTGCCGACGGCAACCAGGAGTTTCTCTTCTGGCTCAGGCCGAAGACTGGCCAGAGGTCCGGTTCGTGAGCAAGTTCGGCATCTTCGTCCACTCGCGCTCTTCGAACGCGCATAAGGTCGCGGACGAGGTACTGGCGTTTCTCGAAGGGAAGTGCGACGAGGTCTGGCACACCTCCGACTGGGACGACTCCGTCATCTCGGAGAAGATCCCAGGCACCGATGCTCTCATCTGCCTCGGCGGAGACGGAACGATGCTTCGCGCGGCCAGGGTCGTCATCCCGCACGAGATCCCGATACTCGGCGTGAACATGGGACGTCTCGGCTTTCTGGCGGAAGTCCGGCCGGGAGACGCGACGAAGCGCATACAAGACTTCCTCGATAATCGCTATCGCCTTGAAGAACGGACGATGTTGCAGGCGCAGGTACCTTCGTGGGGCGTCACCTATCACGCTCTCAACGATGTCGTCGTCGGCCGTTCCAAGATCAGCCGGCCCGTGTACGTCGACGTGAGCGTCAACAACTCCCGCCTCGCCGTGCACCGCTGCGACGCGATGATCGTCGCCTCGGCGACCGGCAGCACCGCCTACTCCTTCTCCGCCGGCGGCCCGATACTGCACCCGGAGTCGCAAGACCTCGTGCTGACCGTCGTAGCGCCCCATTTCGCTGCCTCGCGGCCACTCGTCCTCCCTCCGGACACGCAGATCGATCTCGTGGTGAGCGCCGAGCAGGACCTCGTCGTCAGCATCGACGGTCAGGACGATCGTACTCTCGCCAGCGGCGATACCGTCTCCGTCTGCGGCAGCCCGCACAAAGCTCGGTTCATCCGCTTCTCCGATCCGCAGGACTACTACTCTCTCCTGGCGGAGCGTCTCGACTGGCTCCGCGTCCTGCGCGCCTCTGACCAGTCCGAGCTGTTCGAGCTGGACGGCGTCCCGAGCCCCAAGTAGCCTTGTCTGACGACTCTGGCGGTCTCCACGAGCGCGTGACCGCAAGCGAGCGCGTCTATGAGGGGCGCATCATGAACGTCCGCCTCGACACCATCGAGATGGCCGACGGCCGTGTTGCCGAGCGTGAAGTCGTCGAACACGCCGAAGTGGTAGCGATCGTTCCCGTGGACACCGATCGCAACGTCATTCTCGTGCGCCAGTACCGTCTGCCCGCTCGGGACGTTCTGCTCGAAGTGCCCGCCGGTGGCGTCGACGAGGGTGAGTTCGTCGATGAGGCTGCGCAGCGTGAGCTACGCGAGGAGACCGGCTATCGCGCCGCCGTATTAGAACGCCTTGGTGGGTTCTACGTCTCGCCGGGCTACGTAACGGAGTTCATCCACGTCTTCCTTGCGATGGACCTCACGGAAGACCCGCTCGACGGCGACGCGGACGAGGAGATCGACGTCGTGCACATGTCGCTGGCGGAAGCCGTTCGCCTCACCGAGACCGGCAAGATCAAAGACGGAAAGAGCATCATCGGTCTGTTGCTGGCCGCGAGAGCGCTCGCCACCGCGTAGGGGCGCCCATACGGGCCCGTCCGGGCAGCATGCTGTGCCCGGGCCGGGTCACCTTTGCGGAATCTTCCCCTCGGCTTGCCATTCCTCTAGCGTCTTCGAGACGCCGTCGATAATCACCGTCGACTCCGGGGGGCAGAGGGCGCGAATGATACCCTCCTCGTCTCGATACACATACAGATCGGCCGTAGTCGCAGGGTAGCCACGCTCCTTGATGAACTCTTCGCTGCGCTCGGCGTAGATGTCATGATCGATTTTATCGCCGACCTTGATCTCGGGCCTGTCTCCGTGCTCGAGGATCTTTATGATGGTGTCGCGCTCAACCCTCACGTAGGCGTCAGACTCGCACACCGCCAAGTAGTGAGAGCCATCCCCGAGAATGCCTACCGATCCCGACCGGATGCGTCCCTCCACCACCGGTCCATCAGGGACGACCTGTTGACCGCCGCCCGAATCAAGCGCGAGGTACAGCGTGGCTCCGAAGATGGCTGCGATGACGATTCCCGTTACCGCGAGCCTTGCGCCCGTGAGGCGGCTCACTCGAGCACGCCTTCTGCCCGCCAGTCGGCTACAGTCTTGCCCACTCCGTCGATGACCGTCCAGGACTCCGGCGCGCAGCCGGTCTGCAGGTCACCGTCCTCGTCCACGTATACGTAGACGTCGCGCGCGCTCGGGAGCGGTTGCCGCTCGGCGATCGCTGCTTCGAGGTCGAATTCGGGAAGGTAGTCGTCTGGATCCAGGTCGTAGAGACCGGCGTCGATGTCTTCGGCTAATGTGTCACCGGCAGCAACTTCGCTTCGCTCGCCCTCACGAATAATCTTAAGGACTAGATCGCCTTCAGCGATGACCTGCGCGTCGTACTCGCAGAAGCCATGAATCGTCCCGAACTCGGTCCCGAATCCGCCCACCGAAACTTGAAGGAGGCGCCCCTCCACTTGCGGTCCGTCAGGATACGTTGGCTCGCTGCCGCCCGACGAAGAGACGAAATAGAAGATCATTCCGCCGATCGCTGCAAGAGCGGCGGAAAGGGCTGCCAGCTTCGTAACGGTGGTCATTCGCACGGGCGCGAGTTTCCTTTCTCCAGCCAGTCTAGCACCTGCCAGCAAATACTCGTAGCGTGCAGCTTGAAAGCGATAGAATTCGTTGATAGAATGTGGCAGGATACCAAGGAATTGTCGATAGATGCACACTTGAGGACAACGCCCATCCACCGTAGGATTACGGCTGGAATTCATTAGATGGCGCGCGCAGCAGGCACAGTAACCGCACCCCACAAACTCGGCTTCCTCGCCACCCTCCGTAGCGACGGGTGGTGGGTCGAACCGGCTCTCGTCGCCGTTGGCCTATCGGTCTTCCTTGGCTACCTCACCGTCAGCGCCTTCCTCGACGAGTGGGCGTTCGAGGTCGGGCCGTATCTGACGCCTGTCTTCGAGCCGAAGCTCGCGGGCGTGTCCGATTACTTCTGGTTCTCGCCGGCGCTCTTCGTCCTCTGGGTGCCCATCGGCTTCCGCGCCACCTGCTACTACTACCGTCGCGCCTACTACCGCTCGTACTTTCTCAGCCCGCCCGGCTGCGCCGTCGGCGATGCACCGAAGAACTACAAGGGTGAGGCGGTGTTTCCGTTCATCATGCAGAACCTGCACCGCTTCTTCATGTACGGCGCGCTCGTGTTCATACCCATCCTCTGGTACGGGGCATTTCGCAGCTTCTACAACACCGAGGAGATCATCCGCGGCGTCGAGGCGGAGACCGGCTTCGGGATCGGCCTCGGGTCGATGTTCCTCTGCGTCAACGCCTTCCTGCTGATGATGTACACCTTCTCCTGCCACTCCTTCCGGCACCTCATCGGCGGCGGTCTCGACTGCTACAGCTGCTCCAACTTCTCCAAGGCGCGCAAGAGCCTCTGGGACCGCGTTTCCGTCTGGAACCAGAACCACCGCCTCTACGCCTGGGCCAGCCTCGTCTGGATCGCTTCGACCGATCTCTATATCCGTCTCGTCGCCAACGGCCACATCACCGATCCCAACACGTGGAGCGGATTCTAAGAAGTGACTAGTGACAAGCGGTTAGTGGTAAGGGAACAACCCATCGACGGCGAGGCGACGGAGTCGCCCGAACGGGACGGCGTACGGTCTCATCGTGATCTGCTGGTCTGGCAGAAGGCGTTGGACCTGGTTGACGAAATGTATCGGGTAGCTAAGAGCCTGCCCGCTGAGGAAACTTACGGACTCAGATCACAGATCACGAGGGCGGCAGTGTCGGTTCCGACGAACATTGCGGAGGGCGCCGCCAGATCGACCTCCAAAGACTTCGCGAACTTCCTGAGCTACGCGAGGGGCTCGCTTATGGAGATTGATACCCTTCTGGCAGTGATGATCAGGCAGGGATACGCAACCGAGGTTGAAACATCGACCGCCTTTACGTTGATCGGAGAGATCGGCAAGATGCTTTCGGGGCTCCGGTCAAGCGTGCTGCGACGAGGAAGGCGCTGATGCTAACCACTAGCCACCAGCCACTAACCACTAGCCACCAGCCACTAACCACTAGCCACCAGCCACTAACCACTAGCCACCAGCCACTAACCACTAGCCACCAACCACTAATCACTAGCCATGTCTGAATTCGAAACGCACGAATACGACGTCCTTATCATCGGCGCCGGTGGCGCTGGCTTGCGTGCGGCAGTCGAGGCTTCGGCGCAGGGCGTGAAGACGGCGCTCGTCTGTAAGTCGCTGCTCGGCAAGGCGCACACCGTGATGGCCGAGGGTGGCATCGCCGCCGCGCTCGGCAACATCTACGAAGAAGACAACTGGAAGGTGCACTTCCGCGACACCATGCGCGGCGGAAAGATGCTCAACAACTGGCGCATGGCCCAACTGCACGCGCAGGAAGCGCCGGACCGCGTGTACGAGCTGGAGACCTGGGGAGCGCTCTTCGACCGGACCAAGGAAGGGAAGATCTCCCAACGCCCCTTCGGCGGTCACCGCTTCGACCGCCTCGCGCACGTCGGCGACCGCACCGGACTCGAGATGATCCGCACGCTGCAACAGCACGCCGTGCACAAGGGCATCAACGTCTTCATGGAGACCACGATCTCGAAACTCATCAAAGACGGCGACCGAATCTCCGGCGCCGTCGGCTACGTCCGCGAGAGCGGCGACATCATCGTCTTCCAGGCCAAGGCCGTCGTTCTCGCGACCGGCGGAATCGGCAAGGCGTACCAAATCACCTCGAACTCGTGGGAGTACACCGGCGACGGCCACTCATTGGCTTACTGGGCGGGTGCCGACCTCATCGATATGGAGTTCGTGCAGTTCCATCCCACGGGTATGGTCTGGCCACCGAGCGTGCGCGGCATCCTTGTGACCGAAGGCGTGCGCGGCGACGGTGGCACTCTACGAAACTCTGAGAACGAGCGCTTCATGTTCAACTACATCCCCGAGTTCTTCGAAAGCGAGACCGCAGACACCGAAGAAGAAGCGGACCGCTGGTACGAAGACAAGGTCAACAACCGTCGCACACCTGACTTGCTCCCCCGCGATGAGGTCGCGCGGGCGATCAACGCGGAGGTCAAGGCGGGCCGCGGCAGCCCCCACGGCGGCGTCTTCCTGGACATCGCCACACGTCAGCCCGCTGACTACATCCGGCGGCGTCTGCCCAGCATGTACCATCAGTTCAAGAAGCTGGCGGATGTCGACATAACTGCTGAGTCGATGGAAGTAGGTCCCACTTGCCACTACGTGATGGGCGGTGTGCGGGTCGATGCCGACACGGGCGCTTCGACGGTCACCGGGCTTTTCGCCGCCGGTGAGTGCGCCGGGGGCATGCACGGCGCGAACCGGCTTGGCGGCAACTCCCTTTCGGACCTGCTCGTCTTCGGACGGCGGGCCGGACTCAGCGCGGCACAGTACGCGCAGGGCCTATCCAGCGTCCCAGCGCTGGACGAAGGTGAGGTAAAAGACGTCGTAGCGGATATGCTCGGCCACTTCGACCGCGACGGGAGCGAGAACCCCTACACTGTCCAGCAAGACCTCCAGGAGACGATGCAGAAGCTCGTGGGCATCATCCGCCAGGAGTCGGAGCTGAAAGAGGCGATCGAAAAGATCACCGTGCTCAAGGACCGCGCCGGGAACACCGGCGTCGAGGGCAACCGCCAGTACAACCCCGGTTGGCACCTGGCGATCGACCTGCGTTCGCTGCTGACGGTCTCCGAGGCCACAGCGAAGGCCGCGCTTGAACGCAAAGAGAGCCGCGGGGCCCACACCCGCGACGATTACCCAAAGCCGGAAGAGGAGTTCGAAAAGGTGAACGTCGTCATCAAAGAGACTCCAGAGGGCGAGATGTCAGTCGCACAAGAGCCGCTGCCGCAGATGCCTGACGAACTCCAAAAGGTATTCGAAGAGGCGGCGATCTAGTGGGTGAAGTAACCCTCAGCATATTCCGTGGCGACTCCAGCGGCGGCGACTTCGTCGAGTACAAGGTCGAAGTCGAGGAGGGCCAGGTCGTCCTCGACGTCGTGCACACGATCCAGGCGACGCAGGCGAACGACCTCGCCGTACGCTGGAACTGCAAGGCCGGCAAGTGCGGCTCCTGCAGCGCCGAGGTCAACGGCCACCCGCGTCTCCTCTGCATGACCCGCATGAACCTCTTCCCCGAAGGCGAGCCGATATCGGTCGCGCCCATCAAGACCTTCCCGCTGGTGAAGGATCTCGTAACGGACGTCTCCTTCAACTACGAGGTCGCGAAGGAGATTCCGGCCTTCAAGGCGCGCGACCCCGAGAGCGGCGGTGGCTACCGTCTCCAGCAGATGGACGTGGAGCGCGGGCAAGAGTTTCGCAAGTGCATCGAATGCTTCCTCTGCCAGGACGTCTGTCACGTCATTCGTGACCACCCCGACAACAAAGAGCAGTTCTACGGCCCGCGCTTCTTCGTGCGGCTGGCGGAACTGGAGATGCACCCGCTCGACACCGTAGACCGCACCGACCTGATCCGCAAGGCCGCCGGCATCGGGATGTGCAACATCACCAAGTGCTGCACTGAGGTCTGCCCCGAAGACATCCACATCACGGACAACGCCATCATCCCCCTCAAAGAGCGCGTCGCGGACGAGTTCTACGACCCGTTCCGCTGGATCTTCCGCAAGCTCTCCGGCAAGTAGCGGAACCTCAACTCCGACCACTCGCTCCCGCCGCCCTAAGGCAGAGGGAACCGATCGCGCAATCCATCCGTTATGGTCATAAGAAGAGGTGGTTGAGGTTATGTTGGTACAACGAAAATTCAAGGCAGGGGCGCTCACGCTGGGCCTCGTGCTCGCGGCCGTAAGCGCCCTGATGGTGTTTACATGGCTCAGTGCAGAAGATTCGTCTGACCCTGAGTCGGCCCTCAACTCGGAACGATCGGGCGGACCCGAGTTGACCCTTCAGTACCCGGTGGAGGCTGGAGGTGCTAGCGGCGTCATTATCGCACTGCCCTGGCCGGCGCTCGTCGAAAGGTCAGATGTCGTCGTCATTGGCACCGTAGCCGGGCAGAGTGAATACGAACGGTCCGAGGTGGGATCTGGGGTGACGGCAGTAAGAGCCGTGTACGCTATCGAGGTCGAGCAGTACCTCAAGGGCAGTGGCCCTCCCACCCTGAAGTTTTCCAAGACGGTCGCCAACGAGTATTCATTTGTAGAGATATTCGGCTTCGAGGCAGGCTCAGTCGGCCTCGAAGAGGGCTTCGCTTCCTATGTGGATGACCCCCATCCCTTGACTGAGGGCGCGCGTTACATCCTCGCCTTAAGACGCTACGAGGGCAGGTTCACCGGAACTGCCGAGCCCTTCCGCTTCCGCCTCGAGGATGGGCTCGCCGTGGCGGAGTCCACAATGCCGGGGCTTGGCTCTTACCTGGCTCGGCAGTTCCCAACCCGCTCCGAGGAAGCAGCGGTCGCCCGTGTCTTGGCGTTGGTCGCCGCCCCAAGCCAGCCGCCGGACTCCCTCTCCGAGCGCCTACCGGACTAGTTCTGCCGTTCCGCTGGGGGATCTTCCGCAAGCTCTCCGGCAAGTAGCGGAACTTCAACTCCGACCACACGCTCCCGCCACGCTAATGCTAGAGGGAACCGATCGCGCAGTGCATCCGTTATCGCTTATAAGAAGAGGTGGTTGAGGTTATGTTGGTACAACG
>JACZRQ010000014.1 GCA_022574655.1 Chloroflexota bacterium
GACGCGGTGGATCATTTCGACTACGGCGGACGGAAGAACACCGTGGGTATTGTGCTCACCGGTGACTGCAGAGGGTGACAGGGCCGCTTTGCGATCGATGCACAGGGTACACGTCCACGCTTTGCGCACCTCGGCGGCAATCGCGACCCGCTCGGCCCCCGTCCACCAGGTACCTGGCTCAGCCAGGTTTTGCCACAACTTTTCATGCGCCTCGATAAGATCGGCTCGCACTGTGGTTCCAGCGCTGGCATACGAAATAGTTGTCATGAGACTCCCTCCCTTTCTGTCGGCCCTACGCCGATATAAAAAGTCGCCGCGCGATTGCTCACACTGCAAAACCCTTCTGGCCGGAACACCTCGACGTCATCAAAGAGTTCCCGGAGTTCCGGCGACCCCTAGCGTATTCCGCGCGGAAGCAAAGTTGTGGAGACCGAGGTCTTCACGGACATCATTCGTGGCCTCGACCACAAAGTCATCCAGCGGAACTCCGGCAGCATCGGCGATGCGGTCCATCTGCATGAATCCGCCGATTACAGCGGCGGCATCGACCAGTGCGGCTGGGCCGAGTTCTGTGACGATAGCGTTTCGGACCGTGTCGAGCTTCGCGTCATCCGTGCCTAGTACGGCTTCGGCAAACGTATTCAGCAGGGCGCCGTGAGGGACGCCGTTCTCTGTGTTAGCATTCACGGCTGCATGTAGATCAATTTCACTTGTTGGGCTGCTCCCCCGGAGCTGCATCACATGGGCAGCCGTTCAATAGAAGCACTGATTGAGTGCGGAGACGCGCGCCGCTAAGAGTTCGATCTGGGCGCGGCTAATAGCCCGTCCGCCGTTACTCGTCGGATCCATGGTTTGGGCGAATTCCATGTAGTGCGTCACTATAAGAGTATGGATACTGGCGCGTACTTCGTCTGGGACCAGACTCATTGCCCGCAGGACATTAGGAGCAGGCTGGCCCCAGTAGATATCAGCATCGGGGCCGGTTTCTTGCCCGCTGGGAATCATCGGCACCCAGGCAGCGTCCATCTGGGCCTGCGGCGGCCGCCGACGGGACGGTTCGCCTGGAATGGGGGTCGGTAATGGATGCGGTGGAATCCCCAGGCCGCGACAAAACGAATCGATACTGACCGTGCGCACGACAACGCCGAGTGCTTCAATATAGTGCGTATCTTCCACGCCAGCGGCTAAGAGTCGCTCATACCAGTCCTTACTCAGCCGGCCCGGATCGGTGGTGATGCGGTTTTTTGGATGCAGTGGATTGGAACGGAACGCCGTTGCCGGTGGTAATACCGCGGTTTCCTGGAGAATGAACACACCGAACCCGGCGCCAATGATGGCCCCCCAGGCCCCGCCGACGGCCAGGCTGTCGGAGGCGGCAGTGCGCGAAAAGTTCCCCTGTGCCAAGAGATCGCGATTTCCTGCGACCACGTACCAGGGATAGTCCAGCCCCTCCGAAACGAACGCCGCTTGGGCATCGGTGAGCAGCGTCGGATACTCATCCAGCACGGTCTCTTCTTGCACGCCATCGTAGCCGACCGCGCCCGTATCCGGCGTTACCGGTCTTCCGTCCATCAGGTCGATGAACCAACGCTGTTCGTTGAACTGTGCATTGTCCGCCGCGTTTCCGGTGTGAATCGCGAAATCGACCGGCCGGCCAGTGACTGGACTGCGGTTCGCCTCGTTAGCCGCGCGTAGAACTCCTGCCGCCGCCTGCAGACTCAGCGTCTCGTGAGGACGAAACGCGCTCGCCGTAACAGGAACCGGACACGATTCCAGCCATTCGCTTCGCAGCGGTGACTCTTCGTCAACCAGCCGAAAGTCCGCCAAATGATGGAACACGACCAGCGATCGGCGATTCGACGCCCGGTCGGCGCCCGCCGCCTCCAACTCCGTTCGAACGACGTGCGGCTCTCCGGGGCCCAACAAGAACGAGCCGTCTGGCTGCAAAACGATCGTCTGCTCCAGAGTCGTCGGCACCGCAGGCTCAGCGTCGTCCCCACCGCCGCCGCAGGCCCCAGCGATAAGCACACACAAGCAACCCGCCACGACGAGCCTCAGTAACCTCGCTGAGCCTCTCACTCTTGACAACCTGCTCCCGTCGAACCTAGAGTGGCGACGCGGGTCCCGAAAGGAGTCACGAATCATGTCCACTATCGATTTCATTCGCTCCAGTCTCAGACAGATGCACTCCTCGTTCGACGATTCGGTCGCCGATCTCTCGTCGGACCAGCTCCACTGGCGTGCCAACGAACACGGCTGCGCCATCGCCTTTGCACTTTGGCATTACGTGCGAACTGAAGACAACATCATCCAGTTCGTCCTACAGCGCAAGCCTACTACCTGGATAGATGGAGGCTGGCACGATAGGTTCGGGCTCCCCAAGAACGCCCAAGGTACCGGCATGTCTCAAGAGGACGCCCAAGCGGTTCGCCTCGATCCCAAGGAAGACTTCCAGCACTATATGCGAGATGTCTGGCAGGCGACGGACTCCTTCCTCGCCGACAAGGACGACGACTTCCTGCAAGAGCGGATCACCGTCAAGCCGCTCGGTGAGATGGCGATCGAGCGCGCCATCGGTAACATGTGCCTCACCCATGGCTTCACCCACCTCGGAGAGATCCAGCACATCCGTGGGCTTCTCGGACTTAAGGGCATGGCTTACTAGCGACACTCACGACCGCACGCAACACAGTCGGCTAGCAGCTACCCTTGGACGCCCCCCTGCATGAAGATTCCATTATGGATCATAAAGCTCCGAATCGTGTTCCCGGCCCGGCCTCGAACCTGACGTCCAGCGTCGATTGAATTTTGGAATTCGTCGATCTTCTCCGTATAGATTCGCCGCGCCTTAATTCGGATGCGCTTGCCACCGTCCACTTCTCGCGAGCATTCGGCCACGATCGCGTCCGGGTCCTTCTCGACCAGTCCGCAGAAATCAGACAACAAGCCGAGCTTCGATTCCTTATTGGATGGTTCCTCGCCCCACTGCTCGCGTAGACCGTCAAACCACGTCTGTACGGCCGCGTATTCTTCGATTGGTTTGGCCAGATCCAAGTGCCTACTCCGGCAACCCCAATCGATCGATCAGCTTCCTGATCTCCTCCTTGCGGCCGGGCAACGGCGCCGGCGCTTGTATCATCTTCGCTTCCTTAAGACGCTCAACCACAGCCGGATCGCGTCTGAACGGCGTGTTCGCATCTCCTTCGAAGTAAAGTTCCTCGAATGGCGGGCGCGGCCTTTGGCCCCCGGCCTCCCACGACTCCGCCGGATAACCCAACAGCATCACCCAGATCGAGACCCAGTCATCCGGAGCACCAAGCACCTGCTTCGTCAGCATCGGGTTCGGCGTATTCAAGCACGCACCCAGCCCCTCATCAAACGCCGTCAGGAGCGCCTGGTGCGCCGCGCCGCCACAGTCTGCCACCGCGGCTGCCAAATAGCCCTCGCGATTCTTCGTCATCGGCTCTAGGATCTGCGGATAGACGAAATCATCCACGAATTTATGCGACCAGCCGTGGCTGGGAGCCAGCGCGCCAACGTCAATCAACTCCTTCAGAGGTCCACCCTTATTCCGCGTAACGGTTCCCAGATCGCAGAAGAAGTAGATATGAACAGGTGCCAAATCCAGCGTCAGCGCCGCTACAGGAGTCTTTAGCTGATTCAGTTTCTCCTCTGGCAGGTTGTCCCGTTCGACTACTATCGCCCGAAGCCATTGCGCGTTCACCGCGCAAGACGCCAGACGCGCCGCCTCGAGAATCGTCTGAATCTTCTCGCGCTCGACAGGCTTATCCGGCTCGAAAAAGCGAATCGAGCGTCTGCGCCCTACCACCTCTTTGAACTCCATGATCGCAGCCACCTTTCTCCCAGAGTCGGCCCAATTAATAGGCCAGCGTCAATCCTATGTCAAATGAAAAATGGCCGATTCATTACCGAGTATCAATAACGGAATATTAATTCTCTAAAATTTAGTGCAGAATGTCTTGACGGAATTATAATTCCCGTTTACAATGACCCCACTGAGATCACGAATGCCGCTACGATCTCTGCCGCACCCGAGCGGCAACCGGATTTCAGAAGAACAAGAATCGTGTTTTGGAAGCCCAAGGGGAGGGGTCCATGATTCGGTCTACCGCCGTACTGACCGATGAGAACGGACTGATCGACCGCGCTGCAGGGGGGGACCGCGAGGCGTTCGGCATTCTCTACGAGCGCAATTCATTGAGGGTGTTCAGGCACGCCTATTTCCTCACTGGAGACTCCGCGCTCGCCGAAGACATCACCGCCCAGACTTTCCTCAAAGCTCTGGAAGCTATCCATCGCTACGAACACCGGGGGATTGCGTTCAGATCGTGGTTGCTTCGCATCGCCTGCAACCTTGTCATCAACTATCGCAAATCATCCAAGAACAACGGTCACTCCTCTCTTCCTGATACCCTCGAGGCGCCGAGCACGTTTTACTCTCCCGAAGCCTCCGCTCAGATGAAGGCGGATGGCGAGCTGGTATGGGGCCAAGTACGAAAACTCTCTCCAGAACAGCGTCAGATCGTCGTCCTGCGCTTCTTGGACGACCTCAGCTACGCCGACATCGCGGATCTACTCGGCAAGAGCGTCGGCGCCGTGCGCATACTGCAGTTCCGTGCTCTGCGGAACCTGCGGACCCTCATCCAGGAAGACCTCAACCACACCTTTAACCTCCGCGTCGGTTGAGCGCTCCCTCCACCTCCACGTTCGACTAAGAGGCGCCTGTTCCTGTCTGCGTTTCCATCGCAACCCGCGATATACTGTGGCCGTACCTCTCGCTCAGGAAGGAGTCCGCCTCGAATGCCAACCAAGATCGGTATCAACGGCTTTGGCCGCATCGGCAGACAAGTCTATAAGGCCATCCACGATCTTCATCCCGAGAAGCTCGACGTCGTCGCCGTCAACGACCTCACGGATCCCGCGACGAACGCCCATCTCCTCAAGTACGACAGCACCTACGGGACGTTCCCCGGCGATATCTCCGCCTCTGATAACACGATCACCGTTAACGGCAGCACCATCAAAGTCATCGCAGAGCGAGACCCGGGAGCGATTCCCTGGAAGGACCTGGGCGTAGAGATAGTTGTGGAGTCCACTGGCCTTTTCACCACCGCAGACAAGGCCCGCGCGCACGTCGATGGCGGCGGCGCCAAGAAAGTCGTCATCAGCGCGCCGGCGAAGGGCGAGGACCTAACAGTGGTCCTCGGCGTCAACCACGGCGAGTACGATCCGGCCAAGCACGTCGTGATATCCAACGCTTCCTGCACGACGAACTGCATAGCACCGGTCGTCAAGGTTCTGCACGACGCGTTCGGCATTGAGAAGGGCTTCATGACCACCATCCACTCCTACACCAACGACCAGGTTATCCTCGATACCGTTCACACAGACCTCCGGCGCGCGCGCTCCGCCGGGCTCAACATCATTCCCACTACCACCGGCGCCGCCCGCGCAGTCACGCTCGTCATGCCTGAGCTCAAGGGGCGAATCGACGGCATGGCATTCCGCGTACCCACACCAACGGTCTCCATCGTCGACTTCGTGGCCACCGTACAGAAGTCTACCTCGGTTGAGGCCGTCAACGAGGCTTTCCGGGATGCCGCCTCTGAGTCGCTTCGCGGCATCCTCGGCTACAGCGAGGAGCCTCTCGTCTCGTCAGACTACAGAGGCGACCAGCGCAGCTCGATCTTCGACGCCCTGAGCACCAGCGTACTCGACGGCAATCTCGTCAAGGCGATCTCCTGGTACGACAATGAAGCCGGATATGCCGCCCGCGTCGCTGACCTCTGCGCGATGATGGTGGATAGGGGACTGTAGAGCAACAACGTTATGTCCGTCGCCCCCCTTAGGCTCCCGCTCCTTCTCCCACTATCCGTGGGCGTCCTAGTGCTCATCGCCGCCGCATGCGGCGGCGGAAACGATGACGACCGCACGATCCTCACGCCGGTCTCGGGCCCGTTCATCCCCCAGGTAATCTCGTCAGACATCGCCGTTGGCGAAAACCGCTTCGTCGTTGCTCTGCTAGACCAAGACCAGCTGCCGATCGCGGGAGCGCAACTTCGCGCCGAATTCGTAAGGGATGAAGACGGCAGCAGCACCGTCGTCGCTGAAACCGATCTGACGGCAATCACTATACTGCGCTCGTCCACTCACCTGCATGACGACGGCGAACAGCACCTCCACGAGGCGGGCGAACTCGGCGTCTACGTGGCGACCGTCGAATTCGACGTCGCAGGCCAATGGCAGGTTTTTACATCCGGCACCGTCGGCGGCGAACAGATGGAGCCAACGCCCTTCCTCTTCGAGGTACGCGAGACCCCGCTCTCGCCGGCGATTGGCGCTCCCGCTCCTCAGTCAGTGCAGTTGATCATCGACGACGTTGATGACATCACTGAGATCGACACCTCGCTGATCCCGAACGAGGGCATGCACAACCTGACGATCGCCGATGCCGTCACCTCCGGTAGACCTACGGTGATCACGTTCGCGACGCCAGCCTTTTGCACGAGCCAGATCTGCGGGCCGACGAAGGAAATCGTCGACGCCCTCTTCACCCAGTACAGCGATTCCGTCAACTTCATCCACGTCGAGCCCTACGATGTCGAACGCGTTCGCGCCGGCGATTGCCAGCCAGGCCTTGGAGCGTGCCTAGTAGAGTTCCTCGACACAGAGTGGGGTCTGCTCTCCGAGCCGTGGGTCTTCACCGTAGACGCGGCAGGCAACATCGCCGGTAAGTTCGAAGGCGTTGTCGGGGAGACCGAGCTGAACGAGCACCTCCAGGAACTGATCGCCGGTTAGACCTCCTACTGAATCGTCAGCTCGCCGGTCTGGACCACCGGGTGAATGATGCACCTGAAGAAGTACGTCCCCGGCTCCTCAATCATCACGACCACGGAACCCCGCTCACCGACGCTAATCAGCTCCGGGTCCGTCGACCAGTCGTCGGAGGTGCCATACTCACCGTCTAAGCCCGCGATGGCCAGATTGTGAGACAGGGAACCGGTGTTCGTCACCACGATCTCGAACGCCTCGCCGACAGGTCCCGTAATGTTGTTGGGGAAGAAGAACGCATTTACCTCCCTACCTCCGGCCTCAACCTCAATCGTCTGCGCTATCGAAAGCCCTTCAACCCTTGGATCGGGCGTCATTTCGACTTTCGGCGCCGTCACTCCCGAAGAGCCGCTTGTCAGCACGAGCACCACGATCGCGATGACGCCGCCGATCGCTACTGGCGCGGCCAGAAACCAAGCGTTGATCCGGAAGCGGGGTCCGGCCCTCTTTTGCCGCTTCTTCGGCACCCGCCTTCGCAGCACCTCTTGTACCGGCTCAGGAGGCGAGTCGTCCTCCTCCGCGACGTCCTCCGCCACACGCTCGCCGACAGTAGCACTCTCTTCCTCCCGCCGCTTGCGGAGACGTCTCGTATCTCTCCTCTTCTTCCCTTTGCTAGCCATACCACCTCTTTGTGTGAATCCGTAGGTCTACACATCATCTCACGCCCGCTCAGACGCCCCTATAGGCCGTTCGTCTTATTCTTGACGCCCCAATAGGCCACGCTTACAATCGTCTCCTGTAGATATGTTCGATTCTCTCTCCGATAAGCTTCAGGGCGTTTTTCAGCGCTTCGGCAGCCGCGGCACTCTTACTGAGAAGGACCTCGACGAGGCCCTTCGTGAGGTGCGGCTCGCTCTACTGGAAGCGGACGTCAACTTTAAAGTCGTCAAGGACTTCATCAAAGGCGTCCGCGAACGAGCCATAGGCGCCAACGTCACCAAGAGTCTGTCGCCCATGCAGCAGATCATCGATATCGTCCACCAGGAGATGATCCAGCTCCTCGGCGGCGGTCACAAGGGTCTCGAGAAGTCTCAGACCAAGCCCACCGTCATCATGCTCGTGGGGCTCAAAGGCTCCGGAAAGACCACCACCACCGCCAAACTTGCACTCTATCTGCGCCACCAGGGCGAAAAACCGCTGATGGTAGCGGCTGACCTTGAACGTGTCGCTGCCGTCGAACAGCTTCAGGCGCTCGGTAAACAGCTGAGCGTGCCGGTTTTTGCCATGCCACCGGGCACACCGACTAAAACCATCACCAAGAATGCGCTCAAGGAAGCGAAGGAGATCAACGCCAGCTCGGTCATCGTCGATACGACCGGCTACGTCATGCTCGAGGAGGAAGACCACAAGGAACTCCGGGCGCTCCACAAGACATTAAATCCTACGGAAGTCCTCCTCGTCGCGGACGCGATGACCGGTCAGGAAGCAGTAACCGCGGCCGAAGAGTTCAACAAAGCGATCCCCGTGAGCGGCCTCATCCTCACGAAGCTCGACGGCGACGCGCGCGGTGGCGCCGCCCTTTCGATTCGAGCGGTCACAGGCATCCCGATCAAGCTCGTCGGCGTCGGCGAGAAGGCGGACGCACTCGAAGACTTCTACCCTGACCGCTTCGCATCCCGCGTCCTCGGAATGGGCGACGTCCTTACGCTCATCGACAAGGCGAAAGCCGATCTGACGGACGAAGACGTCGAGTCCCTCACGGAGCGCATAAAGAAGGGGCAACTCACGCTCGACGACTTCCTGGAGCAGTACCGTAGAATCAAGAAGATGGGCCCGCTCAGTCAGCTCGTCGGCCTCCTTCCCGGACTCTCGCAGATCAAGAACAAGCTCAACGTCGACGACATGGACGAAAGCTTCTTCGACCGCGTCGAGGCCATCATCTGTTCGATGACCAAGGCCGAGCGCCAGCACCCAGACATCATTGACGGCAGCCGCCGCAGACGCATAGCGACTGGCAGCGGTACCACCCCTGCAAACGTCAACCAAGTTCTAAAGCAGTACAGAGAAGCCAAAAAGATCATTCAGACGATCAGCACCGGCGGCGGCCCCAATATCACGTCGCTCCTTCGGTAGCCCATGATCCTCTCAATCCCCACCATGGAGGTGCTAATTGCTACGAATCCGTCTCGCTAGGGTAGGTAAGAAGAAACAACCCTCCTACCGCATGGTCGTCGCCGACTCCCGCGCCCCCAGGGACGGCGCATTCGTCAAGATTATCGGCCACTACAACCCCTTGACCGACCCCGCCACCCTCGTCGTCAAGGAAGACGAAGCCATCTACTGGCTCAAGAAGGGCGCACAACCATCTGACACCGCCGCCAAGCTGCTCACTCGCCTCGGCATCATGGAGAAGGCAGGCCGCGAGCCATTCATCTACAAAGGTCCCGACGTCCCGCCGGGCAAGAAGGGGAAGGACGGCGAACAGCCCCCGGCTGCTGCCGCTTCCATCGCCGAGGCGACTACGGAAGAGCCCGCCGCCGAGGCACCTGCGGAAGAACCCGCCGCCGAAGCGACTACTGAAGAACCCACTGCTGAGGCTCCCGCCAGTGAGGCACCTGCGGAAGAACCCGCCGCCGAAGCGACTACTGAAGAACCCGCTGCTGAGGCTCCCGCCGCCGAGGCGCCTGTGGAAGAACCCGCCGCTGAGGCACCTGCGGAAGAACCCGCCGCCGAAGCGACTACTGAAGAACCCGCTGCTGAGGCTCCCGCCGCGGAAGAACCCGCCGCTGAAGCGACTACTGAAGAGCCCGCCGCGGAGGAGCCCACTGCTGAGGCACCCGCCGACGAGCCTGCAGCTGAGACGCCCGCGGAAGAGCCCGCTGCTGAAACTGAGCCGAAGACTGATGAACCGGCTGAAGAATCCGCCCAGACCGATGCTTCCGACGGTGATAAGGCCGCCGAAGCGAAGGACAAGACCGCACCCACGGAGTAGCCCTCATGAGAGAACTCATCGAGTACATCGCCAAGTCTATTGTCGAAAAGCCGGATGAGGTGGAAGTGACCGAGGAGGACGACGAGGACCAGATCGTCTTTCACTTGAAGGTCGCAGAGGAGGACATGGGACGGGTCATCGGCAAGCAGGGTCGCATCGCCAACGCCATGCGCACGCTGCTCAAGGTGGCCGCCATCCGCAGAGGAGAGCGCGCGATCCTCGAGATCGGCTAGTCCGCCTATGGCGGGCTCAAACCTGCATACAGACGAAATCCCCGAAGGATACGTCGCCATCGGCCGCGTCATCGGCGCTCATGGTTTACGCGGTGACCTCAAGATCGAGCCGCTCGCTCCCGAATCGTGTCTTCAGCCCGATGTGCGAGTGCTGATCGGCGACTCGCAGCACGCCATCGAGCGATTTCAGCACAGCGCCAACCGGGTAATCCTGAAGCTATCCGGCATCGACGGCCGGCAGCGTGCCCAGAGCCTTCGCGGATCGTACCTCCAGGTGCGGGAAGAAACCCTCGAGCCGCTGCCCGAAGGCCAATACTACCGATTCCAGATCATCGGCCTCAACGTCCGCTCCACCGACGGCCGCGGCCTCGGACGCATCGTAAGCGTCATCGCTACCGGCGCCAATGACGCTTACGAAGTCGAAGGCCCCATCGGCGCCTTCCTCATCCCCGCCACCGCCGAAGTCGTCACCGACATCGACCTCGCCTCCCGCACCATGACGATCGATCCCCTCCCCGGCCTCCTACCCAGCGACTGACATTCGCCGAACATCGTGTCGGACCCCAGGTTTGCGCACGGCGAAGCCGTCGGCGGGGTCATAGGGGGCGCAGCCCCCTATTTCTAGTAGGGTGGGCGGGAGGGCACCTATTTTCCTCCGATGTCCTTCGGAGAAGGACGAGGATCCCACCGTGCCTCGCACGGGTATGGCGAGCCGCCCCCACCATCCCATATAATCACCCTAGGGCTTGCAACGAGCCCCCACCGTGGGGATATAGCTCAATTGGGAGAGCGCGGCGTTCGCAATGCCGAGGTTGCGGGTTCGAGCCCCGCTATCTCCACCAAACTTTCTCTCCACGCCCATACGCCTGCAAGGACGGACCCGTGAACGATTTCGTCGTCATCTCGTTCCTTCTCACCGGAATGGTCATGATGGGCTTCGCCGGAGCCAAGGGACCGACCGCGGGCCGGCCGCTCATCGGCGTCGCCGGCATCGTGTCCTTCGCTGCCGGCATCGTCGTCGCCGTAGCCTAACGGTGGTCTAGCGCTCGACGACCGCTCAATTCGTGCCTAAAATGAGAACGGTGCCCCGGTAGCTCAGTGGATAGAGCATCGGTTTCCTAAACCGTGCGTCGCGGGTTCGAGTCCCGCCCGGGGCCCCACAGCCTGCTCGCAGGAATTGGAGGCATGCCCATGTCTTCGTCGCAGAACCGCAATAGCGAAGCAAGTGGATTCGTCTGCCCCATGCCCTTAGTCTTGCCCCTCCTACGCTCGCGCATAGCCGCCACAGTCGCGCTGGCGGCCATTCTCCTGACGTTCGGGGCCGGCAACAACTCCATCGCAGCCGTCTCGTTCGATCCAGCGAGCGTCATCTGCTTCGAGACGCTCGAAACCCCAGAAGCGTGCGACGGGGACACCAGTCCAGACGCGGTCACAGACTTACGCCAACAAATCTGCGTTGGCTGGAACGAAGACTGCACTGTCAAGGATTCGCCGGTCTTCCAGTCAGACTTTGGCGAGATCGTTCGCTTCACTCCAGCCGCGTTCGGCACGCCAACTGTCCCCCCCGGCGCCATCGCGGGCCGGATGACGCAGGAAATCACCATGGGTCTTCTAAGCAACCCCTGCTCCACAACCATACAAACGTCGGTAACACTCATGACCGCTAGCACCGATGTCCACGATACGATCGCGCCGAAGCCCTTCGGCGAGGCGGATGTGATGGAGCCGTTCGCCCTCGACGCCGATGGCAACGGCCTGCCGGATGGCATCGACCGGTATCCTGAATTCCTTAACGAACGCTTCAATGATCTACAGCCGGTCCTCCGGCTGTTCGGGACGACGTTCCTGCAGGGATCCTGGGCCGTCGTCAACCTGGTCTTCTTCGAGCCGGGCGTAACGCTGCCCATCGCCAACCGTTCCGTCCCACTCGATCCGACGCTCGGGGTGCCGGGCGTCGTAGTCATGAACGATCCGACAACTCCGCCACAGTCCGGGCCGATTAGCGATTTCTGCTCTCCGTCCATCATTGACTTCACGACGCTCGGATACACGCTGGACAACCCATGTACTCCGGTTGCCGTTGAGGGCGTAGCTTGCCCCGGCACTCAATCGATCTTCGAGAACCGCGGCTACCCGCTCTTCCCCTGTGAAGTCGGCAATAGACACGACGAAGACGGCGACGGAATAGTCAACGACGGCTGTCCGCAGGTCGGATCGACCGCCGAGAGCGGAGAGGAGTGCGATAACGACATCAGCGACGATTTCGAAGACTCGAACGTTAACGACGGCTGTCCGCAGGTGGGTGACCATAGCGAGGGACAACGCATCCCGGGAACCTGCGTGGGTGCCGATGAAGGAGGGTGCATCTTCAGCAAGAATCCGAGCGATCCAGGTCCCGCCACCTTCGTCGTGCTCGCGACTAGCCTGCGCGACGCTGACAACGATGGCATCGAGAATGAGCTGGATGTCTGTCCTCTCATCGCAAACCCCAACTGGAACCCGCGTACTATTTCTCTCGACCCGGACTTCGATGGCCTGCCCACGACATGCGACCCGACACCATTGGAGAGCTTTGATTCCCTTCTGATCTGCCCTAGTGGGATAGTCGGGCCGGACGAGGATCAGGACTGTTACTCCAACCGCGCCGACAACTGTCCTTTGGTCAACCAACTAAAAGATCCTAGCAAACCACCGAGTCCCGACAACGGACCCGCTCCTTTGGACACTGACCTCGACGGCATCGGCGACGCCTGCGATCCCAATCCGAACGACCCGGACACTGAGGGTAAACTTTCAACCGTGTGTCTATTTCTTGAGCTCGAGGTTGGAGGCGACGGATCGCCCGCGATCGGCGTGCCCGTGTCCTCAGACTGCCCTCCGGTCTCTCCATCCGCCAAAGGCAACATCGATTGCGACAACGACATCGATGCCACAGACGCGCAACTCATCCTCTTTCACGTCGCCGAATTAACTCCAGGCCAACCGATCCCCGCTTCAGCTAGCCAAGATTGTCCAGGAATCGGGGACCAGATCCCAACAGCAGAGTCTGGCGATGCCCTCGTACCTCCGGACCTCGTTGGCACGAGGCACGGCGACATGGACTGCGATCACGATATCGATGCGGTGGACGCCCTCTTTATCTTGCGATTCGTTGCGAATCTGCCCGCAGGTCTACCGCCTGGTTGCGCACCGATTGGATTAAATCCATGATCGGCGTCCGCCCCGCGGCTCGAACCCATTTCGCGGATCAGTCCGCACCACCCCGACCCCTCACATCCCGCTGAAGTCTACCTCCCGCTTCTCACGAAACGCCCGGATCGCCTCCACGTTCGCCGGCGTCCCGATCGACTGCGCCATCGCCGGGTCCTCGCGACGCCGCGCCGCCGCCAGTGCCTCCGCCCGCACGTCCAGCAGCACCTGCTTCGTTCGACGCAGCGCTGACAGCGGCTGCTTCGCGATCTCCGACGCCTTCTCGAGAGTGCGGTCCATCAGCTCGGCGTCCGGGAACGCCGCCGCAGCCAGGCCCAGGGCCACCGCCCGCCCGGCGTCGATCCATGCACTCGTGTACAGAAGCTCCGCCGCCGCCTGAGGCCCAACGATCTCCTGCAGCAGGAAGCTGCTCCCGGCTTCGGGCACCAGTCCTAGAGACACGAACGGCGCCCGCAGCCGTGCCGAGTGCGCCATGTAGACGATGTCGCAGTGCAGCAACATCGTCAGACCGATCCCAACGCCAACGCCGTTCACCGCCGCCAGCAGTGGCTTGTCGAAGGTGCTCAGTTGGTCGATGAACGGCCCGAAGCCATGCGGCAGCCCATCGTCGTGAACCGGCGCCGCCCCCATCTCGCTCAGGTCCTGCCCGCCGGAGAACGCTCCCGGCGCTCCCGTGATGACCGCCACCTTGATCGTGTCGTCGGCACGGGCGTCCGCAAGCGCGTCGCGAAGATCATCGTACTGCTGATCGTTGAAGGCGTTGCGGCGCTTGGGGCGGTTCATCGTCAGCAGCGCCACGCCGTCACGATGTTCGGACAGGACGGTCTCTCGGTTCATCTCGATGCTCCTCCAGCAACTCGATCGAATGCCAAGCGCAGAGAATTGTAGCCTATCGATCGCGCCGGGCGAAGACGATGCCCTGCGATCGGTTCCCTTAACCAGGTCAGTAGTCTCTACAGGCAACGATTGGCCAACCATTCGCGTCGGTAACAGTGCGTCTACTCAAATTGCACACGCTTTGAGGCGTTCAGCTTATGTCTAACTCGAATATGAACAACAGGTCCGCGCAGGCGGGCCCGCTCGACGGGAGTTCTTCGCCGCCCAAACGAACGAATGGGCGATCCAGTAGCGGCCGCATGCTGATCATCGACGGCGAAGGGAACATCGAGCCGCTCGATCAGATATACGCCGGAACCTGGAAGATTTCACAGCCGGGGAGGATCCTGTCCCTTAACCAACGCTTTTCACGGCTTCTCGAAGTCCCCCAGTCCATCACCGATCGACTCGCAGACGAAAACGAGATGCGGCGAGCGCTCGAGGAGAAGGAACTAGTCCTCTTCTATCAACCGCAGTTCAGCGCCCAGTCCGGGGAGATCGTCGGCGCTGAGGCGCTCCTTCGTTGGCAGCACCCGACCCGTGGGCTAATATCCCCCGACTCGTTTATCCCCATCGCGGAGGAAACCGGCTTCATCGTTCCGCTTGGCGAATGGGTCATGCAGACCGCCTGCGCACAGACGAAGACATGGCAGAACGCGAAGCTCCCGCCGATCACGGTCGCCGTCAACGTGTCGCCCCGGCAGTTCCGTGAACGTTACCTCGCCCCAATGATCGAGCAGGCGCTGGTGGACAGCCGCCTCTCTCCCGAGTGGCTAGAGATCGAGATCACTGAAGGTACGGCAATGGAAGACGTCGCCGTTTCAGCGGCGGTACTGGCCGACCTTTCCAAGATGGGCGCGCGCATCTCCATCGACGACTTCGGTACAGGCTACTCTTCGCTCGGTTACTTGAAGGTGTTCTCGCTACACACCCTCAAGATCGATCGGTCGTTCGTTGATGGCGTCACCACGGAACCAAACGATGCGGCTATCGCCGAAGCGATCCTCGCGATGGCCAAGGCACTCAATCTCGAAGTGGTAGCGGAAGGCGTCGAAACTGATGAACAGCTCAGGTTCTTCAGAGACCGGGGCTGTCACAGAATTCAGGGCTTCCGTCTGGGCAAGCCGATGCCTGCCGACGACTTCGGCCGGCTTCTACAAGACGCGAAGAGCCTCGGCGACAGCCGCAACGGTAAAGTCACCACATTAAGCGTCAACGGGGGAATCTAATGGCTGTAAACTCCATTGCTGCCACTACTATCAACACGCTCAACGCGCGGGACGTCATGAACACACCAGTCGTCGCGGCCTTACCTAAAGCCTCCGTCCGTGAAGTCGCCACCTACATGCTCCTGGGAGGCTTCAGCGGCTTGCCCATCGTCGACGAAGACGGCACCATTCTCGGCATCGTCACCGAACTCGACATCCTCCGTACCCTCCGCGCCCGTAAGCCACTGGACACGACAAGCGTCAGCGAGATCATGACGCCGGAGGTCATCTCCGTTGAGCCTAGCACTCCGGTAGATCAGATCATGCGCACCCTCGACTCCGAGCACATCCAGCGCCTCCCCGTGGTGAAGGACGAGCGTATCATCGGCGTCGTCTCGCGGCCCGATATCATGAGAGCCGCCGTGAACCCCCAGCTAAAGCGCCTCGGATAGCTCGAGCCTCTACGCCCCCGAACGTCTCTACTCGCGCCGCATTCGTATTCCACCGCGCTCCGCCCACCCGACACTCCGGGCAGGCTGACACGCTTGCCTCCGTAACATATAATTGGCCGAGCACATACGTAGCCGCCCCACTCATCAGCCCCGGAGGTCCAGATGACACACCGTCCCGCTAAACTGCTCGCGCTCGTCACGTCAGCCACCGTCGTGTTTATAGCCATCGGACTGATCGTCCTCAGCGCCGGCTCCCAACCCCAGACCGCGATTGCCGGCGAAGACGTGCCCCTGACCTGGGGCGACATCGACTGCAACGGCGCCGTCAATACCATCGACGCGCTGAAAGGCCTTCGCGACCTCGCTGCGTTTTCAGTCAGCCAGGAGCCGGGCTGCCCGGAGATCGGCAGCGACGTCGGCGCGACCGGCGACTGGGGCGACTGGGACTGCAACGACGCTATCTCCGCAGTCGACCAGCTGCAACTCCTCCGGCACATCGCCGCCCTGTCGACCAGCCAGGCCGAGGGATGCCCGGCGTTCGGCGTCGGCCTTCTGCTAGCCGTGACGATCTCCGAGCTAATAATCGAACCCGACTGGCAGGACTTCGGTGACGCACCCGACGGTACCGAGACCGGATACGCCAGCGGCGCCGCCACCGGAAGCTTCCCCACGCTGCCCGTTAACGGCGGACCGTCACACCCATTCCCCTTCAAAGTCTGGCTCGGCGAGTTCGCGACGATGGAGCCGGAGCCCTACGTCGGCTCGGACGCTGACGACGGACTCCAGATCCTCGACCTCGCCGCCTGCGATGACAGCTCCGCGCTCGTCGTCTTCAACCGTTTCGGACTCACCGAAGCAGAACTCGACGACCCCGTCTACGTGAATCTCCTCGCCGACTGGAACAGAGACGGCGACTGGTCGGACGATGCCGGCTGCGCGCCGGAATGGGCCGTCCAGAACGACCTGATCGATCTCAGCGAGTCCGGTCCCGGCCTCGACGCCTTCGCAGCCGAATTCACTGGTGGCGACCAAGTGGACGAGTTCTGGCTCCGCCTCGTCATCAGCCGCGAGCCCTACGACCCCTCCGTCGGCAGCGAGATCGAGGGCGAGACCGAGGACTACTTCATTACGGGTGGGGACTTTGCGGGCTCCGCAACTCAGCCTTCATCTCCTGTCACGCAGGCCAGCGGCGCGGGCACTTCCTTCGTCTGCAGAGGCACGATAGTCCCTCACGGCGCGGGCGCCAAAGCCATCTTCCAGATCGATCAGACCGAGGCGAGTGAGAAGGATAAGTTCACCCCCAGGTCCATCAATCTGCGTACGAGCCAGCCGCTCAAAGAGGACGGCAAGGCAGCGGACGGAGTCTCAACAACCGGCCTAACTGTCCGTCGAACGAGCGAGCCCGACAAGCGACTCGTCATGGAAGTCACCGCCACCATGAGCACGACGACGGACCCCCCGGACCGGCTCGAAGGGCCGTTCATCCTCACCGTTTTCATCGAAGGTAAGGACGCCGACGACAAGGCCTTCAGCGGCAGCCTGCCTTGCGCCTTCTACGTCGAGCACGCGGGCGGTGCCAGGGATTTCGATCCGTCGTTTGATGGCTTCTTCGGCGGGCCCGGGCGCGCCAGTGCGCCGGGCGATGCCGAGCCGAAGTTCATGATAGTCCAGCACGGCAAGCAAATCACACTTCTGACTGATGCTCCTCGCTCCCAAGCGGAGCTGGACAAAGGAGAATACGACAAGGATTCGCTAGCCGTCTTCGACGGTGAGGGCAAGAAGGTAGACCTGGACAACCTCAAGGCCGAAGTCGGCATCAAGGAGGTCGTCATACCCAGGAAAGGCAGGGGGATCAAGGTCCCGACTGTTAAGGACGAACGCGAGCCCGGTGTTGAGAGAGTCCTGATCCGAATCGATGGCGTTGAAGACGGCGGTGCGTTTTTCACAGACTACTACCGCATCATCATCATCCATGAGAGAGGTGCGAAAGCAAGGAAGCTCGTCTCGGACCTGAACGATAAGTTCATCATGATCACGCAAGAAGAGGACGAACCGTACGAAGTCACCTACGCCGCTGACGGCATCGCGATGCTCAGCGTAATTCCGGGCGGAGACGGCCTGTTGTGGGACGTGGAGACGGACTGCGTGGTCAGCTCCGGCGGCGAGCTGCTAGGGATCATGCACGGCTCCCGCGCCTTCATCTTCGACTACGACGACGGCGGTTCCGATATCTACCAGCTGCCAGACCCGAATGATCTCGCCCAGACGAGCGGTGACGACCCGCTAGACTGCCCCGGCGATGCCATCAACGTTACCAATTTCCCCCCTTCCAACGAGGTCTTGATCGAACGTGGCAACCGCTGCAACGACACCTACATCGCGACCGAGTTCTTCGAGAGCGGATTCGGGTTGTTCAAGGCCGACGCGCCACCAGCCGATTGGTTCCCGGTACCGGTCATCGGCGGAGCGAACATCCGGTCCCCCAACTGCTTCAACGTTGACGGCAACGGGGCGTTCGCTCTCGTCGGGAGCACCCCAGGCGATGGAGACCGAAGTAATCTTGTATATTTCCTTCCGTGCGGCGGGACCTGCACGCAGGCCTCTCACGAACCAACCCTTCTGCTGGCGGCCGAAAACCCAGGCGAAGAGCTGATCAACCCTGTCGTCTCCCCCGACCGGACCAAGATCGCCTTCGAATACATCAGCCTAGCCGACTCCCAAGTCTGGGTTGCCGACTTCGACCCTCAGGTTCCAGCCATCACCAACGCGTCACCCGTGACCTCTGAGGGCGACAACGGCTCACCGACCTGGTCTCCGGACAGCCAGCAGATCGCCTTCAAGTCGGACCGCGATGGTAACCTGGAGATCTACGTCATGAACGCAGACGGCAGCGATCAGCAGAACATCACGAACACGCCGGACGTGAGCGAGTTCGACCCCTCGTGGATGACGCCCTAAAGAGACACGATAGGAGCCCATATGTCGCTCGCCGATCGCACGCCTCCGACTGTCGAGGAGTTTCGCGCCTACCCTGAGCGCTTCAGCAACTGGGGCCGCTGGGGCAACGACGACCAGCTCGGCACGCTTAACCACATCACGGACGAAACGCGCCGCGCTGCCGCCGCGCTCGTCCGTGAGGGCCGGTCGGTCTCGTGCTCCAACCCTATCGCCACCGCAGCAGTTCTTTCGGCACCCCGCAACCAGATTCCCGTCGAACACCGAATGAACGTCGGTGACTCCGCGGCCAGCGACTACATCGGGATCAGCTACCACGGCCACGTCAACACCCACATCGACGCCCTCTGTCACCAGTTCACGGACGATGGCCGCATGTACAACGGCCGCCCCGCCTCAGACGTCACTGACGAAGGGGCGAAGTCCAACTCCGTCGACCGCTGGCGAAACGGCATCGTCACCCGCGGCGTCCTCTACGACGTCGCCCGCTACCGTAACGTCGACCACGTCTCGTTCGAACATCCGATTCACGGCTGGGAGCTCCAAGACGTTGCCGAAGCCCAGTCCGTTCAGCCGCGAGCTGGCGACGCGGTCTTGGTCCGGGCCGGCGCAGATGCCTTCTGGGCAAAGAACCCAGACATCGATCAGCCCCGCAACGCACCAGGCCTGCACGCCTCGGTGCTCGAGTTCCTCTACGACACCGAGGCCGCCCTTCTCAGTTGGGACCTCATGGAGGCTCCCGGTCAGGGACACACGGGCGCCGAGCTGCCGATTCACAGGATCGCCATCCCTTACATGGGCCTGCCCCTCATCGACAACGCCAACTTCGAACAACTCTCCGCGACCTGCGCCGAACTCAACCGCTGGGAGTTCCAGCTCGTCATCGCACCTCTCGTCCTCATCGGTGGCACCGGCTCGCCCGTCAACCCGATCGCGATCTTCTAGCCCGTCTTTGCAATCCGATCTTCCAAAACGGCGGAGACCGCAACGAAAACGGCTGGAACGACATCATTCAACACAGGAAGATATCGAACCAAGCCAGGGTCGTTACGGGAATCCTGCGAATCAGTGAAACAGACTCGCCACTAACAGGCTTCGCCCTGATCCACCCCGCTATTCCTCCGCTAGCCCTGGAAATCCCCGTTGGGGTCATGCCTGTTGCACTCCCGACACCGATTCACATACACTATTGATAAGATTTGCTAAACACTACCCATAGACCCCTCAGTAATTTTCGACCTCACTCGACGAAAGGATCCTAATTCTTGACCTCGTTCCAAGACTTTAACCTGTGTTCGTCTAGCTATAAGGCGCTAGACCGCATGGACATCACCACACCAACATACATCCAGGAAACCACGATCCCACTACTACTCGAGGGGCGCGACGTCATCGCCCAAGCCCCCACTGGCTCCGGCAAGACCCTCGCCTTCGCGCTGCCGATACTCGAGCACATTGACCCCGGTTCAAAGGCGACTCAGGCGCTGATCCTCGTACCAACCAGAGAGCTGGCACGGCAGGTGGCATCAGTGTTCGAACAGCTCAGCGAGCGCTCTAACATTCGTGTAACGCTCCTCTACGGCGGTGTCGGCTACGACAAACAAGAGAGGGGACTTCGCGCCGGATCTCACGTCGTCGTCGGTACACCCGGCCGTACTCTTGATCACATCAAGCGCCGGGCTCTAAAGCTCGATCGTCTCCGCGTTATGATCCTCGACGAAGGAGATGAGATGCTCGACCGCGGCTTCGCGCCGGACGTCGAGAGGATCCTTTCCGGGACGCCCCAGAGCCGCCAGACCGCGCTCTTCTCTGCCACCACGCCGGACTGGATCCACCGCATCGCCTCCAAGCACCTCATGAACCCGGAAGTCATCACGTCCGACGTGGTGATGGACGAGGGACTCGCCATCGAGCACACTGTCTTGGAAGTCTACCGCGAGGACAAGTTCCAGATACTCATTGGCCTGCTCAAGGAGGCCAGCGAGGGCAGCACGCTCGTCTTTGGCCGTACCAAGCGCGGCGTCCAGAACCTGGGCCGGCGCCTGAAGCAACAAGGCTTTCGCGTCGCTGTTCTCGAAGGCAACCTCGGTCAAAACCAGCGCGACCGAGAGATGGCCCGCTTCCGCGACGGCAAAGTGGACATCCTCGCTGCCACCAACGTCGCCGCGCGCGGCCTCGACGTCGAGCACATCGGCCGCGTCATCAACTACGACATGCCGGACTCACACGAGCTCTTCACCCATCGCGTCGGCCGCACCGGCAGGATGGGCCGACAAGGAGAGGCTATTACACTCGTCACCGCCGTCGATCTACCGAAGCTACACGAAATCGAGCGTGGCCTCGGTCGCAAACTGCCTAGAGTCAGCACTCAATCCAATGGCAACGGCAGGGCGCTCGGCGAAAAGACACCCGTCACGGCCGGAGTCGGATCCTCCCGCTCGAGTCAGCGCACGGCAAGCAGCAACCGCAGACGCTGGTCTCGTCGCCGCGGCCGAAGATAGCCCACACCACAGAACACACAGCACATTATCGCTGGAGGAACTTGCGTTAGCGCCTGGTCGACCGAAACGGCGGACAACGTCTACTAGTCGGGTACGCCCTCCACGGCCAAAAGAAGAAGCGCCCTGGTGATCTATCGCGTGGGGGGTGCGGCTAAACTCTCCAGAGCGCCTTCACCGATAGATACGGGCCGCGAGAACGGATCGGATTCCTTCTAAACGTTCAGCAGGCCCTTCACCAGCAAGCTGATCGAAAGCGCCGCCAGCGCTGAACCAAGCAACACGAGCACCGTCCGACCCTTCAGCCGGGCTGCCAGCCGCGCTCCCACCTGTGCCCCGGGAACGGTTCCGCTCGCCACCGCTAACGCCCGAAATAACGCGTCACCCTCAAGCGTCCCATTCGCTAGGTGGATGGCGCTCGCGCCACCGCTCATGAACACCAGAATGAACTGTGACGTCGCCACCGCGAACTGGATCGGGAAGTGCAGCATCATGATCATGGCCGGTACGTGAATCGCGCCGCCGCCGATCCCAAACATCGATGACATCAGCCCAACTCCGAGACTGATTGCCATGCCCTGCCAGAGTCGATAGGCGAACCGGTACGTCCCTTCCGGCATAGCGATCGTGCGTCGCAACACGCCGGGACCGGAAAGCGGCCGCCGGATTCCGGGCCTCCGGCCTCGCAACGTTATCCACGCCAGAAGCATGAGGAGCACACCAAACAACAACGTGAACGTACGCTGAGGCACAAAAGCCACCAGGAACGTCCCGGCCACCACACCGGGGGCCGCTGACGCCGCGAAGATCAACCCCGTCAGGTAGTCGATCCGTCGCTGACGCCCATACGCAATCGAACCAGACGTCGCTGTTGCGAACACGACCGCCAGCGATATCGAAGTCACTTCCTCCGGCTCGTACTCCGGAAACAGCACCAACAAGACCGGTACCAGAATAAACCCACCGCCGAGACCGATGATCGTCCCATAGCAGCCGATTCCAAAGCCAAGGACGGCCAGCGCTACTAGCTCAAGTTCCAACCTACATCACGCGTACCTACAGCAGGGGGCGCCGAGCGGAGCATATCACGCTCCGGAACGCCAACATCCGGCCGCGCCTGTTTGTGGATTGGCTGCCCGCCCCAAGCCTATAATGCTATCCGCTGCCCATGGAACCTACATCGTGACGCCTACGGAACCCACAGTCTCAATCGTCATCCCTTGCCTGAACGAAGGCGCTTCGATCGCTCTTTGCGTTGAGGCTGCCAAATCCTGGCTCGAACGCTCTGGCACAACCGGGGAAATCATAGTCGTCGACAACGGCTCGACCGACGGTACGGCGGAAGCCGCCACCGAGGCCGGCGCCGCCGTGATCGCGGAACCCAAACGCGGCAAAGGAAACGCTATGCGGGCGGGCGTCGCTGCGTCCACCGGTAGCTTCATCGTGATGTCTGACGGCGACGGGACCTACGACCTCTCAGACCTCGATCGAATCATCGCGCCCCTCGATCTAGGATTCGACCTCGTCATCGGTAATCGCCTGCAGGGTCAGATCCAGCCCGGCGCCATGCCGTGGCACCACAAGTACATCGGCAACCCCTTCTTCAACACCGTCATCTCACTCGTGACGCACCGCTCCTTTGGGGACTGCCTATCGGGACTCAGAGCCTTCACGCGGGACGCCTGGCAAGCGATGGCGCTAACATCGAACGGCTTCGAACTCGAATCCGAGATGTGTCTTCGGGCTGCCAAGCTTGAGTTCCGAGTTGCCAGCGTGCCGATCTCCTACGCCACACGCCGCTCAGGCGGCAACCTGAGCAGCGTCCGTGACGGAGTCAAGATCGCGAGGTTCATCATCGGCCGCAGCGGCGGCGCGCTGGCGACACCCCTCGTCATCGTCGCGGCGATCGTCGCTGGGTTCGCGCTGCTGACCCGCGGGAGCCGCTAGAAACTCACCCATTCAAGTCCGAGATATCCATTCGGCTCGAATTGATATATCCAGACAATACCCCAGAGATTGATCACGACACTAGCGGCGATCAACGTCATGTGGTGCCAGCGGATACGGTTACCGACTGTCCTGGCGACCAGTAGCAGCAAGAACGGATAGATGTCCAGCGCGTAACGGTAGCCGAATTGCGTCCAGCCAGTCGCGGCAAAGAGGAAGATCGTGATCATGATCGGAATGATTGCGGCCCAGCAGGCGATGATCAGCCTATCTTTCGTGCGCAGTCCCGTGTAGATCGCGACGGCAATCATCCCCCACAACGGCAGCAGGTGTATCCCCAACGGAAAATCGACGCCCCCCCAGCCGGCGAACCCCCACGTTCGCGCCAACTCACGAGTAACGATTAGCGTTGCCATTAGGATCAGCAATGCGGCGCCACCGATCACGATCGTGCGGTTCTTGACCCGGGCGAATAGGGCCAGAAGCAGAGCAGGCGATGTCGCCCAGATCGCCAGCCCGGCCCACGATGGCCGGATGTACGGCCCGTTCGTCAGAAAGAGCGGCATCTGCTCGAAGATTACCGGGATGTGACGGGGGATGTACGTTATGTCGAACACGCCGTTCGTGTACAGCCACGCCAACTCGGGCTGAGTCACCTGCTCTCCATAGAGATAGCCGGACTCCAACGGGTTATCGAACCGCAAGTAGTTGAACACCAGACTGAACGCAACGAACGGAAGCGCGCCTATGCACATCTTCGCGATCGGTTTCAGGTCCAACCGCTTCAACAGACCGAGACCATCGTCGGGCCTCAACCACTGATCCGAAAACATGATCAGGAAGAACGGGAACGACACCGCAACCGTGGCGCGGCAGAGAAAGGCAGCTCCCACAGCCGCCGCAGCCAGAAACGGATTCTTCAGCCCCAACGTCGCATAGATCGCCAGCAGCATAAACAGGACCGTCGCCGTGTGAGAGAGAAACCACACGCCCCCGTTCGTACCCGCATACCAGAAGATCGTCCCGAACATGAAAAACGTCGTCAGCCAGACCTGCGACGCGACACTCCCTACCTGCGTTCGCACGATCCGATACACGAGCGCCGCGCTCAGCGACGCTAGAATCACTGACACCAACGTCTGATTCGTTTCGAGCCCAAAGATCGCCACAGCCGGCAGCAGGATCAGGGCCGGCCCGGGCCCATGCTGCAGGAACATCTTGCCCTCGTACAGCGATGGCTCTGTCACGAATCGCGAGAATTCGGGCAACAGATCAAGATGGCCGTGCAGCAGCGAGTTGGCCTGGTTCACGTGGTTCACGAAGATCGTGTTCTGCGGCCCCGCGAACCAATACACGAGAAACGTCACTACGAAAAACGTGGCGGGAAGCACATAGGCGCCGACGCGAGGCTCCGCCAGAAACGGAACAACAGACGAATCGCGAAAGCGGCGCCAACGGCCCAGGACTCCGCTCTCTACTGAAACGCCAGCCACTACAGCGCCCTCAACCTCAGTCGGTGGAAGCTGCGGTTGGTCGATCTGGCCAAACCAGCCGCGCGCTCCAGACCCAGTTCAACATGAACCCGCAGAGAACTCCGACCCCCGTCGTGACATAGGGCGTGATGCCGAACACGGGTGTCAACACGTTCGTCACGCTCACCGCCAGCACAGCGCTCGCCGCGGCGCTCATGTTGAAGTGCATCATACGCGCCCATGGTGCTCCCTCGGGTCGCCGATGACGGAAGATCCACCTCTCACTCCAAAGAAACTTGAACAGAATCGCCACCTCGACCGAGACTGAAGAGGCGATGAGCAAACGCGCGTCCGGGTGCACCGCGAACCAGAAATCGATCCGAGCGTCCTTGCCCGGCAGGAAGCCGAACAGTGGAGCATCGTACAGAAGATAAAGCGCGAGTTGGTTGACGACGAACGCCATCGCACCAACCATCAGGAACTTCACGAATTCTGGAGGCAGCCCAAAACGCCGGGCCAGCTCGGTCACTGATCCCGACGATACCCGAGTCACTCTTCTGAGGTACTGGAAGTCCAAGACTCAGAGGGCTCCCGCTTACCGTGCATGGCGCACCTTGTGCATACTCCCGTGATTATCCCACGGACAGCCCGCGTAGCCACAAGCAAAGCCACGGCTACAGCAGCCGCCCGAAGCCAGCGGTCTTGAACGGTGATCGGACGTGGCGGTCGCTTACAGTCAGACCCGAGATTACTCCATCTCACGTCGCCGATGTCAGAGCCACACAATCAAGGTCAAGTCGGGTGAGGAGGCGTACGCGACCGCCGCCGGCGAAACCACGCGATGTACGTAAGAAACACCGGGAAGCTCATTACCGCTGAGAACGAGAAGAGGAAGGTCACCATCGAGCCCGGGCGCGTCCACGACGAAGGCGAGTAGTCGATCATACGGATGATGTCGTGGGTGTAAAACATCGAAGGTTCGAACTCCGGATTGAAGTTCGGATGGTAGAAGGAATAGTAGAGGCTGAAGAACTGGCAGATCGAAAGCACCACGAACCCGACGGTGAGCACCCGGCTGTTCAAAAGGAAGCAGGCTGCGAGCAATGGTAGGAACGCCGGGAAAAGGTACCGCTCGTGCACCCGCGTCAGAAACAGATCGAACGCCAGCACCGAGAGGGCGACCCCCAACGCCAACATCCCAACTTCCCGCCTATTCGATAGGAAATAGATGATCGCGACGTTTGCTAGCACCGTGATCGCGATCCCCCACACCCGCCACTCGATCCCCAAGTGCGTGATATCGTCCCCCCGGAACCAGCCCCACATCCCCCAGAAGTTGAAGGCAAACGAAGAGTTGAACGCGTAAAGATCCGTCGCCTTGTTCAACTGATCGAAAATATCCCACGGACTCGTCGGAAAGAACGGCAGGATCAGAACCAGCATCGTCACCAGCGCCGTGACCGAGGCTTGCAGCCAAACCCGTCGCGGGTGTTCGCGCAGACCCCAGAACGCCAGGATCGGCAACGCCGCTATCGCCTGAGGCTTGACCAGGAACGTGACGACGTACACTGCCGCCGCCACCAACGGCCTCCCGCGCGACATATAGAACACGCACAGAAGCAGCCCCAGCGCCAGCAGGCTGTCGGCCTGCCCCCACACCGCGCCGATGAACAACACCGTCGGCAGCGCCAGATACACCGCCGCCGCTGTCGTCCGAACCCACTGCGTTCTGTCATCCAGCAGGCGGTAGAGTACATACGCAGCCACAACATCGGCGATCACGGACGGCATCTTCAGCGCATAGTCGAACTCATCCGGCGAGAACGTGAACAGGCGGTCAGCCAGGCCGATCACCATCAGGATGTAGAGGTAACCCGGGAAGTAGTCGGCAACGAACTCACTGTCGTAGAAGTCCCACGGACCGTTCGCGCCCAGGTCGCGTGCCCAGCCGGTGAACACGAAGAGATCCGCCCCGTGTCCCTCCAGCAACGCCGCGCCGAGCCGGATCAGAAGTCCAGCCAACAGAACGAGCGTGATCGGCTGAGCGATCGCCCTGGCTCGCTCTCGGAGCCGGTCCCGGCTCAACTCGCCCCTCAACAAGCTAGACACTTGTCGATCAGCTTAACGTCGTCAGCCTCAACGAGGCGCCCACGGTCCCCAAGCGAACGCTCGCTGCAGTAGCGTTGAAATACTGGGAGTCCAAAAGTCTGACGGCTCCCGCTTACTGTGCATGGCGCACCTTGAACATACTCCCGTGATTATCCCACGGACGGCCCGCGCAGCCACAAGTTAACGTTCAGTAAACGCCCTTCGGATTCACCGTTCCTTAACTGACTCCCGTCGCGCTTGCACCTACGCTCGAATCAGGGAGACAGGACAGCGATAGACGAACCCCGCTGCTCTCACTCAGAACTAGCGGTGGACGAAGTAGCCACCCAGAGGCTGAATAGTCAGGTACGTGACGTGATTATTCCGACACGATGCCGGAGGTGATCGGATGCTACAGGCACTCAAGAGGGCACTCAGTAATAACGAAGACGGCCAAGCGCTCGTCCTCGGCGTAATCGTCTTCGCCACGCTCGTCATGTTTGTCGCGCTCGCGCTCGACGTCGGTGACGCCTACGGCGACCGCGCCCGTGTGCAGCGCGCCGCCGATTCAGCATCGCTCGCCGCGGCGCAGGTGATGACAACGGGAGGCACCACCGCTGAAGCGATTAGTTCCGCCTTCACATTCGCCGAAAGCAACGGCTATCCCGACAGCCGCTCAGACACCTCGGTCGCCGTGAATATTCCACCTCTCTCCGGCCCCTACGCTGGCGACCCCGCCTACGTCGAAGTCATCATCGACCACGAGGACGCCACGCACTTCGCACAGATCCTCAGCTTCGACATCTGGAACATCAGCGCCCGCGCCGTCTCCTCTGGAATCGCACCGTTCAACGGTGTCATGCCGTGGGCTGTTCTGGAAGACGTCATCAACACCGATGGAACTCCCACGGTAATCAAGTACGATGCTTCCAACCCAACCAACGGTAACTTTGCTGCCCTCGGCTTTGGCCTCGGGTCCAAAATTTACGAGAACAACATCAAGTACGGCGTAGAGGGCCCTATCTGCGCCGACAGCGAGCCCACCTGTATCGACCCAACTGAAGAGACTCAGACCGGAAACCTGATGGGCGGTACACGCGATGGCGTCAACTACCGCATCGATAACACCATCCCAGGCTGCGACGAGTTCACCGAAGTCTTCACGCCGGACGGCAGTGGCGGCTGGGACTTCCTTCCCGGCTGTAACCCCTTCGTCGGCGACACCGGCAGCCTGCGCGTCCTTCTCGTCCCGGTCGTGGACACCTTCTGCAACGGCAAGTGTACCGTCACCCTGAAGTACTTCACGATCCTGTTCCTGAACGACCTCGGCCCCTGCAAGGGCAACAGCTGTGAGATAACCGGCACGTTCGTACAGAACGTCTACAATCCATCAGTTGATCTTGGCATCGAGCTGGGCCTGGGCCTCACAACCTACCTCGCTGAGTAACGGAGATTTTACGATGCCCTTCCGCCTGATCCCGATCCTCGCCATCGCCGCCCTCGTTCTGTTGTTCGCATCCGGTACCTTCGACGACACCTCCAGCGCCAACGACACGTTCATGGTGGATACCGTCATCTCAGAGGTTGACGGGATCCTCGACGGCGCGCTACACGAAGACAGCTTCGAATGGCTCAGTGACTCGTTGAGCGGAGCCGCCGAAAGCATCGAAGGCGGCGTCGAGGTCGTCATAGACTAACGCTCGTCGATCACCGCACCTATCGACGGTTCGTCGGATCGTAGAACCTAAACCATTCCTGAACCAGGCCTCAACCAGTTTCCCCCCGCTCCCGCACCGTACATGTCATCTTGGTTAGCGGGAGGCATCTTATGTCATGCAGACAATAACTCATCTCATAACCACGCTATTCTCTGAAGTCAATCGCTCAGAGCGCGGTCAGGCACTCATCCTCGGCGTTATCGCCTTCATGGCTCTGATGGGCTTCACGGCGATGGCCATCGACGTCGGCGTCGGCTTCGGCGCCAAGAGCCAGGCGCAGCGCGCCGCTGATTCCGCCGCCTACGCCGCCGCCCTGGAGCACCTGCTGACCGGCGGCCCAGACACCGAAGTGGCCACAGTCGCCTCCAGGTGGGCCGCCGCCAACGGCTACGACGACTCGAACCCCGACACCACGGTGGTCGTCAACATCCCTCCACTCTCAGGACCGAACGCTGGCGATGAGTTCTTCGTTGAGGTCATCATTTATGACCGGGAGGGCACCTACTTCGCCAACGTTTTGGGCACCGAATTCTGGGACATCAAAGCTCGCGCCGTCGCGACCCTCGCCGATTTCCCCAAGCCCTACAGCATCATCACCCTCAACCCTACTCTCTGTAAGGCAACCAACGTCGACGGTAGCGTCATCATCGAGATCACTGGCGCTGGCACGTTCACACAGTCCAACTGCCCGACCGACGCCTTCCACACTCAGGGTGCGATCCTCGTCGACACCGCCGACAACGACGTCGTCGGTGGTTGGAAAGCAGGTGGCAAGGTAGACCCGCCGCCGAGCAAAGCGTACCCGATCGACGACCCGCTGGCCGGCCTCGCCGCCCCCACCCCACCCAGCGGTCCAGTTCAGACCTGTCCGACGTACGGTGGACCAGCCGCCGTCGTCACTCTCAGCCCGGGTGTCTATCCGTGCGAGATCGACCCACCCGGTGGTTGGGGGCTCAACTTCGAAGACGGCGACTACCTCATCGAGGGTGGACTCGAAGTCAACGGTGGCGGCAGCGTGACGTTCGGACCGGGCATCTACACCTTCAGGGGCGAAGGACTGCGAATCACCGGTAACGGCACCGTTATCGCAGAGGAGGTCTTGTTCTACATAGAAGAGGGCGAGGCAATCTTCACCGGGACGGGAGATACCACCCTGACGGCGCCCACCACCGGCGATTACGAAGGCGTAGCAATCTTCCAGGCTCGCGATAACACCAACGATCTCATCATCACAGGTAACGCCGCTGCCGACGGCTGGGGCACGATCTACGCCCCAGCAGCGCAGATCGACTTCAGCGGCAACGCAACAACCAACTTCCAGTTCATCTCCGACAGCTTCTACGCACACGGCAACTCATACTTGAATATCACGTTCGACGACGGTTCCCTGACGGACGTGCCTTACATCTGGCTCGCCGAATAGCCTCCGCACGAAGGCGCGGAATCGAGAGCCGAACAACGAACGGCTCTCGATTCTTTGTGTCCACCGCTACGGGATGCGAACGGACATCGCAAACTCACGCTCATCCGTCACCACACCTACGGCGACGTCGGTGAATCATAAAACCTAAACCATTCCTGAGCCACGCCTCAACTAGTTCTTACCCCCCGCCGACCGCCGTTCGCGTCATCCTATGACGGGAGGCACCTTATGTCATGCAGACAATAACTCATCTCATAACCACGTTATTCTCTCAATTCAATCGCTCAGAGCGCGGTCAGGCGCTCATACTCGGCGTCATCGCCTTCTTCGCTCTTATGGGTTTCACAGCGATGGCCATCGACGTCGGCGTCGGCTTCGGCGCCAAGAGCCAGGCGCAGCGCGCCGCTGATTCCGCCGCCTACGCCGCCGCTCTCGAGCACCTGCTCGTTGGCGGCACCGATGCCGAGGCGGCCCAGGCCGCCTACAGGTGGGCCGCCGCCAACGGCTACGACGACGCGGACCCCGACACCACGGTGGTCGTCAACATCCCGCCACTGTCTGGTCCTCACGCTGGTGACACCTTCTTCGTCGAGGTCATCATCTACGACCAGGAGGGCACCTACTTCGCCAACGTATTGGGCACCGAATTCTGGGACATCAAAGCTCGCGCCGTCGCAACGCTCGCTGATTCCCCTAAGCCCTACAGCATCATCACGCTCGACCCGACCGCTTGCAAAGCAACGAACGTAGACGGTAGCGTCATCATCAATATCACCGACGCGGGGACCTTCACACAGTCCAACTGCGAACCCGACGCCTTCCACACGCAGGGATCGATCATCGTCGACACAGCCGACAACGACGTCGTTGGCGGCTGGCAGGCCGGCGGGTCCGTTGAACCGCCACCCAGCAAGGCTTATCCGATAACAGACCCGCTTCTGGGCCTTCTGGAGCCGGTGCCGCCCGCCGCCCCGGTCCATCCCTGCCCGGATTTCTCGGGCCCGGCTTCGACTATGATGCTCGATCCCGGCGTATACACCTGCCTGATAGACCCACCTGGTGGCTGGGACATCGAATTCAACCCGGGCGACTATCTCTTCGAGGCTGGTTTCGTCGCCGACGGCAACGGTAGTGCCACCTTCGGATCGGGAATCTACACGTTCAGAGGCGTGGGCATGCTGATCACTGGTGGCGGCACCGTGACCGCGAACGAGGTCATGTTCTACATAGACGAAGGTGAGGCCGTGTTCGACGGATCGGGGGTCACCTCCCTGACGGCGCCCACCTCCGGCGACTACGAAGGCGTGGCGATCTTCCAGGCTCGCGACAACACCAGCGATGTCATAATCTCCGGTAACGCCGCCACCGGTGGCTGGGGTACCATCTACGCCCCCGCCGCGATGATCGACTTCAGCGGTAACGCGATAACCAGCTTTCAGTTCATCTCGAAAACTTTCTGGGCACACGGCAATTCGCATCTGCAAGTCGTATACAATAGCGGCTTCTCGACGACCGTACCCTACATCTGGCTCGCCGAGTAGCGATCGCCACACGCAACTAGGATTGGGAGTCGTCCCCTCGGGCGGCTCACGATTTCCGTTCGCCCCCCATGCTATAATCGCCCCGCCATGCCGGAGGTAACTCTCCCCTACGGTGACTCCACTATCCGCGCCGAACTGCCGGACGATACCATCATCGTCGGCGCCCAGACGGGCGCCCGTCCGGGCGGCGGAAACGGTTCGGCACCGCGAGTCACGGCCGCTCCCGATCAGAAAGCCGCCGTCCGCGACGCCCTCGCCACCCCCATCGGCCTGCCCCGCGTCGGAAAGCTCGTCCAACCGGGCAACAAAGTACTAATCGCCTTCGACGACCCAACCGCGCCCGCATTCGGAAACGTCCGCAGCCTCGCCATAGAGGCGATCCTCGAAGAGCTTCGGGAGGCGGGCGTGCCGGAGGAGAACGTCACCCTCGTCTGCGCCAACGCCCTCCACCGCAAGTGGACGCGCGACGAACTGGCCCGCATTCTCGGTCAAGACCTCGTCGACCGCTTTGGCGACCGCCTGCAGTGTCACGACGCCGAAGACCCCGACAACATCGTCCAACTCGGCGCAACCGAGTCCGGCTACGACGTCGACATTCACCGCCTCGTCGTCGATACGGATCTCACCATCTACGTCAACGCCGCCAACCACCTCGGCTTCAACGGCGGCTGGAAGTCCGTCGCCGTCGGCCTTTCCACCTGGCGCTCCATTCGTCACACCCACAACCCAGACGGCATGTCGATGTCCGTCCGCGGCAACCGCATGCACCACGTCTTCGAGGAGCAGGGCCGTTACCTCGAACGGAAGCTCGGACGCCGCGTCTTCAAGTTCGAGACCATCCTCGCCAACCCGGCGATGATCGGCCGCGTCTGGGCCGGCGGCGTCGACGAGACTCGCGCCGCCGCCATGGAGTACCAGGCGTCGCTGCACAAGCCCCGCCGTGAGCAGGCGGGCGAGAAGGCAGACATCATCGTCTATGGCATCCCCAACTGGAGCCCCTACGCCACCTACGCCAGCATGAACCCCATCCTCACGCTGATCTCTTCCGCTCTCGGCTACCTCGGCGGCTACATCGAAGCGCTCGGAAAGCCCGGCTGCTCCGTCATCATCGCCACGCCCTGCCCCGAGCAGTGGGACATGGAGCACCACCCCTCGTACAAGGAAGTTTGGGAGCGGGTACTGCCCACATCGAAGGACCCGTACGAGATCACCGCGCGCTTCGGCGACGAGTTCGCCACACGTCAGGACTACATCGAGATGTACCGTAACGGCGTCGCCTTCCACCCCATTCACGGCATCCTCGCCATCCACCCCCTTAAACGGCTCAAACACGCCGGCCGGATCTACATCGCCGCGCCCGACGACCACAAGATCCCCGAGCACGTCGGCTTCACTCCCGCCAACACCATCGAAGACGCCATCACCGAAGCCCGCAAGCACCACGGCCCGGACCCCACCATCGCCTGCATCCGCAACCCCATGGGGGCCTAGGGCGTGGGTGGGCCGGACGCTGATTCCGAGCAACTCACTGACCCTGCCCTAGATAAGCGCGTCGAAGACCTTAGGAGCTTCTTCGAAGACCCTAATCACTGGATCTACTTATCAAAAGGCACTCCGTCGAACATCAACCCTAGCTCGGTCTATCACATTACCCAGCTCCAAGTACTATTTGAAGATCGGTACTTCCACAAATTGACATACCGAGCGATACAGCGTCTTATCGATGAGGACTTTCTCTCGTCCCGACGCGAGAAGTCTGGCTCGATCACCTTCGTCCTTGTTTGGCGACGGAATGTCAGGTACGTCGAGCGTCCGATCAAAGCTCATCTCGATCTTGCCACAGAATACGCCGAAGAGACTGTGAGCAAGGCCGTCGGGAGATACGCGGAAACGCTAGTCTCGTTCGGACTACGTGCGCTAGGCCTGCAGATCCACTCACGAAACACGAACAAATATAACGGCAAGGCTTGGTCGAAATCTCAGCACGACTTGGACTTCATCGTTGAAGGCCCGAATGCAGCTTACGGTGTCGAGGTGAAGAACACTTTCGACTACATGCCAATGAATGAATTCTCCATCAAGCTAGATATGTGCAACGAACTCGGCCTCATCCCTTTATTCATAGTCCGCAGTCGGGATAGCATCCAGTGGCGTGACACGCGGGAAAGACACGGCCTCATCTACATGTTCAAGTCCAAAATCTTCCCGCCCGGCTACGACGACCTCGTAAGTCGAATGTGGCAGGACATGCGACTGCCGGTGACTATCTGGGACGACTGGAGGCCCAGCTTCTACGACACCCTCTCATCATTCCTCCAACGGGGCAATACTTCTTAATGGGGGTTCGCAAATCCCTATCTGATCTACCTCTTATATCGTGAATTCAGAGCCTAATTCACACATCCTTAATACTCCCCCCAGAACTTCTCCAGCGCCTCCGCCGTCTCCTTCGGCTTCTGCACCGGCCACCAGTGGCTACACCCCTTGTGCTCCAGTGTCTGTGCCTTCGTCCGCGCCGCCAGCTTCCTGTGGATATCCGACGACATGTACGGATCGTTCTCCCCCCACAGCACCAGCCCAGGGCGAGAAACGCCATCCATTGCCGGCCCCCATTCGACGCCGATGTTCACGGCTGACCGGTACAGCGGCAGGATCGCCGCCTTCATCCGGTCGTCGATTCGCTCTGCGGACGCGCGAGCCTTGTCCTCCGCCACTCCCTCGGCCGTAAGCACCGCGACCATCGCGTCCACAGTCATGCCATCCATGAACTGCTCGCCCACCCCCGGCGTCTGCCACATCTTCGCCGCCGCGTGCCATTCGTAACTTTCGTCGATCGCGCCGCCGCCCGCGGCCCACGTCCTGATCAGCTCCGGCCGCTGCGACACGACCCGCTCCGAAAGAAGCGCCCCCCAATCGTGCCCGACGAGGTCGACCGGCTCACCGATCTTCTCGATCTCGTCGGCCAGCCAGTCCGCGTACTCTCCCATCGTCGACCCGAACCCATCCGGCGCGTCGGCACCGAACCCCGGCAGCGAAACCGCGACAGTGTCCTTTCGCGACAGTTTCGCCAGCACGTCATCCCAGATGTGCTTCGTGTCCGGCACTCCGTGAACAAATACTGCAACCATTCTTCTTCCTTCTTCCGCTCTTCCAGCTTCCTCGCCTACTCTAGATATTGCTCCGCCAACCCCTCAGTCACCGCGTTCGCCTCCGCCATCTCCTTGAACACATAAGCGCTCGGCTTCGGCACTCGCTTCAGGTCATCGCCTTCCGTCGCGATCAGCCCAAACTTCTGCCGGTAGCCCTCCGCCCACTCGAAGTTATCCGTCGAACTCCAGTGCAGGTACGACCTAACATCGACTCCGTTCTGGATCGCGCGGTGGACCTCTCGCAGATGCCGTACCACGTACGAGCATCGCTGCCCGTCATCGTCCGTGCCGATACCGTTCTCAGTGATGTACACCGGCTTTCCGTACTGCTTCAGACGCAGCATGTTCTGGTAGAACCCCTCCGGGTACACCTCCCAACCCATCGTGCTCCGTTCTGAGTCCATCGGCGGCGGGATCTGTCGCAGACCCATCACTCCGCCCGCCTTCGCGATCACGCTACGCGAGTAGTAGTTGAGCCCGATGATGTCCCACGCGCCTTTCAGCCCGTCGACCGACTCCCCGTCACCCGCCGGCGGCCCGATGATGCCGTCGCGGATCCCGTCCAGCCAGTAGCCGTTCCAGTACTGATCGAATGACTGCGCCGCCTCCTTGTCGTCGTCGGAATCGCTTGCCGGCATCACGTACGTCATGTTGATTACGGGGCCGATGATCGGTTTGTGCGGCGCGTTCGCCCGGATCGCGTTATGCATCCGTCCCAGCGAGAGCAGGATGTTCTTCGCCGCCTTCATCGCCAGCCTGAAGTCTCGTTTCGCCGGCGGATGTACCCCAGCGATGTACGACGCCGCCGGCAGAACCGGCGGTTCGTTGATCGTCAGCCAGAACGGGACCGCGTCGCCAAGCTCTTTCGCCATGTGACCAGCGAAGCGCTCCAGCAAGTCCGGCGCCTTCGGACTCGTCCAACCGCCCTGGTCTTCGAACCAGATCGGATTCGTGAAGTGGTGCAGAGTGACGAACGGTGTCAGCCCATGCTTGTGCAACGACTCCAACACGCGCTTGTAGTGGTCGACCTCTTTCCCGTCCCAGCGGCCCTCTTCCGGCTCAATCCGGCTCCATTCGATCGAGAACCGATGTGAGTTGTGCCCAAGCTCCCGTTGCAAAGCGAAGTCCTCGTCGAAGCGGTTGTAGTGGTCGCAGGCGATCCCCGACGTCGTACCGTCCTTGATGTTGCCGCCTTCCTGCTCCCACGCCCACCACTGGTTGTTCCTGCAGCCACCTTCCACCTGGTGCGACGCCGTCGCCGTTCCCCAGTAGAACCCGTCCGGAAATTTCAGGGCTTCTCCCACTCCCTCAATCCTCTCTAATTCCTCTGCGCCCGATCGCGTTCTTGCGCCGCCTTCTTGGCCTGAGCCAGCATCATCCCCACTATCGGCGATGCCTCGGACGGATGCCAGTCTTTCCTCGCCACGTCAAACTCTTGCGGCCACTCAACGTCAAGCTCGCGGATCTCTTCCGGTTCCTTCGCCTCTTCCAGAAGCGATAGCGCCGCCTCGATGACCTGCTTCTGCATCGGCCGGTCTTCCGGATACCCAAGCATGTGTCCGTACGGAAACTCGACCGCAACAGTCCTCGGCACTCCGACAGCCGAAAAGAACGGTCCGTTCGTCACCAACACCGTGCTCAGACCGCTCTCTTCGAACACGCGCGCCAACACGGGCGCGCTCCGGCAACAGTCCGGTCAGGCGGGTGTGAGCAGGATCGCATCGACCTCCTCTTCCTTCATCAGGCTCGCCGCCTCCGGCCCGTACTTCTCGCGCCACTCGGTCGTGTTCGGCTGGTAGCCCATGAACGACAGGTTCGTCTCCGCCAACGACCCGATCCGGCCCTCTGTCTCCAGTTCGAGAAAACGATGTACCGGCAACTGGATGTTCATGTCCAGCTGGATATCGCGATTGTTGATGTGCAGGTGGCTCGTCCCGATCTGTCCTTGTTCGACATCACGCGGGATACGCCGGAACGTCGGGTCGCCCCACATCGGTTCGCGCTTCTCGCGCTCCGCGTCGAACGGCGGCTCCGCCCCCTTCACGTAGATCCCAGCCGTCGTCACCAGCGCGACTTTTGATTCGTTCAGCGGCTTCGCAAGCGGCGTCCAGGGTACAGGCTCCTGTCTCGTGATCGGCTGCGACTTGAAGTAGCCGGTCAGCGATCGGGGCAGATACTTGAAACTATCAACGGACATACGAGGGCTCCTTCCGCTCGCCATTCTAGCAGCATCCGCTCCTTGCCCAGAGGCTTTCATCCAACCATTACGGAACGTTAACTAGCCCCTTACCAGACATAGGCAACGTGGCCCACGCCGAAAGAATCCTACCTAGGCACACACAAAAAACATTCAGCGGGGACACACGTGGCACTACGGCAAGAACTCGACGGGCTATACATACCGAACGACGAACGCGACCTCGCTCTTATCCAGCGTAGAGCGGACCGGCTGGAGAAGAAGGTTCGCACCTGGGCCAGATCCGTCGTTCGCGTCCTTCCTCGCGGCCTATCGATGCTCGAGGATGAGACTCAGATACTGACCCTCTTCCTTGCCCAGCAGCACCGCGTCAACCTCGAACTCGACGCCCAGTACCCAAACACCAGCATCGCCGGCACGCTGGCCCGCATCCTCCCCTTTGTCGAAGGCCCGGACGACCCCGACACCGTCTTGGCGATCCACCCCATCGTCACCACCCAACTCGACTCGGACCTCGAACGCGCCTGTGCCCACTTCTGCAACGACCGCGGTGTCGAGCCCATGAGCGACGCAGCCATCGAATGGCGCGCGGCCATCCGCTACCTCGGCCAGTCCATCTACCACATCGCGAGCGAGGTCGGCGACGTCAAACGCCAGTTCGCTGATTCTCCGCGACGCTTCGAGCTCGCGCTCATCTCGCGTGACCTCGCCAGCGAGATCGTCGACCGGCGCAGCACTATGCTCGCCGCCTTCCGCCCCAGCGCCGTCTAACCGCACGCTCACCCTTCCCCGCTCATCCTGAGGCTCTCGAAGGACTGAGCGGAGCACGAACGATCGCCCCCCGTGTCACGCGCCCCCTTCCCTCTTCCTCCTTCCTTCCTCCTCGCCCTATACTCCCCCCATGCCCCCCCTC
>JACZRQ010000100.1:0-3854 GCA_022574655.1 Chloroflexota bacterium
ACCCGGAGGGCTACTTCGGTGGAGGGCACGGAGCGGCCCGCCTCTATGGAGGCATAGGCCTGACGGGAGATGCCCGTCGCCCTGGCAAGGCGCTCCTGAGAGAGGCCTGCGGCCAGACGGGCCGGTCGCAATCTGTTGTCCAGCCTGCTCATGATGTTTCGAAGTATAAAGTATACTTGTCTTATTGACAAGTTAACATGATGTCGGTAATATGACAATTCGCCCTTGGGTACCGGATATAGGATGCGTAGTGCGAGGCTGTAGTGAACATCTTTCGCATATGCTGTTTTTTGTTGGTGGCCCTAGTCCTTCTTGCCTCGGCCTGTAACCTGAAGCCGGAGCGGTCCCTTGTCCTGGCCACGACTACCAGCACTTATGACTCGGGACTACTGGATGTCATAATCCCTCTTTTCGAGAAGGAGAATAACGTGAAGGTGAGGGTGATCGCCGTGGGCACGGGGCAGGCCCTGGCCCTGGGCGCTGGCGAGGTCGATGGTGACCGAACGCTTGCCCCGGTTGCACGAGAGATAATAGGCCGCCTCGCCGGTGTCGTGTCCGTCCGCGTCCTTGAGGTAGGGCGGCCCCCAGCCGCGGGTATCGTCGCCCCTGCCGGGGCGCTCGACCTTGATGACGTCGGCGCCGAGGTCGCGCAGGATCATCGCCGCGAAGGGGCCGGAGAGGACCCAGGTGAGGTCGAGGATCGTGACGTCGGTGAGGGGGCCGCGGGCGTCAGGAGACGTGGTCATCGTCACTCATGATAATGCGCGTGCTGAGGCGGGTTCGTCTAGCGCCGCCACGGGCGCCGGTGCCGCGGCGTTCAGCCGGGTTTGAACGCGGGGCCGCCATCATCGTCCGGTGCAACGACGACGGGCTCCGCGCCGACGGCCGCCGCGATCCGCTTCGCGAACTCGTTGATGTCATCCTTGACGAAACCGTAGGCGTCGAACTCCGTCCGGCCCTTCGCGTCCAGCAGGAAGATCGTGGGCGTCGCTTCCGGGTCGTAGAGCAGTGACACATTGTAAGCGGGCGCGTCGATGAGGACCGGGAAGGTGATGGTGTGTCGTTCAGCGTAGTCGCGAGCCTTGTCCGGCGGGTCCTGGGCGATCGCCCAGATGTGCCAACCCTCCGGATACGCCTCACGCAGCTTGTTCAGGTAAGGGAAGGCGACGTCGCAGGTCTCGCAGGTGGTCTTGAAGAAGACGAGCAGGGCGGGCTGCCCGGAGAGGTCGTTGGGCAGTGAGTATTCGTGTCCGTTGATCCCCAGCAGGGTGAAGTGCGGGGCGAGGGCTCCGGTTTCTAGCACCAGTCAGCTGTCCTTCCCGAAAATGTTGTACGCCTATGATAGGCACAGTCGCCGGCTACTCGGCCACGTCGGCGCATAACACTCGGACGCTGAGAGACCAAGTACTGGAGGTGGGAGTAATCTCCACTGCCACCGCCTGCCAGCCCGCCAAATTGACGATTGCTGCACTTTGGATTACCACTACGTCCCCAGAAACGGCAGCGGCGCCTGTAAGGATCGCACCACCTGAAATCGCCGTCTTATCAGCCGGGCAAATCTTCACCGCCAGCTTGTCGTTACTGCTATCGGGACCAATCTCCTGACCAACGAGCTCTAGACCTGTGATACCGAGAGGCCCTTGCTCTCCCTGCGGCCCCTGCTCACCTTGTGGACCGGGGGGGCCCTGCGGCCCGGGTGGCCCCTCGCCCAACGGAATAAGATTGGCGATGTCAGTGCACGGCTCCTGCTGGCCCAGTGCATCTAACGCCGCAACGTTGACGAGGACGCCGAGTCCGTCCACGGCGTCGACGTCTCCGTCACAGTCGGTGTCGCCCTGAATCTGGCCGTCTTCGCTGGACGACGCGGTGCTCGACACAGCGATGTCCGGGGTGCTGGCGGAGTTCACGGGTCCGGCACCGAGCTGGTTCAACACGACGACGCTGAGAACGACGGTGACTACCGCCGTCAGTGCCGAAACGATAACTGTCTGACGCATGACTGACCTCCTTCGTGTGTGTGAAGGATTGTCAGCCAGAGGGCGTCGGGTGTCTACTCGGTCACGTTGGCGTTCCGACACTACGCACTCCCAGTGTCATATCCCGCGCCAACAGCTGGCCAGCGGTGCTATAATTGGCGTGCTCAGCATCTTGGTACAGATGCCCGAGCCCAGCGGCGCGCCGACCTCCCTTATGGCATGGGCGCTTAAGACACGGCGCGCCGCGCTCTCTAATCCCGCCTGATTCCCTTCGCCTCGAACAGCCCTGTCCCGTGCCCCAAGAACCACCGCTCTCGGGTCGTCTTCAGCACCCTACCATCGGCACGGTCTAACAGACGCCAGCACAAGTGGCAGACGGGCGCGATAAGGCGCTGCCACGCCGACAGGTGTTTCGGGTTCCCCTTCAGGCGTGTGAGGGCGTAGCTACCAGCGGAGTCTCGCGGGCAGAACGTGCATGGGGCCATGCACTACACGATAGTGCCCACATGCCCTCAGCCGAAGCCTGCTACGTCACCTACTCTCAGTTTCGGTTAGTCCGCAACCGTCGCGCAGTAGGCGAGCGCTGTAAGCGACCAGGGGGCTATAGAGACATCCAATCTCTTCGCATTTATGGCCCAGGAATCGTTTCCTAAGGGCACGGAATCGTACACGACCACGTCTAGTCCACTAGGATTTGTGATCCAACCACCCGCAAGTACCCGTTCATTGTCGTTGTTACACTCCGCGACTGCGTCCTTTAGGTGATTCGTATCGGACGCGGTCGTTTCCCCATAAGCTGCGAAGCCGCTGAGGCCGCCTGGTCCCGGCGGCCCTTGCTCGCCCTGTGCCCCTACCGGTCCCGCTGGCCCCTGCGGCCCCGGAATTCCCTCGCCCAATGGAATGAGATTGGCGATGTCGGTGCAGGGCTCCTGCTGGCCAAGGGCATCTAAAGCCGCGACGTTAACGAGAACTCCAAGTCCGTCCACGGCATCGACATCGCCGTCGCAGTCGGTGTCACCTTGAATCTGGCCGTCTTCGCTGGACGGTAGGTTGCCGGATGCCGAGATGTCCGGGGCGCTGGCGGAACTCACGGGTCCCGCCCCAAGCTGGTTCAAGACGACGACGCTGAGAACGACGGTGATTACCGCCGTTAGTGCGGAAACCATGACTGTCTGACGCATGACTCACCTCCTTCGTGTGTGAAGGATTGTCAGCCTGTCAGCGTCCGGTGTCTACTCGGCGACGACCGACGCCCGCCGCCGTTAATACGTCTGACGCTTCAAGGTTGGCAAGACGGTCAGGCGGGAATGTTCCAGTCTATCCTTAGTTTCTCCGGGATGTGATCGCTCCCACAGGCCGTGTTAGGTCATGTGAGTCTGGTCGAGTGGCTCCCAGCCGTCATCATCCGGCAGCAAGTCTTCATCTGTGACGGAGCCGGGAACCGCGAGCTTCTGCAGCAGCAACGCTACAAGCTGGTGGCGGAGGATGGGATCGCCTTCAAACGGCCAAACAATGGAGATCTTCGCCGATGTCTGAGACGCTCCCCTAACCGGTTGGGCGTTCAGCCTGTCAAGTCGTAAGGTGCGAGCTGATTCGTCCCAGAGCGCGAATAGAACTTCCCTGAACTCCTCATCTTCGAAGAGACGCTTTACCCGCGCGGGGTCGCTCGACTCCACTGACCATTTCTCCCGCAGGTTTGGGTTTCCCACGTCGACGTCCTTGCTACCAAAGAGGAGCCCGAACAAGCCATGGAGCGGTGCCTTCTGGTGCAGCTTGAAGAAGAACCCATCACGCGACTCATATGGCGCCGTGATGAAAGCGCCAAGAGCGCCGCCCTCCAATTCGATCAGCCAATCGTCGACCCTGGCGATAACCAGG
>JACZRQ010000100.1:3864-9253 GCA_022574655.1 Chloroflexota bacterium
CTTGGGTTCCCTCCGTAACGCCGGACGTACAGCCGCCCGCCGGTTTGAGAGGCGTAGTCTCTGAAGGGCCGAAGTTCCTCGTCACCCATCGTCTCAGGGGCGTCAGCTTCCATGGCCGCTACTTTCGCCAGGCCGGGTAGGTTGCGGTATCATCGATCGTCCGGCCCAGGGCGCTCGTATGAGAACCAGAAGATGAGGTTGACTGCCGAGGCAGCCTTTCGCTCTCCTCGCTGAAATCGGAACTGGCTTCTGGTTGGCCCTGAACATTGTTCCTCGGGCATTGTCAGACGCGGTGAGCGTGGTGTCAAAGAAGGGAGCGGCGAACCGCTTACGCACGCTTGCCGTGAAGCGAAGGAACGGCACGCCGCCTGAGAAGCGAGCGGCCAACGAGGAGCAGGGACCCTGTCCCGGTGGAGATCGCCACGGCCATGCCTGTGGCCAAAAACCACAAGGCGGCGGCGTCCGCGTTGTCGGAGCTGTTGGTGAGGGAGACGGCGGCGCTGAGTTCGTCGCCGATCGGGGTCTGAATCGTGACGGCGAAGCCCTCCAGTTGGGTGCGCAGGTCCGTCAAGACGGCGCCGGCGGCCTCGACTTCCCCGGCCTGGCGGAGGGCGATAATCGCTCCGGCTGACTCAGCAAGACGTGTGCCCTGCACGGCGATTCGACGCAGGTGATCGCTGCGGTCCCCGGCGACGGCGCCGGAGAGCAAGAGCGAGACGGTCGTCGACCGATTCTGGATCCGCGGGACCAGCGTTTGGTCGCCGGTGAGGACGTATTCTTCGAGAAGATCGGTTGCGATGGTCGCTTCTTTGACGGTTTCTTGCAGGTAGACAGCGGTCTCGGCGCGGGTGACGGCAGCGGTCAGCTTCGAGTCCGCCTGGCCGGTCTGCCAGGCGTATCCGGCGATGAAGGCTGCGGCGAGCGCGGCCCCGAACAGCAGTGCAGCCGGGACGGCCCACCACCTGCTAGCGATGTTGGTCAGTGCGTTGGTCATGATTTCTACCAATGTTCCGGGGAAAGGCGATCATCGGGGTGGCTCACACGATAAGGACGGCAATGGTGGGGGATTGTTGCATGCGTAGGCAGAGCCTGGTAGCGACGCGCCGCTACCGCACCCACTGTCATGATAACAATGGCACGGCGCGCCACTCAGTCGCGGATTATAGCACGCAGGTGAGGTGCTAGAATGGGTGCTCGAAAGGAAGCAGGAAGATTAAGTGGTGCCGTTCGGTTACCCTCGCGGCTCCTCACGAGTTGTCCGTGGCGCAGGCTAGCGACGCGTCTAACGGAGTCGACCTTGATCGGCCAGCCGCGTGTAGATTTCTGATACCACCTCGTCTGACAAGCCATACCCGGACGCATCGATGGCGGCAGATTCGCTCGGCGTGAGATAGTCGATCACCTCGTCGTCACGTTGGAAGACAAGTCGAACGGTCCAAGTTCCTGGTGACTGTCTCAAGATCTCCAAGCGATCGCCGTTAGAGCGCTCGAATACGAACTCATTCCACCCATCTTCATCGTCTTCGTTTTCGAGGCCCTCGGCTTCCTTGGAGAACCACGCGAACCATAAGTCGCCAAGCATCGTTGGAAGTCCGCCGACCAGTGCGCCGAAGGCCAAGAAGAACATCAGGACGACCCAAATCAAGGTGAACGGCCAATTGACAGTCGCGTAGTACAGACCGTAAAACGCTAGGCCCAGCACGACTATCGATACCAGAGCCCCTACGAGCGATCCTAGCTTGCCGGGTTTGGATCCGTATCGGTCACTGGATATCGGAGCACCTCCTGCTGGATCTCCAATATGAGTAAGCACACGCTTGCTCGCGGCCAGTATAGTCGAAAATAGTATTGGTACGAGAGTATAATCGCCGCATGAAATGATGAGGTTCTATCGACATGGATGATGACAAGCGTTTACTGGCAGTCGGTCGTATGGTCTTGGGTTTGATCATCGCGGCTGTTGCTGGAGGGATATCCATTGCAACCTATGCCAACGCCGGTGAAGAAGGCGGTACCTACTACGTGTTTTGGGGAGCCATCGCTGTCGGTGGATTCATGTTCCTTAGCGGTCTCGTCAGCTTCTTGGCAACTTTGTCCGATCCATTCTCGTCGCAGTCCAATTGGGATCACATACCCAGTTCGCAGGTGCCTGGCACCAGGACTAGAACTCAGAGCCCACCAATGAGTAGAGCAGAGGTTCGACGAATCGGTAGAGCAATGGCAATGGTGCGGCGCAAGCGTCGTGAGGCTGAGGAGGACGAGTTGATAGAAGGCCCTCTGTCGCGAAGTCAACCGTCTGGGAGCTACAGCGAGACTGACAACGCTGAGTGACCAGATGAGGGATGTCAGACATGCCAACGAAACACGAGAAATTTCCCCCCACCTCCGCGGTCGTGGGACTGGTGCCATAGGTTGACGCAGGAACAAGCGAAGGTACAGGCTCCCGATCTTGTCGGGGGTTACTGGGTGAAGGGCGAGCCGGTGAGCATGCCGGAGCAGAAGGGCAAGGCTGTGCTGATCGACTTCTGGGACTACACGTGCGTCAACTGCATTCGCACGCTGCCGTACGTCGCCGAGTGGCACCGCCGGTACGCCGACAAAGGTTTGGTGGTTGTCGGTGTTCACGCGCCCGAGTTCTCGTTTGGGAAGGAGCTTGACGGCGTGAGCGGCGCGATCGAGGAGCTCGGCATCGAGTATCCGGTCGTGATGGACAACGGCCTCTCGATCTGGCAGGCGTACTCGAACCGCTATTGGCCGGCGAAGTACCTGATCGACAAGGAAGGGTACGTGCGCTACTACCACTTCGGCGAAGGCAACTACGGGGAGATCGAGGAGGTCGTGCAGACGCTGCTGCGGGAGATCGACGCCGAAGTAGAGCTGCCCGAGCCGATGTCGCCGGTCCGTGATAGCGACGAGCCTGGCGCGGCCTGCTATCGCGTGACGCCGGAGCTGTACCTGGGCGTCCGGCGGGGACAGATCGGGAACCCGTCCGGCGTCGTTGCCAACTCGTCGAGCGCGTACAAGGACCCCGGCGTCCACGCTGAGAACTACGTCTACCTGTCGGGCGACTGGCGCGCCGACGAAGAGTACGTGATGAAGCCGTACGGCAGCGAGACCGAGAGCGCGGTAGCGATCCGCTACATGTCGAAGGAAGTGAACCTCGTGATGAACCCGCTCCTCGGGTCGACTTGCCGGGCGTATCTGACGCAGGACGGCGCGCCGTTGGCGAAGGAAGACGCCGCCGAGGACGTGAAGTTCGAGGACGACGGCAGTGCCTACGTTGAGGTCGATAAGCCGCGGATGTACAGGCTGGTCGACAACCGCGAGATCGGGGCGCACGACCTGACGTTATCGACGACCTCGCCGGGACTGGCGTTGTACGCCTTCACGTTCGTGTCCTGCGTCGCGCCGGACTAGCGGCCGAACGCTTCGATCAGCGATTGGCGGTACGCCCGCACCGAGTCTCTCGGCACCATCTGGTCCGGCGGCGTCAGGCAGACCGTGTCGGCGAACTCGAGATAGGCTTCTATCTTGCGGCGCGCGTCGTCGACCGTGCCGGCGATCGCGAAGGCGTCGATCATCTCGTCCGTTACGGCATCGGCCATCGCACTCTGATCGTCGCGCAGCAACGCCTCACGAATCACGTTCACTTCACGCTGAAACGGCGTGAACAGGGGCTCGTAGGTGTTGACTGTGGCGTAGAAGGCGATTGTAGCGGCTGCGTCGCGCCGGGCGGCGTTCACGTCCGGACCGATCGCGCAGCAGACGGCGAGGCAGACGTGAAAGCCGTCACGCTCACGGCCGTTTTCGTTGAGGCCCCGAGCGATGGAGGGGACCACGACGTCCTTGATCCAGTGCAGCGGGTAGATCGGGTGGCCGAGCAAGCCGTCAGCCACCTGAGTCGCCGTGCGGATCATTCGCTCGCGCACTCCCGCCAGGAAGATGGGGATGTGGTCCCGCACCGGAGTGACGGGCCGCGTCCAGCCTTGAATGTCGACGTTGTAGTACTGTCCGGAGTAGCGGATGGGCTCGCCGCCGTGCGCGCGTTCCGTGATGAGGCGAATGACTTCGACGCACTCCCGGATGTGCGGCGTTGGTTTGCCGTAAGCGACGCCGTGCCAGCGCTCGTTGAGGCGTTTCAGGCCCGTGCCGAGGCCCAGCGTGAAGCGGCCCGAGGACAGGACATCGAGGTCGAGGGTCGAGAGCGCCGTCACCCAGGGGCTGCGGACGAAGGCGAGGGCGATCGAGGTGCCGAGCCCGATACGCGAGGTTGCCGCCGCGGCAGACGCCAGCGGTATGAATGGGTCGTGGAACATCTCGGACGTCCACAGCGTGTGGAACCCGGCGGCGTCGGCCGCAGACGCGAGCGCAGACAGCTCGCCGGCCTCGGCGACGTCGATTCCCAGGGAACAGCGGCTCGTCAGGTCCATCACAGAGGTGTATATTTGTCGCGTCAAGCGTATCTCAGGTACTCCAGCCACACCAGACGACCATGGCCATCTCTCTCGTAACCGGCGCATCGGGCTTCCTCGGCAGCCATATCGTCGATCGTCTGATCGATCGCGGTAAGACGGCACGGGCGCTGGTGCGACGCACCAGCGATACAGCGTATCTAGCGGACCGTGGCGTGGAGCTGGCGATCGGAGACGTCACCGACGAGCGATCGCTGGCGGCAGCGTTCAAGGATGTGGACACCGTGTACCACGCTGCGGCGACGGTGACGGACTGGGCGCCGTGGACAGATTTCGCTTCCGTCACGATCGGCGGCACGCGAAACGTGCTCAAGGCGGCGGCGGCGGCGGGAGTGAAGCGGTTGTTATACGTCAGCACGGACGCCGTGTACGCGCTGAGCGCTCTGCGCGACGTCCTGACCGAGGAATCACCGCTTGAACGGCGGTTTGGTTGGTTCGACTACTACCGCCGCTCGAAGACGGTTGCCGAGGAGTCGGTGCGGCGAGCGATGAAGCTTCAGCAGATCGAAGCGAGCATAGTGCGCCCGGGTCTACTTCTGGGCGAGCGGGACCGCGCCATCTTTCCAGCCACGGTCGCATTCCTCAAGAGCGGCATTCCCATGTATCTCGGGCACGGACACAACCGGCTGCCGTACGTCTACGTTGGTGACGTGGCTGAGGCGTGCATCCTGGCGGCGACGGGCACCGATGGGGCCGGAGCGATCTACAACGTCGCCTCCGACGAAGTAGTGACGCAGCGAGACCTGCTGCAGGCGGTCGCGCGAGCGACGGACCTCGACATGGTCTCCGCCTGATGGCGGCCCACCGTGGCGAACTATCTCGCCCGCGTCACCAAGGCGCGGATCCTGGAAGCCGTACGGGAGGGGTCAGGCGAGCGGGCGGCTCGATCCGAAGAACAGCGCCTGGCTGATCGCGGC
>JACZRQ010000101.1 GCA_022574655.1 Chloroflexota bacterium
TCGCGAGCTTGAAGCCCTTGTTCTCCTCGCCCAGCAGGTTCTCGGCCGGGACCTCGACGTCGTTGAACGAGGTGTGCAGCGGCTCGACCCACTCGGCGCGGTGGGCGGCGAAGTCGTCCGGTGTGAACGGCGGGGGAGCGTTGCGGGCGGCGGGGCCTGTGTAGAGGTCGTCGATGTTCTCGATTGATTCGGCGAGATCCGTCTGTACGAGTGGGTCGTCACTGAGGTAGATGCGTGACGCTTCGGGGTCTTGCCGGAGCAACTCGGTCATCAGGGTCGTAGAACGCTTGAGGAACGGTGCGCGAGGACAGCTTTCGCGGGCGAGGCGGATTGCGGGGCGTGCGAGTTCCGAGATCGATCGAGTGCCATAGCGTTCGAGGAGGGCGTGCCACCCGGCAACGGCGCCCGGAACGGTGGCGGACCCGATTCCGGTGAGGGGAACAGAGTCGCCTTCGAGCGCGGCGGTGGCGGGGAGACGGCCGGAGGAGTTGAGGCCGGCGATTTCCCCTTCGTTCCAAACGATGGCGAAGAGGTCGCCTCCGAGCCCGCACATGTGCGGGTAGACGACGGCGAGTACGAGGTTGGCGGCTACGGCGGCGTCGACGGCGTTGCCACCGGAGGTGAGGACGGCGAGCCCGGCGGACGAGGCGAGGTAGTTCGGTGAGGCGATGGCTGCGTGCGGGAAGAGTTTGGCGGGCATGGTGAGGGGGATTTTAGCACGGGTGGTGTGGGGGTGCGTGCTGGCCAACGGAGCTGCGAGACCCTTCGCTTCGCTCAGGATGAGAAATGTGCCCCCTTCTGAGGCGGGCACGGCGCCCACCCACCCCACGTGGAAGCTACTTGACGGGGCCTAGCCGCCTCAAACTCCCCGGTAGAGGTTCAGGAGGATGCGTCGGCGTCGTCTTCTTCGACGAGGCCGGTGTGGATGTGTTGGACGATCTGGTCACGCATGGAGGCCAGGGTCAGAAGCTGCAGGCGGTCGCCTGGCTCGAGAGTGAGGTGGCCGCGCGGGATGAGGACGGTGCCGTCGCGGAGGACGGAGGTGATGACGGCGTCGCGCGGGAGCCGCAGTTCCGCCAGTGTGCGGCCGACGGTGGCGTCGGTCTCGCGGACGGGAAGGTCGAGCGTGATCGCCCGGGCCGATGATAAAGGAAGGGCCGACGATCTTCGCGAGGGCGGCATTTATACTGGGTGAGATGGCTGAGGAATTGTCGGACGTCGAAGGCCCTGCGGGGGACGATCCACCCGATCCGCCCCGGAAGATAGTTCTTGATATGCCGTCCTGGGTGCCGACCGAGAAGGTGCCCAAGGGGCTGGTGATCGTGACGTTGATCGTCTTGCTGCTGGCGATCACCATCGGTATCTCGGTGCCGTTCCTCACGGGCTGGCTGGATACAGATGACCTGGAGCCGCTCGGAATACCGGGCATCTTCCTTGCCAACTTTCTGGGTACCGCTACGGTCTTCTTCCCTGTGCCCGGTGTCACGGCGGCTGCGCAGGGGCTTATCGTCGTCGGCGCCGAGAAGTGGTGGACGCCGGGCGTGGTCATCGCCGCATCGGCGGGTATGACTCTCGCGGAGTCGACGGCCTACCTCGCGGGTGCGGTTGGGCGGAACGCCGCGGAGGAGCGGGGCGTGCAGATGAAGGGGCGGCTCGGACGGATCGTGCTCAAAGTCACGTCGTGGATCAACTGGCTAATGGCACGCTACGGGTTCCTCACGCTGCTGGTGCTGTCGGCGATCCCGAATCCGTTCTTTGAGTTCGCGGGCATCACAGCCGGGGCTGTCCGGATGAACTTCTGGAAGTTCCTGGTGGCTGTGGCGATCGGAAAGACTACGCGTGTGATCTTGATCGTGATCATAGGACAGGCGCTGATCGACTTCTTCGAGCTGTAAGGCGATCAGTCCTCGGCGTCTAGGGCGTATTCGACGCTATCATCGATGAGCTTACGAAGGCGACCTCGATCCTGGAGGATACGTTCTGGAAGCACGGCGTATTGCTTCTTGATGTGCCCTTTCGGAAAGTATCGCAGGCGTTGTACATCCGCTTCCTGAAAAACGTTGTCGAGAACACCGGGTGGAAGCCGAAGAGCTAGGCCAAACTTCCCGCAGGAGATGAAGATGTGCCCGTTCACGTAGCCGGCAACCGCTCCGAAAAGGTTCTTGAATTCCAGCCTGTGGGCGGCGTCGGGTTCTGGGTGAGCCCGCGTCAGCAAGTCCTGCAGTTCGTCTAAGTAGCTATTCTTCACCGGGAGTTGCTGGCTTGGCCGACGCGACGACCGAGCTTGGACCAGATCGAGGCGCGGATAGACTTTCGGCGGTCACGACTGGCTGCAGGGATGGGAAGGACGATGCGGGTAGTCTCGGGCGTGACAGTTGGACAGGTGTCCGTCGATTTCTTCGAGCTGTAGAGCCGTCAACGGGCTCGGGAAACCACATCTCCATCCGGAGATCGTGATCGTCGTAGGCCGGCGTCTCAGGGATGGCACGAGCGCCGCGCGTGATGCAGACGGCGGTCCAGGCTGCGGCGAGAGCATCGATATAGTCGTCGATAGCGCAGAGGGGCTTCATCTCCCTGGGTATGCTCGGTATTAGTGGAAGGCCGCGTATGTGCCGGCGGAGGAGCGCCCAGCGTTCCATACGTCCCATGAACCGCTTCTTGTTGTGTTCCATTGGCTGGCCGTTGTTCAGGGCCCAGAAACAGACTTCCGGATGCACCTCTCGCACCCGCCGCTGAAGCTCAGGGGTCATCCAGAGGTCGATATCGCGAATCTTCGGGGCGATGTTGTAGGTCTGCTTGGTCAGCTTGCGGTCGCTTCGCCTCTTGTTCTCGATGCTGACCACGGGATACTGCTCCGATGACAGATCCATCGAGAGCACCGACCGGCATGGCGAGGGGAAGACGCTGGAGGCGCGGGGTCGGCCAAGGAGCTTTCTCGCCGCCGTATCGCAGTAACGCCGGCCGGGGCCGTCCAGGAGGCCGATGGGGATGTCGACGCAGATGATCTCGGCCTGCGACGCAACTACGTCTGAGAAGGTGCGGATCACAGGACCGGTGGCGGTTACCGAGTCGTCTTGAACGTCAAGTTCAACGGCGCACCAACCGCCGCGGCAACCGTCAAGCCCGGCTACAGTAGTCATGAGCGTATGAGTGGCGGAGGGGGCGAAGTCCGTTCGGACGGACTCGAAGTGGCCAAGCCCGAACGAGGGGAGGATCCTCTCTGCGATTAGTAAGTGTGGCGGAGGATGCGAACTTTGTCCATAAGGTTTATCGACAAAGTTATCCACAAAAGTGCGACAGCGGTCGCATGGCCGATGGGTGTGCTGGCGGAGGGGGTGGGATTTGAACCCACGAGGGAGAGTAAACCCCCTACCCGCTTAGCAGGCGGGCGCACTAAGCCACTATGCGACCCCTCCGCGTTGGATCGGAGTCAGTATATCAATGCTCTACGCGGAGGGGCAGCTTACGGGCAGAACTCCTCGTCTATCACCATGCAGAGCGTGCTCAAGCCCACCCACTTTTGCGGCGAAAGGAGCGAGTTGGGAGACTCGATCGCCACAATGACGGGTCCGTAAATACTCAACAGATCGGGAGCGTACCAAGTTTGAGCGCCCCGTGCGGTCCCGGGCGCGACCTCGGCGGTGTCTGCTGGATCAACTAGATTGCCGAAGCCGAGGTGGCGGTTTGACCCGCCGAGGTTGAATGAGTTGATCTGTTTGTCGCCGTTCGAGTCCTTGTACGTGGTGTGGTACGAGTTGTAGACAACGCCCTCCTCAGTGATGTCGAGCCTCGTCACCGTACCGCGGTTGCTCAGCGCGCCCGTCAGGCCATCGAGAGCGACGACGCGGACGGCAACGTAGTCAACCCGCTGGGTATCCGGAACGTCGATCGCGGTCGTTGTGACGTTTCCGATGGCCGTGCAGGTCCAGGTCGTAGTGTGAGGAAGGTTGTTGACGCAGCGTTCGTAGCCGGCGACGCCGGGCACGGCGGACCACGACAGGGTGGCGGACGAGGCAGAGCCCGCGTCGATGGTGAGGTCTGTTATCCTCGGAATTTCATTGGAGCAGGTCTCGGCGTAGTGAGCTATCACTATATCGACGTCGGCGTCGGTTATCGCGCCATCGCCGTCTAGGTCTGCGCGCTTGGCGACGTTCCAATCGGGCTCACCGGCGAGTAGGATCACCGCCAGGATGTCGTTCGACAAGTCAACCATGCCGTCATTGTTCATGTCGGGAGGCCAGGCGTCATCAGAAGTATCGTCTGGGCAGGCGTCGAGCGGGTCGGTGCCGATCGCCAATTCGACGATGTTGCTGAAGCCGTCGGCGTCGGTGTCCACCGGAACGGTGACAGGGGGCGACGCAACAGTGCAGAGCGCTTCGTCGATGACCATGCATAGGGTGCTAATGCCGACCGACTTCTGGGGCTGCAGACTCACATCGGGGGACTCGATGGCCACGATGGCGGGTCCGTAGATCGTTAGCACGTCCGCATCAGTCCAAGGTTGTGCGGATGCATGGAGCTTGTTGCCGGGCTCAACCCAGCCAACATCTGTCTGATCGAAGTTACCGAAGCCAAGATACCGCCCCGTCACTCCGAGGTTGAACGAATTGATGCGCTTGGTTTCGGTCGGGTCTTTGTAGGCCGTATGGTACGAGTGATACGTGACGCCATCGACGATCGAATCGATGATGGCGACTGACCCGCGATTACTGAGAGGCCCCTTTCCCCCGTCAGGCGCTACGGCTCGTACGGCAAAGAAGGCCACGCCCGCAATCGTGGGCACCTCGGTCGTCTGGCTAGTAATGTCCCCGATGTTTACGCAGATCCAATTTTGCGTGTGCGGGAGATTAGATACGCATCGCTCGTAACTCGCCGCGCCGGACACGGGCTCCCATGACAGGTGCATGGTTGTGGCCGTACTGGCGTCGATCTGGAAGCCAGTGACCGGCGGCGCCGCCAGCGTCGCCAAAGGTTGACAGAGTGGATCGGCTTGCATCGCGGCGCTCGCCTCTTGGGCGGCTGGGAGCCACACCGTATAGAAGTCGACAGCCCGGTCCAGGGATTCCCAGTATGACTCGTAGCAATGCGTCAGCCGGTTTTGAGAGTTCCAGGGAAGGCCTGACGGGTCTTGGGATGACAGCCATGTGAAGATCTCGATCACTTTGTCGGATGGATCGTCCGCGACCTTCAGCGGGTAATTCGAAGACCCTTGTATGTCTCGGTAATAGAGCTTCGTGCCATAGGTTGTCTCAGCGAAGCTCTGTCCTGGCAACAACGGGTTTGAATACACTGCTTGACCGACCCAGGTTGCTGAACCTTCATCCAGGGCGTAACTAGGTCCGGAGTTGACGCAATTGAACGAGTGGAAGGATTCGTGTATCAACACGCCGCGCGCGCTGCCATAGGACAGACCACCGTAGGCGCCGGGATCCAGAGAGAGATGCCCACAGCCGCCGAAGAAGCCGCCTCCTACCATCTCGATATACGTGTAGCTCCATATCTCCGCGAAGAAACCCAGCTCCGGCTGCGACAGAACGTCTTGCATCACGGCGAGCAACGTCGAGCGAACGGAAGCGGTGGCGTTGGTATCCAGAAGCACCTCCGCCAGATCATCTCTGTGTGCAGAATCCAACGCCGCTACGGCTGTGTTGATCTCCGCGATGGTGCGAACGGCGGACCATGCCTCGATTCCGTCCCGATCGTCGTTGTCGATCAATTGTGCGAGCGACAGATTAGGGGCGACTGTAAGTTCCGTGGTGCGTATCGTCTCGGTTCCGTTCGAGTCGGTGGAGCGAATCGTCGGCTCGTAGATACCAGCAGTGGAGACGGTGTGCTGAGTGGTACCGTCAATTGTGCTTGTGCCACCGGGGATTGCCAGATCCCAGACGCCATCACCCTCGAAGTCGATCTCCACTTGACTAATTGTGCCGTCATAGAAGTGTGCCTCATAGTCGAAAGTCACCGTCAGCGGAACCGTGCCTGAGTTCGGCGAGACGCTGAGATGTGGCTCTCCTTGCCCCCCTGCGTCGCCCACATGAGCGCGCACCGCTTCTACGTCTGTGTCGTCAACGAGGCCATCTCCATTGATGTCTGCATCTGGGTTCCATTCCAGGCTCCCCGGTGTCGTTTGCTGCTGAAATCGCACTATCTGCACGTCATCACCCCCGACTCTACCGCCGCCATTTACATCGTATGGGAGCGAAGACATATGAACTGTGCGAAAATCGGTGTTATTTGCTTCGGATACCTCGGCGATTTGGCCGTCGGGGTCGATTGTTACGATGGCGTACTGGGAGCGTGAGTGTGCGCCTTCGTACGGGTCACGCTCTGCTGAAGTTGTAGCTGTGTACGGCACGATCGCCCGCTGGCCGGGATCCAGGGCTGGGACCGAGAAGTCGCCAACCGGAACGTACTCGTAGTTGCCCAATACGCCGCCGCCCCAGTAAAGCAACTCAATCCGCATGGCGGTTGTCGGTGCCGCGTCTGCGCCGACGTTTTCAACGACAACTCGGTGGATTATCTCTTCGCCCGGCCACGCCCGGCTGTCGCCGTACATCGCCACGATGGAGAGGTCCGGGAGAGTCGACGCCTCAGCGGGGGTTGGAGGTCCAGTCACTGATGTGACCGACAGTGTCAGTAGGATGAGGACGATGACAGGAGCGAGAATGATCCTGAAGTTGAACACGGCGCACCCCCTATGGCAATCCTGCGCTTCCTAGTGAGCGTGAACCAGCGAGGTTGTTGCTCACTGGGCTTAAGATACTAGGTTGTCTTCGGGGGTAAGTGTAGCCACGTTTCAGAAGTTGTCAAGTGGATAGCGCTCAGTACGTATGCCGATGGGCGACTGAGGTCCGGGCGGCAGGGGTCGCGCTTAGGCTACTTGCTGACGGAGGTAAGTTCGATGGGCTCGAAGATGCGCTTCTTGAGCGCGGGCAGCGGCGGGTCGATGTAGATGGCGTTCCAGCCGCAAGCGTCCTCGCAGAGACGGCAGCCGGTGCACTTCTTCTCGATGACGCTGGCGACTCCGAAGAAGTCGCCGACTTGCTCGCCGGAAAGATCGAGTACGAGGGCGTCAAACGGGCAGATGTGGATGCAGAGCTCGCACCCGGAGCCGATGCAGTTATCGTCGATGACGATCGCCTTCGGCCATTCGCGCTTGGGGAACCCTTTAGCGAGGTCGCCTTGTCCGTCCGCGATGCACTCTACCGGGCAGACGACGCCGCAGGCGCCACAGTCGATGCACAACTCAGGGTCGATGATGTGGAGTTCGTTGCGGAGTCCAAAGATGGCATCGGTGGGACATCGCTTGATACAGGCGGTGCAGCCGATGCAGGTCTCTTCGATCTTGTATGACATCAGTCAGGTTCCGTATTCAGTATATGGACGCGCCTCGGCATTGAGCAAGCGGGTTGTTCGTTATTTCAGTACTTTGTTCGTGAAGTCTTAGTCAACCCAGAAGACGTGAACGGTGACCCAGTGTCCGGAGGCCTCGCTCGCGCTGCACTTTGGGTGGTCCGGCTTGCCGGGTGGGCAGCCGCCGCCACCGCCGCCGTCGTCCCCGCCAGCGGAGGGGTCGATATGGTTGTAGTTGGCGTTGAGCTGGTCGGTGTCGTGTGAGTTCGGAGAAGTGTACTGGGTGGTGAAGAGGTTCACCTGGTCGTTCATGCAAGTGTCGTCCGGCGAGCCGCCCTGTGCACCGTCGCGGTTGTGGTTCAGCCCGAGGACGTGTCCGATCTCCTGACAGAGGACGTGGTCAGCCGCGCCTGCGGGGTAGTCGTCTAGAAGCTTAGTGTTCAGCTTTACTTCGCCCTTGGTGATGTGGTCACCATCGATGAAGATGCGGGCGAGACCAAGCCAGAACGGACTAAACGCTTCGGTGACGGTGATGTCGCCCTTCTTCGCCGTTGTTATCTGAGGCTGGATGGGCGTGCCGAGAGCAGCCCACTCCTGAACGCCGGCGGTGACATCGTAGAGCGAAGACGACGTCTTGTCGACGACGGTTGGGTTCAGGTTGTCGCTGGGAAAGTGGTAGGCGCTCCAAGCATGGTCAGCGCTGGCTACCGTAGCGATAGCCAATAGGCCGATAAGCGAAACGACGGCCACGATCAAAGATCTTCGCATTTAGATTAACTCCTCTAGAGGCGAGACTGGATTGTGCGAGTACGTAAAATGGTACGTCGGATATGCCAGATCGTCAACGTGAGTAGGGTGAAGAAACGGTTAACCGTCGGTAGTAACGATGCTCTCCACGATATGAAGCTGATCTGCCGGTGTCCTCGGCAGATCAGCAAGTGGGCTGTTCGTTATTCCAGTGGCTGTCCGCGAAGCGTTGTCCTACCCTGGAGACGTATATCGTAACGGTGGCTGGTGCAGGCTTGGAGGATCACCGCCACCAGGTGGGACACCCAGGGGTCGCCGAGGCCGCGCTAGTTCGCCGGGCAGAAGGGCGGGTGCCCAGCACTCCGGCCGCAGATTTCCGCGATGATAGCATCCGGCGGTGCCGCCAGGGCCCCGGTCGCCGTGAGGGCCAAGAGGACCGCCATTGTGGCCAGAACAAGTAATAGCTTGAACTTCACGTTTCACCACCTCCTTTCTAGGTAGACTCGCTACGGTATATAACAGGTAAAGCGGCGAGGCATTACACAGGCGCGTCACGCTCACACGACGAGATGGGACTCCATAGGCTCGCCATCTGCGTTTAGGTTCACACCATAGAGAGAGTTGGCGAGAGCAGGATCATAAAGGTAGCTGCTGTGGGCAACGTCATTCACCTCTAGGTAATATGTCTCGCCTACAATGGCGGCCTGGAGCTTCCAGGTCACCTCGCCGTTGGCGTTGGTAGTGCCGCTAATGAGCCATTCGCGTCCCACCCGCCAGAGTCGTGCATCCACTGCCGCGCCCTCCACCAGGTTGTTCTGATCGTCACGGATCGTCGCCGAAATCACCAAGTCGGTCCAAGGGCCGCGGGCCACCTCCAGAAAGGTGATGGAGGCCACGGTCATGGTGGCGGCGGCGGGTGTGGGCGTGGGGGTTGGCGTCGGCGTCGGTGTCGGTGTCGGCGTCGGCGTAGGTGTTGGCGTGGGTGTAGGCGTCGGCGTTGGCGTGGGTGTCGGTGTTGGTGTCGGCGTGGGTGTTGGCGTCGGCGTGGGTGTCGGCGTCGGCGTGGGTGTCGGCGTCGGCGTCGGTGTAGGCGTCGGCGTGGGTGTCGGCGTCGGCGTCGGTGTAGGCGTCGGCGTGG
>JACZRQ010000015.1:0-12846 GCA_022574655.1 Chloroflexota bacterium
AATGGTGTTTCGAGTCTCTGTTGAGACCGATGTTCCGATTGAGGAGCTTCGGCTGCGTTACAAGATCTTCCCGGACGGTACGAGGGCCAGTGCTGAACCGGAGTTCGAGGCCAGCGAGAGCTTCACGGCGACGTTCACGCTTGAAGGCAATGCACCCCCCCGGATCTATCTGCCGCCGGGTACGATCATCGAGTATCACTGGGAGGCGACCGATTCGAACGGAGGTGAGGCTGAGACTGAGACTGCGACGTTCTTCTACGATGACGTTCGGTTCGATTGGCAGCCGATCGAACGCGACGGCGTCACCATCTATTATTACTCCGGATCGGAGTCGGATGCCGATGCCATGTTGGAGGTGGCAGCGGATCTGATAACGTCGATGTCCGCGCTCCTCGGCACGACTGTGGAGTTCCCGGTCAAGGTTTGGGTGTACGACTCCAGAGATGACATGCAACCGGCGTTGGTGCACCGCAGCGAGACCTATGAAGATCAGATTATAACGGCGGGAGTGCGAGTAGCATCGGATACGGTACTCGTGCTCGGTAATGTCTCGTTTGACACCCTCCGCCACGAGTTGACCCATGTAGTTACCGCCGTCGCCGGAGAGAGCGCTTTCGGCGTGCTCCCGGCATGGGTGGACGAGGGTACGGCCGTGTATGGGCAGACGAACGCTGGAGGGTTTGAGAGCGCTATTAACAGCGCCATCGATCGAGGGAATGTGCTTTCTGTTCGATCGATCACGTCGTATCCTGGCGATCCCAGTAAGGTGGCCCTGTTTTACGGTGAAGCGTGGAGTCTCGTGTCGTATCTAATCGACACGTATGGCGAAGAGCAGTACGCTTCTTTGTTTGCGGAAGTGAAGAGCGGAAAACGAATCGATGCGGCGCTAGAAGCAGTGTATGGCTTCGATCAGGGCGGCCTTGAGGATGAGTGGCGTGCCGCCAACGACCTGGAGCCTCGTGTAACGCCGGTTCCTGAAGATGACGATCAGCAACCGCAGAACACTGAAAATCCGGATCCTTCGGATCTGTCGCCGTCCGACGATGATGGCGGAAGCTCTACCGGCTCCATCATGGTGATAGGGGTCATCGTCGTGCTTCTGCTGGTGCTGATTGGCGGCGGTGGCTTGTTCGTGGCGCGACGTTATCGTTGAGCGCTAGGGAATGTAGAGGCCGCTCGATCGCTGTTCTCCACGCTTAACCTCGGGTTGTGGAGTCGGGGTTGAATCACCGGCGGGAAGGCTCGAAGGTGGTGCGATCGTCGATTCCGACGCCTTAATGATCTGCTCCATGAGTTGTGGCTCGGGTACGGCGCCGGGTATCGCGACGGCGTTGTTGATGACGGTCAGCGGCACGGCCTGAACCTGGTATTTCTCCGCAAGGTCCGGAAACTCAGTAACTTCGATCACTTCGGCATGGATCTTGTCGCTCGCGAGCGCCATCTGGTAGACGATATGAACCATCTGCGGGCAGTAGCCGCAGGTTGGCGTCACGAAGACGCGGATACTGACGTCCTTTTCCAGGCTCTTCAGCGCCTTCTGGGATTCTAGCGAGAGCAGCACTTCTTTTCGTGAGATGTCGACGATTGACTCCACGAGTGCGGGGAACTCGGTGCCGCTCGGGATTCCGTAATACTTGACGAACTGCCCGTTAAGTCCTCTGAGAACGGTGGCTGGAACTCGTTCGATGCCGTACTTCGACCGCGCGTCCTCCGCCTGGTCCATGAGATGCACACGCAGGCTTACCAGATCGCTGAGGTTGGCCAGCTCCTGCAGCATCTGGCGGGTTGGTTTGCAGTAGGGGCAGGGGGTCTTTCCGGGGACAGACAGGGCCGATTCTGTTTCGGTGAAGTAGTCGATCTTGACCGGCCCGATCAGTTCTTGTGCGAACTTCAGGCGAATTTCATCCTGTTCCTTGAGCGGAATCATCTGAATCTAGGTCTCACGTGCTTTCCACCAAACTAGCGCCAGCCTTTGAAACGCCGTTGCGCTCGCCAGCACCGCTAATGTCCAGAGTATCACCGTCAACGCGTCAACCCAAAAGCTGGCCGTGATGAGCCCGACACCGAGCAGTACTACACGCTCCAGGCGCGTGAACATTCCCTCACGCATCTGCTGACCGATTAGCTCAGCGCGCGCTCGTACGTAGCTGACCATGATTGAACCCACGACCGCCACGAATATCAGCAGCGTTTCAAGCTGCTCGCCCCGTTCGCTGAAGTAGACCAACAGACCGAACAGAACTGCGGCCTCAGAGACGCGATCCATGACAGAGTCGAGCACGGAACCGAAGTCGCTGGCGGCGTCGGTCGCGCGGGCGAGAGCGCCGTCCAGGAAATCGAGTGAGCTGGCGATGAGCACGACTAAGCCGGCGATCCAGAACTCGCCAAACCCAGCTGCGACCCCGGCGCCAACATTTCCAGCAGCGCCAGAGATCGTGAGCATGTTAGGCGTTACACCTAGGCGACTGAGCACGTGAATGGCGGGGTCCGTTAACCAACTCGGCGCGGAGCGTGGAAGAAGAGTGGGCAACTAGGCGCCTCGAAGGCCGTTTCCATTGGCCAGCGTGCGCTCGTAGTGTGAAAGAACCTTAGCAGAGACTTCGTCCCACGCGAACTGGCGCGCGTGATCGCTTCCCGCACGCGCCATCTCGTCGCGCCGGTCGGGATCGGAGAGGAGAGTCTTCAGCGCTATCGCTAGGGCGCTCGCGTCTTTTGGAGGTACCAGGAGTCCGTGTTTTTCGTGGGTCAGGACGTCTCTAAACCCGGATATGTCCGAGGCGACGATCGGCTTGGAAGCCGCCATAGCCTCCAGGAGGATGATGCCGAAGCTTTCGTGCCCGGTATTCGGTGCGCAGAAAACGTCAGCAGATCGGTAGTATCTGGGGAGATCTTGGTCCGAAACGTAGCCAATGAAGTGAACGTCCTTGAGTTGATGTTGCTCAACGTAGCGCTGGCACGCGCCTCGTATTCCTCCGTCCGGACCGACGATGATTAGCCTCGTATCCGGCATCTCCGCCTTCAGTTGGCGATACGCCTCTAGGAGATAGGGGAGTCCTTTTCTCTTCTCCTGCCGGCCGACGAAAAGGATGTTGCGCCGGTGGTCCATCAAGTCGGGCATAGGTGGGGCTTCTGCGGCGAAAAAGCCGTAGTCGATGCCGTTGGGGATGATCTGGTAACGGTCGGCGAAAGAGCGGCTAATCATCCGAAGAGAGGCGCGAGATACGCATATGAGGGAGTGGAGGTTCTGCCAGTAAGGGTGTATCAGGAATTTCGTATAAGAGTAGACTCGGCTTCCACCGTCACGTGTCGCGTGGAACGTAGCGACGTTGGTGGTGGTTGAGAAACGCAGAAACTGGAAGGGCAGAAGCGGCATGAACGGCTCATGGATATGGACGATGTCGTACCGTTCACGCTTGAGCAGCCTGCTCACTTTCGGTCCCAGATCGTATGAAAGGCAGACGTTAGCGACCGAGCCGCTGGCCGGGAGTCCGATGACACTCTCGCCGATCACGCGCACGTGGTGGGTCCCCGATGCGAGTGGCTTCGACGAGGGTGCGATGATCTCGGGCTCGTGGCCTCGCCGCAGGAAGTTCAGCGCAAGGCTTGAGACGTGTCGATTGACACCGCCCGGCACGGCCCAATCGTACGGGCTGACGAGTGCGATCCTCATTTGCTGCCGAATATCCCTTGTATGAAGCTGCGAGCGGTACGGCCGAGGCCCATCGATCTAGGGGTAGTACTGAGTCCTCGCCAGGTCTGGCTGACGATTGGCCCGACGCCAATCTGTGCGAGACTTGGGTAGCCATCGCACATCGAGCGGGTGGTTCTCTTCAGGATACTACTCCTCAGGTCGTCTCCAGTTCGACCGTCAAACTGGGTATATGCGCAGCCCGTCGCGGCCGGGAAGTGTGAATCGCTACCGCCAACCTCGGCAAGATGCAGATCCTCCCGGTTGAGGCGAATCGCCTTGTCGATCCAGATCTTTCCGGCAGATGACGCTGTAGCTGTCTCGATGGCATCGAAGTATATAGCATCGGAGCGGCGAGCCGTGATCTCAAGAATCGACTTCCGGTCGAGGCTTCGTGTCAGCCAGCTCATCGGATGGGGAATCACGCAAACGCCTCCTTGGGCATGGACCCGTTTCAGCGCGTCGTCGAGCGGGATCAAGGATGTTACGGGTTCGTCTACGAAGAGTGCCAAAATGTGGCCCTGGATGCTCGTGATCTCTATCCCGATAACAATCTCGAAGCGGTAGCGCCGGTTTGCCCACACCTCTCGCGCCCTCCACGCACCTCTGATGTCGTCGTGATCGGTGATCGCGATGACATCGAGGTTGGTGTGATCCTCGACGTGGTCGAGTAGTTCGGAAGCGTCCTCCATCCCGTCACTGGCGCTTGTATGTATGTGAAGGTCCGCTTTACCGAGATGGTTGGTGTTGATGTTCGGTGACTCCTGTGGGCACGCTAGAATTGTGTTCCTCGGTGTCCCAAATGGGTTCGAGCACCAGCCAACGACCGGGATCATCTCTCAGCCAGCTCTCAAGGCGCTTGAGGAAGGCCAGGGTCCCCGCTCTCACATCCGCTTGGAAGTCACCTGTGATCTTCAACTCCAGTGGCTCTTGCATGTGAGCTTCAATGAAATAGTCATCTGTTCTGCCACTGAAGCACGGGATGACCGTGGCTCCGGTTCTGATCGCCACCTCGATAGGCCCGGTGGGCATCCAGGTCTCTACGCCAAAGAAGGGCAATCGCTGCCGAGGACCTTCGATGTCACGATCTCCCATCAGTGCGACGGTGCCTCCAGAGCGAAGTGTCTTCATCACGCGCTTTACGTTGCCGATGCTCACGGGACCGAATTCATGCCCTTGGCTTGAGCGGACTCGGTCCAGCAGCCGCGAGAGTCGCGGTGGGTCCAGGGGCTCTGTGAGTGCGAAGACTCGGACGCCGACTGGGATCAATCCCTGGCCGGCAAGCTCGGGATTACCGCAATGAGCGCCGAGCATAATGACGCCATGACCGCGTTCGACGGCCGGAATGAGATTCTCGTAGAGTCCATGCACGTCCATCCGCTTGTAGAAGAGATGGTGGGTATCTGTGTACGGCATACGTGCCAAGTCCACATAATAAAGTGCCACGTTGCGGAAGATCTGTCGTGCCATGCGCCGGATCGCTCTCTTTGGCGTATCGGGGGGGACTACATGACGGAGGTTCTTCCAAACGGCGTGTCGAGATCCCGCCGCCAGTACGTATGTGATGTCGGCGACTACGCCAAAGATCGCGTAGAGCAGGCGCGTGGGCAGCCTACCGATAGTGTAGAACGTGAGCCAGAACAGCACGTACTTCCGCATGCTGTGATGTCCTATTCGGCGGGAGAAGCGCCGCTTCCGCTGGGCAGGATAAGTTCCTCAGTCAGAATGCGCGTCTGCTCATCTGTGAACTGTCTTGGTGGAAGGCTCATGAAGTAGGTGCTCGGCCAGACCCTTTGCGGCCTGGTAGCCTGTCAAATTGTATCTCTTGGGTGCTCGAGGCGGCAAACCTACCATGACCCTACGTGAGGATTTTGCGAGGTCGCCACGTTTTTGATGGTTGGTCGTATTGGAGGATGCCGATCAGGCTACCGTCTTCGGCATAGCCGCGGGCCGTAAGGCCGTCAGAGACCGCGGTTTCTGACGGGAGATTCACTGAACCGGCCTCGACGGCTTGACCGTGGCGCAGGTCCTTTTCGTCTTCGATTTGGACTGTTAGTGAGGGAAGGTTGGCCAGACCAAGATCAGTCGGCCGCAATAGCGATTTCCAGCCCTCATCTTGGAGGACCTCTGGCAGCGTGGCGGAATCCACCGCCGATTCCATATCGAACGGGCCGATCTGGGTACGAATGAGTGTCGACACGTGAGCGCCACAGCCGAGCGCAATGCCCAGATCGTGTCCGATACTTCGAATGTAGGTGCCCTTCGCGCATTCGACCTCGATCTCGACGTACGGTGAGTTGAATCGAGTGAGTTCGACGCGATAGACGTGTGCGATGCGGGCTGGCGGCAACGTGCTCTTGCCCTGCCTCGCCAGTTTGTACGCGCGCTTGCCATCGATCTTCGCAGCGCTGTAGGGCGGTGGTGTTTGTTCGATCTCGCCAACGAAACGTGAGAGGGACGAAAGCACATCGCTCTCGGATGCGAGTACAGGCGCGGTTGCGGTGACGTTGCCCTCCGCGTCGTAGGTGTCGGTCGATTCTCCGAGGGTGATGGTAGCTCTGTACACCTTCGTCAAATCCATTACGAATTCGCTGATTCGCACCGCATGTCCAACGAGCACGACCAAGACCCCCGTCGCCATCGGGTCGAGGGTGCCGGCATGGCCGACCTTAGTGCCCGGGAGCGCCCTTCGCACGCGCTGGACTACGTCGTGGGAGGTTATGCCCTTTTCTTTATTAACGTTGAGGATCCCGGCGGCAGTCATCAATCCTCGTCCGAACCGGACACTTTCTTCATCAGGTCCAATACGTGGGCTGCTTCCTCGATGGTTTCATCCAACTCGAAGTGAAGATCTGGCACCCTTTTGATCCGAAGCCTGCGAAGGAGGTGATGTTTCAAGAATGGAGCCGCGCCACCCAGTACATTGATGGTGTCCGTCTTCGTTTCGGTATCGCCAAAGACGCTGGTGTGAACGGTAGCGTTCTCAAGGTCAGAGGTGATCTCGACCCGTGTGATGCTAACGATCGTGCCGATCCTTGGGTCGCGTAGCTCGGTACGGATCAACGCGGAAATCTCACGTTGGAAAAGTACGGCGAGTCTCTGGAGGCGTCGGCTCACGTCCGCGCTTCTTGTCGTTCTTGGCTAGGCGCCAGCTTGCTCTTCGGTGTGGAAGGCCTCGATGTTATCGCCCTCTTCGAACTTCTCGAATCCCTCGACTCCGATTCCACACTCGAGTCCGGCATTGACTTCCCTGACGTCATCCTTGAAACGGCGCAGGCTGGACACCCGAGACTCGTGGAGCATCTGTCCGCCGCGAAGCACACGTGCGTTCGAGGAGCGATTGAAGAGGCCGTCTTTGACCATACACCCGGCGATACGACCGCCCTTTACTTTGAAAATAGCACGTACCTCGGCGTGACCGTCGACCACTTCCTTGATCACAGGAGCGTGAAGACCCTTGACCGCCTTATCCGTATCTTCGAGCAGCTCGTAAATGAGCCTGTACCGGCGTATGTCGACTCCATCGGAGTCGGACTGTCGCTTGGCGCCCGGCTCTACTTTGACGTTGAACGAGATGATGATCGCTCGAGAAGCGAGAGCGAGCATGACGTCGGACTCACTCACGGTGCCAACACTTGCGTGAAGTATCTGGACGACGACTTCCTCGGTGCTCAGCTGCTCGAGGGAGGTCTGGATCGCTTCAAGGGTTCCCCGTGTGTCGGCCCGCAGGATGATCTGCAGTTCCTTGACCCGCTCGGCTGCGATATCGCCGGAGATGGTCTCGAGCGTTACTCTGCGTGTCTGCGTGTCATCGGATCTCCTGCGTCGTTCGTCCTCAACCGCCGTTCGTGCCTCGCGTTCTTCCTTGACGACTCTGAACTTCTCGCCCGCTCCGGGTGGTTCGTCCAGCCCCATGATCTCCACTGGGGTTGAAGGAGGCGCCTCTTTGAGGCGCTCGCCGCGGTCGTCGAACATCGCTTTGATCTTTCCGAAGGCGCTTGTAGCGAGGATGATGTCGCCAACACGGAGCGTTCCGCGTTGGACGATCAGGGTGGCGATCGGCCCGCGGTGGGGATCCTTCCGGGATTCGATGACGACGCCCTCAGCCGGGCGATCGGGATTCGCCTTCAGCTCCGAGATTTCGGACACGAGCTGGACGTGCTCCAAAAGATCGTCCAGCCCCTCCTTCGTGGTAGCGGAGACGGGAATCGCTGGAACCTCGCCGCCGAAATCCTCGACAACGACTTCGTTCTGCGTAAGTTGTTGCTTGACGTTGTCCGGGTTCGCTGCTGGTAAGTCGATCTTGTTGATCGCAACTATGATGGGGACGCCAGCAGCCTTGGCATGGTTGATCGCCTCGACGGTTTGTGGCATGACGCCATCATCGGCGGCGACAACGATAATCGTGATATCGGTAACGTTGGCGCCTCTCGCTCGCATCTCGGTGAATGCCTCGTGGCCGGGGGTATCGATGAAGGTGATCAGTTGGCCGTTGACCTCGGTCTGGTAGGCGCCGATATGTTGTGTGATCTCGCCGAACTCCTGTTCGGTTACCTTGGTCTCTCGAATGGCGTCGAGGAGGCTGGTCTTGCCGTGGTCGACGTGTCCCATGACGGTGACGACGGGCGGTCGCGGCTTGAGCTTCGCCTCGTCCTCGATTTCCTCTTCGACCTCTACGGTGGCGGACTCCTCCTGAAGTGGGTCGACCTCAAAGCCGTGCTCCGTCGCGACCTTAGAGGCCGTCTCGAAGTCGACTGACTGGTTGATAGCCGCCATGACCCCGGCTTTCATGAGGTCCTTGATCATGTCGATGGGGGTGACGCTCATGAGTTCACTCAAGTCGCGGACTGTGATCTGTTTCGGGATCGCGACCTTTTTGGCTGGGGCGGCTGCTGGAGCCATGCCTGCTGCGACCGGTTGCTGGTCGGTCATCTCGCTACCTCATTCTCGATTAGACTGCGGCGGTAATCCAAGATCCCTTGAGCGTCAGCTTCGTTGATCGAGGTCCGCAACGCTCTTTCGAGGACCCCTTGCTTGATCGCGTTGTCCCAGCACGCCTGTTCCCTGCAGAGGTAGGCGCCTCGTCCTGGAGCCTTGCCTCCCGGGTCTGGAGTGACATTGCCTTCGGGGGTCCGGACCAGTCGTACAAGATCTCGCTTGTTGGTGGTGGTTCGGCAGGAAACGCAGGTACGTTGAGGAAGACGTCGGCCCGTCGCGACTGCGCTCGGTGTGGCAGTGGCTTTACTCATCTGCTTTCCAGTCGTACTCAAGGTCTTCGTCTTCCGATTCTTCGGCGACCGCCAGATGCCGGCTTCGTTTCGCCGCCGCCTTGGCGGCAGCCTCCGACTCTTGGGCCTTCTTGCCTTTCTTCTTGCCTTTGGCGGGTTCGTCCGCCACGACAGGACCGATCTCCTCAGCGAAGCGAATGGCGGGTGCGCCGTTGGATTCGGCTTCAGGTTGCGCTGGAGCTTCCGCCACGAGTTCGGCGGGTTTGTCATCAGAAGCTTCTACCGGCTGCACATCGGCACGGTCGTCGGCGGTGATGACTTCTTCCCATGGCTGCGGAGCTTCGGGGTGGCTTGCAGGCTCAGTGGCGGCTGACTCGTCCTCTTCGGTGACTTCAGGCGCGATGGTGGGCGCCGGGCCGGAGATCACCTTCGTGGGTTCAGGCAGGGGCTCAAGTGGCTCGGTTATGGCCGATTCCGGTTTGATGTCGATGCGCCAGCCTGTGAGCTTCGCGGCGAGTCGTGCGTTCTGTCCTTCTTTTCCGATTGCGAGTGAGAGTTGGCGGTCGGGAACGATCACCGATCCGGTGTTGTTCACTTCATCGATCTTGACTGAAAGTACCTGAGCGGGGCTGAGGGCGTTTGCTACCAACCTCGCCGCCTCGGGGTCCCATTGGATGACGTCGATTCGCTCGCCGTTCAACTCGTTGACGATGTTCTGAATACGGATGCCGCGTAGGCCGACGCAAGAGCCGACCGGGTCGACGCCTTCTTGCCGTGCTGCGACCGCAACCTTGCTGCGGTATCCAGCTTCGCGGGCGATGGACTTGATCTCCACGATCCCGCGGTATATCTCCGGGACCTCGAGCTCAAACAGTCGTCTCAGGAGGTTCTTGTGGGTACGTGACAGAATTAGCTGCGGTCCACGAAGCGACTTGTGAACTTCTAGCAGATAGAACTTCAGGCGCTGCCCAACGCGGTAGTTCTCGGAGCGTACTTGCTCGGCAAGGGGGAAGACGCCCTCGGTCTTGCCGAGGTCGACCACCGTGTGCTTCTCTTCGATGCGCTGGATGACGCCGGACACTATGTCGCCCTCGCGGTTGGAGAACTCTTCGAAGACCATTGCGCGTTCGGCTTCGCGAAGGCGCTGGAGCACGACCTGCTTGGCTGTTTGGGCGGCGATGCGGCCAGCGGCGCCAGGGTGTACCTCTGTGAGAAGCACGTCTCCGGGCATCACGTCTGGCTTAACTTTGCGTGCATCAGGTAGCGTTATCTCAGTGAGAGGGTCTTCGACTTCCTGCACAACGTTCCGCTCCAGGTACACGTGGTGATCACCAGTCTCACGGTTAATTTTGACGGCGACTTCACCTTCGAGGGCGCTGTCTTTCTTGTATGCGGATACGAGGGCAGCCTCCATCGCATCGAGGACCACCTCTTTGGGCAGGTTCTTCTCAGCCGCCAACTGGGTGATGGCGATCATGAACTCGCTCTTCAATTGAGCATCGACCTCCTGAAACGTCCCTTCGCAGAGCCAAAAAAGAGCGGGTGCGACCCCACTCTTCATATAAGAGCATATTCCGGAAGTAACTATATCATCGCAGGTATGGTGACACAAGGACGAATTGGGTGCGCGATGAGGCTAAATCGGAATACCGATAGTGCTGAGGCTGAGAGGCCGACTAGTTAACCTAGAGCATGTCGGCGATGCGTTTGGGGGACTCGTCGACCGGGATGAGTTTCGATTCCGAAACGGTGCGTAGTTTGACTTCGATGGCGCCTTCCTTGAGGTTGCGAGGGCTGACGGTGGCTCGTACAGGCATGCCGAGGAGGTCGGCGTCCTTGAACTTGACGCCGGGGGACTCATCGCGGTCGTCGAGGAGAACGGCTTTACCGTCGGCGGTAAGACTGTCGTACAGCTCGTCGGCAGTCTCGCGGACGCCCGGCTTGTCGGGCTGGATGACGACGATGTGGACGTCGTACGGGGCGAGTCGCGGGGGCCAGATGATGCCGTTCTCGTCGTGGTTGGCCTCTACGACGGCGGCGAGCAGGCGTTCAATGCCGATTCCATAGCTGCCCATGACCGCGGGCTGCTTCTTACCCTCGGCGTCGAGGAAGTAGGCGCCCATCGTCTCTGAGTAGCGGGTGCCGAGCTTGAAGACCTGGCCCATCTCGATGCCGCGCTTGAGGTCCATAGGCGTGCGGCATTGGGCGCAGAGGGCTCCTTCACGGGCGAGGGCGATGTCTGTGACGACGTCGGCCTTCCAATCGCGGTCGTAGTTGGTGTTCAGGAGGTGCTTATTGGGCTTGTTGGCGCCGGCGACGAGGTTGCGCTCACGGGTGACGAGCTCATCGGCGATTATCTTCACGCCTTCGAGGCCGACGGCGCCGGCGGAACCGGCGACGAAGCCAGCCTTCTCGACCTGGGCTTCGGCCATGTATATGAGGTCGGTGGCGCCGAGGGCGTTGCGTAGCTTGGCTTCGTTGACGTCCATGTCGCCGCGGATAGCGATGAAGACGGGTTCACCGTCGGCGAGGTAGAAGACGGCCTTGCAGGTCTTCGTAGCGGGGACCTTGAGGAAGGCAGCGAGGTCGTCGATGGTCTTCTGGCCGGGGGTGTCGACCTCCTCGATGGGCTGGGGGTCTTCGTCGGTGTGGGCGGGTTCTTTGACGAAGGCGGCGACTTCGGCGTTGGCGGCGTAGTCGCACTTGGGGCAGAGGAGCAGAGAGTCTTCGCCGATGTCTGTGAGGTAGATGAACTCGTGGGTGTCGGTGCCGCCCATGGCGCCGGAGTCGGCGAGGACGGGGATGGTGGGGACGCTGCAGCGGTCGAAGATGCGCTGGTAGGCGTCGAACATGGTCTGGTAGGAGGCGTCGAGGCCGGCCGAGTCGGTGTCGAAGGAGTAGAGGTCCTTCATGATGAACTGGCGGAGGCGGATGAGGCCGCCGCGGGGGCGGGGTTCGTCGCGGAATTTGGCGGCGATCTGGTAGATGAGCTGGGGCATGTCACGGTAGGACTGGACGTTGCGTTTGAAGAGTTCGACGGTGATCTCTTCGTGGGTGGGGCTGAGTACGAACTCACGGCCGCGTTTGTCTTTGAAGCGGAAGAGGATGTCCTTCATGAGTTGGTCGCGGCCGGAGGCTTTCCAGAGGGCGATGGGGTGGACGGATGGCATCTGGAGTTCCTGGCCGCCGGCGGCGTCCATCTCCTTGCGGATGATGTCCTGGATCTTGCGGATGATGGTCCAGCCGAGGGGCAGGTAGGAGTAGATGCCGGCGGCGATCTGGGTGACCATGCCGGCGCGGAGGAGGAGGCGGTGAGAGGGGGTCTCGGCCTCGGTGGGGTCCTCGCGGAGGGTTTTGCTGAAGAGCTTGGACATGCGCATGGGGGATAGGGTCAGGGGTTGGGGGTCATGGGTCAAGGGTGGGGAGTGGATAGATGACAGTGGACAGTGGACGGCAGAGAGGAGGGCCCTCACCCCCGGCCCCTCTCCCGCAAGGCGGGCGAGGGGAGATTAGGTGTTTGATTGGATTGGGGAAACCGGGGGTTAGGTTTGATTGGGTTTGGCGTTTTTCGTTTTTTCCGGGGGTGTACGTACGGGGCACGGTCAAGTTTCGTTGATTGGATTTGGTTTGATTGGATTGGGGGACGGCCCTCACCCCTGGCCCCTCTCCCACGGGGAGAGGGGGATAGAGGCAGTGGACAGTTGAGAGTGGATAGTGGACGGCGGGCGCGAGACGGGCGACACGATATAAAGGGCGGGTTCCTGGGTTGTGGTGCCGGTGGTGAGGGCGGCCGGATGGGCACTTCGATGTGGCTGGGGATGGGCGCGGGGCATGGGCATGTACCTCCGTTTGGATGATAGGGGATTGGGGTGAGAGCTGGAAGGGGGAAATGGCAGAGGGGCCGCGCTTAGGCCCCCTGCCTAGAAGAAG
>JACZRQ010000015.1:12856-37038 GCA_022574655.1 Chloroflexota bacterium
AACGCCCCGAGGTCCAAGAGCCACCCTCGTTGTTCCTCAGAGTACGAGGAGTGGACAGGAGTCGGAACCACGAGAACAATCGATGCTGCCTTCATCTGGCTCGTCTGATTCTTACTGATGCTTGGTTCAAGGGTAAGCAGGTGTTTCTCCTCGATGCGCTCAGTTTCTTGGAGGATTTGGCGCCAACGATCCTTGCAGGTTTGCTTCACAGCCATCATAGTAAGCCGCTCGGACGGGAACTGCGTATCGTGGTACGCATCCATACCCGGGAAGATGAAGTCGGGACGCTGGTTATTCTCCGTCACCTTGTTGCGAGCGAATGTCACGGAATAGTGATCAAAGATAGCGGCCAGATGATTTTCGAGTGCTCTTCCTGCCCGCGCGCGGCGGCGTTGATGGAGCGATAAGGAGAGGCTTATGAACTGATCGACATCAAGTCCCCTCTCCATCCTTTCGGTTAGAAGATGACGCTCTAGGGTCTTGAACAAGACTTCTTCCCGTTCCATGAAACGAATTATCGCCGCATCCGGATCATCGCCGATGATCACGTCTGGAAGCGTCTCACGCGCAAACGACGAAAACTCTAATGTGGATGGGAAGGTTGATCCGAATCGGGCGAGGATCATCGCGAGGAACGTCTCGTCGTGCTTTTCGATGGCAACGCCAATCGCCTCAAGTAGAGCTTCAGCGCTGAGCGACAGCTCGGTGTCGTCACCAGCCCGGTCCAAGTCTCTTGCTAGCGAACTTGCAATCTCGTCGCCCAAGCTAAATAGCCAACACAGCTGGCCGTCTATTGTTGATCCAGATGGTGCTATGACCAACAGAAGTGTGCCCTCTCTGGTTTTGGCGACGACAAGCAAGTCACCCACCTCTGCCATCCCCATGAGCGGTGCGGTCTCGGCACGGTAGTACAGCTTGTATTCGGGGCCTCGGTTGTCCTTCTGTTCTCGAGCGTCGTACCAAGTCAATGAGGAATCAAAGACCACGGGCTCATCGTCGTCTGACATGTAAATTAGGCGACCTTCAAACTCTGCCTTGGTGGTGCCAAGAAAGGTTCTGAAGGTCTGTACGCCTTGGATTTCGTGTTGATTGGAGCGTGAGGGATCGATCTCAACCGCGGTTAGGCGTTTCGCACCAATACCGGCGAAATACTGCGAGAGATAGCCGCGTCTCATACTGGAAGACATTCTACCCAGTTATCAACAAGGCTGCCGATGGGTGTGACGGTCAAACGTTGACTCGCGTGACGTGCGCAATGATCATGTTCGCTAGAGACATGAGCTTTAGCTTCATCGATCTGTTCGCCGGAATAGGTGGTACTCGCATGGCCTTCGAGGGTGTAGGGGGGCGGTGTGTGTTTTCGAGCGAATGGGACGCGTGGGCGTGCGATACATATGAGGCCAACTTTGGTGAGCGTCCATCCGGCGACATCACCGAGATCGACGCATTTGACATTCCACAGCACGACGTGTTGGTCGGTGGGTTTCCGTGTCAACCGTTTAGCATCGCCGGGGTAACGAAGAACAACGCTCTAGGGAACGAGCACGGGTTTCGCCACGCGACTCAGGGAACGTTGTTCTTCCACATCGCGCGCATTCTAGAAGCGTCGCGGCCCCGGGCGTTCCTGCTTGAGAACGTGAAGAATCTCGTCAGCCACGACAAAGGTCGCACGTTTGAGACTATCCTACGGACTCTGCAAGACGAACTTAGCTATTCGGTGAAGTGGACGATCCTAGATGCGCAGGCTCTCCTGCCGCAGCATCGCCAACGCGTGTACATCGTTGGCTTCCGCGACGCAGTGGACTTCGAGTTTCCGGAGTTGTCGGGAGCGAGAGCTACTCTGAGCGATGTCCTCGAGAAGCGCGTCGCGAGCAAGTACCGATTGACCGAGCACCTCTGGAACTATCTTCAAGGATATGCCGCAAAGCATCGGGCGAAGGGCAACGGCTTCGGCTACGGGCTGGTGACCGATCGTGTGAACGGAGTAACGAGGACTTTAAGCGCTCGATACTACAAGGACGGCTCTGAGATTCTGATCCCAGTTGGCTCAGGGCCACCGAGACGCCTTACGCCTCGTGAGTGTGCTAGGCTCCAGGGGTTTCCAGACGATTTCGAGATACCGGTAAGTGATACACAGGCTTACAAGCAGTTCGGGAATTCGGTGGCGGTTCCGGTGGTTCAAACGGTCGCGAGGGCGATACGGGATGTGCTCGTTAAGAGGCGTTCTCCCGACGCCTATGTCCAGGGACGTATGCGCACCATTCTGATAAATTCCAACAGGAATGGAAGAACTAACCACGGGCAAAAAGCGAAGTTTCCGCGGAAGACTGCTGAATTGGTACGAACAACACAAGCGAACCTTCCCTTGGCGAACAGTAAGTGATCCCTACTTCATTCTGATCGCCGAGATGATGCTTCGCCGAACTCGGGCGAAGCAGGTCGCACCGGTCTATGAGTTGTTCATCAGAGATTATCCGAGCCCGGACGAGATGTACCGAGCCGATTCGAATTCCCTTAGGAGCAGCCTGAAGCCACTGGGCTTGAACTGGCGAATCGCCCAGTTCGAGGCGCTGGGTCGTGACCTCGTTCGGGACTTCGGCGGCCACGTTCCTACGACGCGAGAGGAACTTGTTCAGCTGACCGGTGTGTCAGATTACGTGGCGGACGCCGTTCTTGTCTTCGCGCTTGGCCAGCCGCGAGCGGTGATCGATGCGAACGTCGCGCGCGTCATCGCCCGTTACTTTGGGTTACGAGAGCACGCGGAAGCTCGCCGCGATGGGCAGGTACGCGAGCTGGCGGACGGGTTGCTGGATCGGGCGCACGCGCGAGACTATAACTTCGCGATGCTCGACCTAGCGGCTCTTGTTTGCACCGCGCGCAATCCCAAGCACGATCTATGTCCCCTGCGGCGGACGTGCGCAAAGGCTGCGAACGCGAAAGCCGTGGCAAGCTAGCTTTGTGAAGGCTCAGACGAGCAGGCTTCCACTACTACGGACCGGGGGCGAGGAGTTGGGTGGGTACGCGAGGGCGCGGTAGACAATCGATTGACAGGCTGAGTGACGTAGTGGACGATTGGAGGGCTCCCGCATGGGGAGCGAGTGACGTCGACTGGATCGGAGGTTAGCCGTGGGCCGAGAGGGTGTTATCCGCCGCGTGAAGCCGTATCTGCTTCACGGCGAGCAGTATTACGAGATCGTCTATTCGTACGCCGATGAGCCGGATGCGCTGCGCCAGGCGCGTGTCGCGCATACGAATATCTACGCGAGCCCTGAAGCGGGTGATGAGGTGGAAATCGACGCGATCCTGAGCGTGATTACGGAGATCAGGAAGAAGGAATGAGGGGGTCGTTCGTGGTCGTCCAAGCGACGATCACGAACTCTTAGTCGCGATTAGTTCGACCTCGTTGCCGTCGGGGTCGTCGAGGTACATCCCTTTGACGGCCAAGAAGGGGTGCTCACCGAAGCGGACGTCGAGGCCGGCGGCCTTCAGACGGGCGCTCTCGGCGTCGAAGTCTTCGTGCGCGATCTCGAAGCCGATGTGATGCAGTGTGCGCTGTGAACGCTCGCTGGAGAAATCGGGGGTGCCTTCGGGCAGGGGGACGAGCACGATCTGCTGCGGGATGCCGGTTCCGGACGATCCGACCTGAAGGAAGACCGCGCCCCGGAAGTCCGGCGGGGACATGACGTTGAGGCCGAGAAGGTCGCGATAGAACTTGAGCGACTCTTCCATGTTGTGGACGGAGATCACGATCTCTGTGAGGCTACGAATTCCAGGCATGATGTTGTCTCTCCTCGTACTACTTGCCGTCGGGCGAATGGTAGCACGAGCGGTGGGAATGAGGGCGTGAGAGCTCAGCGGGTGGTCAGGCGGGCGCGGCGTTCTCAGCGCGACGATGAGCCAACGCCGCCAAAGCGAACGCCTGTAAGCTCGGCCATGTCGCGTTTCCAGGTGGTGATGTCGTTGGGGTTGAACTTTTGCAGGTCGTCATGGCCGCAGGCCCGCGCCATCACTTTCATGAGATCGACCGAGGCGCCCAGGAATCTCGCGAGCTTCTCGGCGGACTCTTCAACGTTCAGGCGCGCGCGCAGTTTCGGGTCTTGCGTTGCCACGCCTGTGGGGCAGAGGTTGGTGTTGCAGATGCGCGCGCCGACACATCCGACCGCCTGAATGGCTGAGTTGGCAAGGGCGACGCCGTTTGCGCCGAGGGCCATGGCTTTGATGAAGTCGGGGGCGGTGCGCAGGCCGCCGGTGATGATCAAGGTGATGTCGGGGCGCTTCAAGTCGTCGAGATGTTGGCGGGCGCGGGCGAGGCCGGCGATGGTGGGCACGGAGATATGGTTGCGGAAGATCAGCGGCGCCGCGCCGGTGCCGCCGCCGCGGCCGTCGATGATGATGTAGTCCGCGCCCGCTTCAACGGCGAAGCTGATGTCATCTTCAATGTGGTTGGCGGAGATCTTGTAGCCGATGGGAATGCCGCCGGTGATGTCGCGAACACGGTCCGAGAATGTTTGGAAGTCGGATACTGTCGCCAGATCGGTGAAGGTCGCTGGCGAAACGGCGGGCGATCCTTCCGGCAGGCCACGAACTTGCGCGATCTTTCCGACGACTTTGTTGCCGGTCAGATGGCCTCCGGTGCCCGTTTTCGCGCCTTGTCCGCCCTTGAAGTGGAACGCCTGAACGAGGGTGAGAAGTTTTTCGTCATAGCCAAAGCGCGCTGAGGCGTATTCGTAGAAGTAGCGACTGTTGGCGTCTTGTTCTTCGGCCAGCATGCCGCCTTCGCCGGAACAGATGCCGGTGCCTGCGATCTCCGCGCCGGTGGCGAGGGCAACCTTCGCTTCTTCCGACAGCGCGCCGAAGCTCATGTCCGAAACGAACAAGGGGATCTTGAGGGTGAGCGGCTTCCTGGCGTTCGGCCCGATTACCAGTTCACTGGCGACATCGACGTCATCGAGCAGCGGCTTGCGGGCGAACTGCGCGGGCAGGATCTGGATGTCGTTCCAGTCGGGCAGTTCGGAGCGGGGCACGCCCATGGCTCCGAGCTCCCCGTGGCGACCAAGTTTGGTTAGCCCATCGCGGGCAAGCTGGTGGATGTATTGAACCGTGGGCTCTTCCGGCGTGGGCACGGCGGAAGGTGCACCGTTTGATGCGGCGGCGGGTGGCGGCGGTGCCTCCGCGCTGTCGGCATCCTTGGGCAGGCCCGCATGGGTGCCATCACAGAACGGCGCGTTGCCCGTGTGCTTGCATTGGCAGAGAACCGCTTCGCCGCTTTTCTCCGCCGTAAACGTGAGCGGTATGAAGGAGGTTCCGCGATGGGAGCCATCGCAGAACGGCTGGTTCGAAGACCGGCCACAGCGGCACCAGTTGTACTCCTCGCCCGCGTTTAGTTCGACCTTCGCCGGGTTGCGTGCTGCGATTACGGGCTTGTCCATGAGTCCTCTTTCTTATGAGCTATTGCTTGGTCCGCTGAAGGTGTGCGCGTTGGATTCTGAGTCAGCCTAGCTGAATGTGGTGTAGTAGGAGAGGCCGGTCGGGAGGCCGAGGTCGACTTCATCAGTCGGCCTCGAAGCCCACGTCCTTGTGGGTGCCATCGCAGTACGGCTTATTGCTGGAGCGTCCGCACCGGCAAAGCGTCTGGCGGTTGAGCCTGTCGTAAATGAACCCGTCCTCGGCCTCCATCTCAATGCCGCCGCGCACCCAGAGCGGACCGTCTTTGATCGTCGCCAACGATGGCTCATACTGCGGCTCCAGGTCTTCGTAACCGGGGCCGAAGCCCAGCCGACCCGACGGACAGTTCGCGATCATGCGACGCGCCCGCTCGCGCACCTCCGGGTCCTTCGTCGACCCCATCATCGCCCAGACGTTCGTGAACCGAGTTCCGCAGAAGCCCGCGTGCTCGCAGAGCGAGGTGTCGTCGGTCATCGAGATGCCGTCGCCCTCGATGAGCTTCTGACGTGACGCGCTCGGCGCGCGGTCGGCAGTGAGCTTCCCGTCGAAGTCGATCTTCGCGTGGGTACCGTCGCAGTATGGTTTCGAGTTCGACTGGCCACAGCGGCAGAGCAGATAGCGCTTGCGCCGCTTGTAGTCCGCGTCTTCGGATCCGACCAGGTCCCAGTCCAGGGGCTCGCCGTAGATGCTTTCAGATTGCGCGCGCTTTGTCAGAAGCGGCTCGCCCGTCACTTCGTACGGGCCATCTTCGTGGATGACGATACGTGGCGTTGGTTCTGCGCTCATATTGCCTCCCAGCAACGAGTTGTGTCTGCGGGTGTAGATACGTTTAGTAATGTACTATAAATTGGTTAGTTCCAGATGTCTAGTGGGTTACGATAGGTAATAATGGAGATGATGAAAACAGAGGAGCTGGAACCGTTCTGCCCCTACTATCACCGCGCCGTGGAATTGATCGGCCGTCGATGGTCGGGCGCCATCCTGCGCGCCATGCTCGCCGGTGTGTCTCGGTTCAATGAGTTGGCCGAAACGATCCCCGGCTTGAGTCCGCGCATGCTTTCCGAGCGTCTGAAGGAGCTGGAGGCTGAGGGAGTCGTCGTACGCTCGGTGATTCCCACGGTGCCGGTGCGCGTCGAGTATCACCTGACCGAGAAGGGCCAGTCCCTGGGTTCTGTAGTCGAAGCCGTCGCCAGATGGGCTGAGCAGTGGGCTGATCCGCCGGCTGAGGGCACGGCAGTCAGCGCTTCCACGCCGTCTGAAGTCGAATCGTAGGCGCAGTCAGCCGACTAACAGCAGACGAGCGGATAGTCGCCGTGGAAGCCTGAAGGCTTCCGTTACGACGGAAATCGACGGATGAGCGGTTGCGCACCGGCGAACTGGCAACGGATAGAGAGCTAGCCGAGGCGGTAGGCGGTGTAGGTCCGGCGGTTGATGAAGCCGAGGCGTTCGGCGAGGCGGGCGGAGCCTTTGTGGGCGGCGTCCCAGGCGGGTTCGAGGCCGTTGTCGAGGCAGTGTTCGATCATGCGGGAGCCAGTGACGAGGGCGAAGCCGCGACGCTGGTGGTCTTCCCGGGTCTGGATTTCGAATTCGAGGGTGCCGCTGCTGATGACGTAGGAGGAGCAGCTGGCGATGCAGTGGCGTGGTTGCGACTCCGGCGGGGGCGCATCATGCTGCGCCCCTACAGGGTGAACGGATGGGCCGGGTTCCGGGATAATCGGGAAGATGCCGAAGCCGACGCTGCGGGCGAGGAAGTCGTCTGCGTCGGCGAAGTTGTAGATGAGGGATTCGGCTAGCGCTTCGAACGGTTCGACAGTGGCCTTGGTGATGCGCTCGAGAACGAATCCCGTTGGGAGTGACTCGCGGAGGGCGGCGAGTGTGGAGCGGTCCCAGGGGCCGGGCGAGAAGACGAAGCGGTCGTAGGGCTGGAGGTCGTCGCCGCGAACGCTCACCAGGAGGTCGGTCCATGACTCGGGGATGGCGAGGTGTTCGCCCGGGGCGAGTGCGCGGAGTGCGTCGGCGGCGGCGGGGGCTTCGGGGTCGCCGGCGATGGCGTTGAAGTCGAGTTCGAGGCGGGCGACGTGCGGGTTCGCCGGGTCGTCAGCGTAGGCATTGCCGAGGGCGCCTTCGAGTACGGCGTCGATGACGCCGTGGAGGCCGACGAAGCCGTCGAAGAGGGGGCGTAAGGGGGCGCGGGAGTTGGGTGGGATGGGGGGCAGCATGGTGGGCTAAGGGTCGGGGGTATAGGGTCAAGGGTCAAGGGGGTTGAGGCGAGTTGTGCGGGGAGCGCTAGTCGGGTTCGGTGAGTTCGAAGCGTTGCAGGCGGCGGACGGCGAGGAAGAGGGCGATGGCGGCGGCGGCGGAGGCGAGGACGAGGCCTTCTGCGCCACCGAGCTCCGCTTCGAAGTTCTGTTTGCCGGTGGATGAGATGAGGTCGGCGATGCCGAGGCAGTAGTGGCGGATGCTGAGGAAGCGGGTGCCGGTGAAGAGTTCGGTGGCGATTCCTTCCCAGATGAAGACGTAGGCGAGGCCGATGAGAAGGGCGCGGCTGGTGACGACGCTGAGGAGGATGAATCCGCCGGTGTAGGCGGCGATGCCGAATAGGGTTGCGATGGTGAAGCCGATGACGATCCCGTCTTCGGAGGCGCCCTGGATGGCGAGAAGTCCGGAGATGGCGGTTGCCGGAACGACGACGGCGGCAGCGACGAGGGAGGCGGCGGCGAATTTGGCGATGATGATCTGGCGGCGCTGAATGGGCTTGGCGAGGATGTAGACGGCGGTCCCGTCTTCTACCTCAGAACCGAAGACAGAAGTGCCGAGAATGAGGCAGGTGAGAGGGAGGACGATGGTGAGAATGATGTCGTCGAGGAGGACGTTGGCGGTCCACTCTTGCTGGTCGAGGCGTTCGCCGAGCTGGAAGACGAGGGCGACGAGCACCGGGACGATGGCGAGACCGAACATCGCGAGCGAGCGGCGGCGCCCGGCGATCTGTTGGAGCGTGAGCGAGAAGATGGTGGAGTTCATCGCTTCACCAGATAAGAGAAGACGCTTTCGAGCGATTCGTCGGTTGGAAGTAGTTCGTGCAGTCTGATGTCTTCGGCCTTGGCGACGCGCGGGACGACGCGGATGAAGTCGTCGTACTGGGATGTGCGTACGGTGAGATGGTCGTCATTCAACTCGACGCCGAAAACGGACTGATCAGCGACGAGAGCGGTGGCGAGACGGCGGTCGTCGCTCGAGCGCACTTTGAAGGTGTGAGGACGGTCTGTCATCAGGCGGCGAATGGCGCGGAAGTCGCCGGATGCGGCGAGCCTGCCAGCGATGATGACGAGAACGTTTTCGGCGATACGCTCGACTTCGTCGAGGATGTGCGAGGAGAAGACGATGGTGCGGCCATCGGCGGCCATCTTGCGGAAGAGGTCCATCATCTGCAGGCGCTGGGTGGGATCGGTGCCGTTGAAGGGCTCGTCCAGCAGGAGAATGTGGGGGTCGTGGACGATGGCGGCGGCGACTTTGATACGCTGCTTCATCCCCTTGGAGTAACCGTCGAGCTTGCGGTCCTGGGCAGACTCCATGTCTACGGCGTGGATGGCCTTTCGGGCGGCGGCGGTTGGGTCGCTGAGGCCGAAGAGTTTGGCGCTGGTGAGCACGAACTGGAAGCCGGTGAGGAACGGGTAGATCGCCTCACGCTCCGGTACGAGGCCGACATCGCGGTACATCTCGTGGTTTCGCCAGGCGCGTTGGCCGGCGATCCGGACATCGCCCTTCGAGGGGCGAAGGAAGCCGGCCATCATGTGCAGTATCGTGGTCTTGCCGGCACCGTTGGGGCCGAGCAGGCCGGTGATGCCGGGGCCGAGGGAGAAGGAGATATCGTTGACGGCGACGACGTTACCGTACCAGCGCGAGGCGTTGATGAGCTCAACTGTGTTCGTGAGTTGGGTGCTCACGCCGAGATCCGTTCGTAGCGCCGTATCAGAAGGGCGAGGAGCAGCGAGCTGAGGGCGATCGCTTCGAGCACGAAGACGATGCCGGGGAGGTCTACCATTGCGCGCCGCCTATCTGGATCAGGCGAGACGTCGAAGAACCAGAGGGTCAAGCCCTCGAAGACGTGGAAGGGGCTCACGAGCAGGACGAACTTGCCAACGTCTTCATCCGCCGAATGAAAAATGGCTTCGGCGATGGCGAAGGTGAGAACGAATGCGGCGAGGATACCAATGGTGGAATAGGCGCGCCGCGAGGTCTGGGAGGCGATGAGGAGCCCGATGCCGGCAAAAAGCGAAGATAGGAGCAGGGCACTGCCGACGATCGCGGGGAGGTCTTCCCAGTTGTCTCGGAGGTAGTCGCCGAAGTCGTCGCCAGTGACGGCTTTGCCGACGAACATCAGGAGTTGAGGCAGGAGCGTGATGCTTAGCATGCCGGTGAGCATGGCGGCGAACTTGCCAAGCGCGTAGTCTTGGCGACGCAGGGCGCGAGAGAAGTAGAGCGAGAGGGTTTTGGTGCGCTGGTCACGGCCGACAAGTTCTGGTGCGCCGATGGCGCAGAATACGGCGAGTAGCACTTGGATGAGGCGGTAGTACTCCTCGGGTTCGAAGATATTGACTTCCTGTGTGGCGAGGGCGCCGATACCGAGCTGAAGGATGGCCGGGAGGAAGGCGAGGATGGTGATGCCAATTGGGCCGGCCTTAGCCCAAAACGAACGGCCGATCCCGAAGACGCCGCGGAGGCTGTGCAGGTAGAGCGCCCAGATAGCGTGACGACGACCGAGGCGAATGCCGTCGTAGTTGCGATAGCCGAGGTCGTAGATGCTGCCGGCTGCGGAATCAGTCACTGCTGTGTTCCTGACTGGTGTACGAGCGCGGAGCGCGTGCTGGGACAGATCCCTCCGCTCGCTTCGCTCGGTCGGGATGACAGGTGGGCGTCGTGGCGTCAGCCATTGGAGTCGTCCTGTGCGGTTAGCGTCGCCGGTTCGAAGAGCTCTTCGAGGCGGCGACGGCTTTGTTCGAGGCGAACGAGGCCCAGATCCAGCTCGACGACGGCATCCCTCACGATGTCAAGCAAGGAGTCGTCGTCTTTCTGGACCAGGAGCACACGACCGCTCTCAGTGACAGAGATCCCAGCAGCTTCCAGGCGATCGGCCAGTTTCCTTCGGCCGCCATCGACTTCGATAGCGAGTACGCGGGTGGGCGCTGTCAGTTCGGCCATCGGGGAGGAACGGATGAGCCTGCCGTCCTCGATCTCGATGAGGTGGTCGCAGACGCGTTCGATCTCACTGAGGAGGTGGGAGGAGAGGATGATGGCGATGCCGAACTCAGTGCCGATGCGACGAATGAGCGTGAGCATCTCTTCGCGGCCTTCGGGGTCGAGGCCGTTGGTCGGTTCGTCGAGAAGCATGAGGCGCGGGTCGTGGACGAGTGCTTGGGCGAGCTTCACGCGCTGTTTCATGCCGGTGGAGTAGCCCTTAATCTCTCGATAGCGCTCCTCGAAGAGGCCGACGTGCCGGAGTGTCTCGGCGGTGCGGTCGCGAGCAGCGGCGTGGGGGAGGCCGCTGATCTGGGCCATGTGCGAGACGAACTCAGTCGCGGAGACGTCGGTAGGGAGGCAGTCGTGCTCGGGCATGTAGCCGACGAACTGTCGCAGCTCGGGGCCCTGGCGGGAGACGTCGAGCCCCATCACCTCGCCTTTACCGCTGGTTGGGTCGAGGAGACCGAGGAGGAGCTTGATGAGGGTGCTCTTGCCGGCGCCGTTAGCGCCGACGAGGCCGATGATGCCGGACTCTAGTTCGAGGTCGAGGGAGTCAAGTGCGGTGACGGTTGCGTAGCGCTTCGTAAGCTGCTCTGTACGAATCAGAGGCAAATCAGGAGTCCGATCTCCGTGTCATCGGCCTCAATTGTATGACGGACGAGCGTAGTGGAGTAGCGAGCCCGGCGACCTGACAACGGATGGGGAGCAGATAAGCGGATGGCACCGGTCTCATATGGCTGGTGCCTGTCCGAGTGGGGGCGGCGTTCGGAGTTGGTGGTCCTCGCTATGCGGGTTCCCCTCCCCACAGTGGAAGCCTGAAGGCCGTGCCTACCGGCAGGCAGGCTTCCACTACACCAGCGCCGAGCGGCGATCTGACAATGAATGGGGAGCGGATGCGCGGATCACGCAGCTGGGGCGCTATGACCCGGTAGTCGTCGGTCGTGATAGGATTTCGGCCAAAGGTTCTCATGACAGCGTTGACGGAATCGACGACGACCTGATGATCAGCAGCAAGTGTGCCGTTCCAGTCCCAGACGATGTGAGTCAAGTAATGGTGCCCGCTATTAGTGGATGCGAAAGAGATCGTTGATTCTCTATCCTAGACGAGAATGTGCCGGACGACCAAAGAAGGTCGGCCGTGGGTTGTTCGCTAGAACAGCGGGGAGACTATGAGCCGAATATTCGAGATCGCAGACCAGTACGTTAACGAGATAGCGGCGCTGGACCCGACGCTGTCAACGGCCCTGGGGATTCCTGGGCACGAACGGGAGATGCCGGATTATTCGCCAGACGGAACCGCGGCGGTGGCAGACCTGAACCGGCGGACCGTCGGCGATCTGGAGTCAGCGGCGCCAGACGGGGAGCGGGACCGGATAGCGCGTGACTTTATGCGGGAGCGCTTGAGCGTGCGGCTGGCCTTGGTTGAGGCGAAGGAGAACCTGCGAGAACTACGTATCATCGCCAGCCCGATGCAGGGCGCTCGCAGCGTCTTCGACCAGATGCCGAAAGAAAGTGAAGAGGACTGGTCGAACATCGCCGCCAGGCTGAAGCTGGTCCCGGAGGCGCTGGCCGGGTTCCGGGCGTCGCTAAACGAAGGGATCGCACAGGGGTTGGTTGCCGCTAAGCGGCAGTCGAGGGAGTGCCAGCGGCAGGCGGAGATCTGGAGCGGCCAACGTGAGGGTGAGCCGGGGTTCTTCGATCTGCTGCTGGGGACGTTCGAGAAGTTTCGCTCCGAGCCCTCACCCCCAGCCCTCTCCCACGGAGTGGGCGAGGGGGAGAGCAGAGAGCGGCCTGTATCCACCGCGCTGGCAAAGGACGTGGAGGCGGGCGTTCAGGCGGCGAAGGACGGGTACGCGGAGATGGCGCGCTACTTGCGCGACGAATACGAGCCGAAGGCGAATGAGGAAGAGGCGGCGGGCGAGGATCGCTACCGGCTGATGAATCGCGTGTTCCTGGGGGCGTCGATCGACCTCAAGGAGACGTATGAGTGGGGTTGGGAGGAGCAGTGGCGGATTGACAGGGAGATGGAGGAGACGGCGGCGAAGATCGCGGACGGTGGATCGGTCGATGATGCGATGGAGATTCTGGAGCACGATCCGTCGCGCTGTGTGGACGGCGTCGATGCGTATCAGTCGTGGCTGCAGGAGTTGCACGATGAGGCGCTTGAGGCGCTGCACGGAATGCATTTCGACATAGACGAGCGGATCCGCCGGATAGAGGTGATGATCCCGCCGCCGGGCGGCGCATTGGCGCCGTACTACTCTGGGCCGTCGGAGGACTTCAAGCGGCCTGGGCGGACGTGGTGGCCAACGGGGACACGGACGGTTTTTCCGAAGTGGAGTGCCGTGTCCACGGCGTACCACGAGGGCGTGCCCGGCCACCATTTGCAGGTGGGCAGTTCGCGCTGTCTTGGCGATAAGATGTCGCGGTTCCAGAGTCTGTTGGGGTTCGTGTCGGGTTACGGCGAGGGCTGGGCGCTCTACGCCGAGCGGCTGATGGGCGAGTTGGGGTTTCTGGAGAACCCGGATTACTACATGGGTCTGTTGAGCGCCCAGGCGCTGCGAGCTTGCCGGGTGATCGTCGATATTGGGATGCATCTGGAGTTGAAGATTCCGGAGAACGAGAAGTTCCATCCGGGTGAGGTGTGGAACCACGATCTGGCGCGGGAGTTCGTGACCGTTCGGTCGCGGCAGGAGCCGGAGTTTGTGAAGAGCGAGATCGTGCGCTATCTCGGTTGGCCGGGTCAGGCGATTAGCTACAAGGTGGGCGAGCGGAAGTGGTTGGAGGTGCGGGAGGCGGCCAAGCGGAAGGCGGGAGCATCGTTCGATCTGAAGCAGTTCCATACGGATGTGCTGGACCTGGGGCCGTTGGGGTTGGAACAGTTGGAGCGGGAGATGGGAGGGGTTGGGGTTAGTGGAAAGTGAATAGTGGATAGGCGGCAAGTGGTTAGTGGTGCCGGCGGTCGACCTGACAGCAGATACGGATGGTCGAACGGTTTGTGGCGGCCGGGAGCGATCGATATGGGACTGAGAATCGGGAGGGTGACATGGTGACTTTGGTGCCGGAAGAGATCGAAGAGTATGCGGGTGGGCATACGACGCCGTTGCCGGAGCTGCTGGATGAGTTGGTGGCGGTGACGCGAGAGAAGATGGGCGGGCTCTCGATGATGCTGTCGGGGCAGGTAGAGGGGACGTTCCTGCAGATGCTGGCGGCGTCGCTGGGGGCGAAGCGGATTCTGGAGATAGGGATGTTTACGGGGTTCAGCGCGCAGATGATGGCGGCGGCGCTGCCGGAGAATGGTGAGCTGATCACGTGCGATGTTAATCCGCAGGCGATCGAGATCGCGAAGAGCTTCTTCGCGCGCAGTCCGCACGGACACAAGATCACGGTGCGGGAGGGCCCTGCGCTGGAGACGCTGAAGACGTTGGAGCCGCCGTTCGACCTGGTGTTCATCGATGCGGACAAGGAGAACTACACGAACTATTACGAGGCGTCGCTGCCATTGCTCGGGCCGAACGGGATCATCGCGGTTGATAATGTGCTGTGGAGCGGGAACGTCCTGGACCCGAAGGATGAGTCTGGGAAGGCGATCGTGGCGTTCAACGATCACGTGCAGGCGGATGAACGGGTGACGAACGTGCTGTTGACGGTGCGGGATGGGTTGACGTTGATTCGGAAGAAGTAGACGGCGGTGGTGCCTGCTTGCTGTACGGCGGCGGTGGTTGGACAGAATGGCGGGAAGTGGCCGGCGTTGAGACGCCCCCTCCGCCCCACCCCGGTTCCTCGTCCTTCTCCGAGAAGGACATCGGAATAGAGGTGCCCACCCGCCCTCCCTATGACCCCTGAGAAGACCGGTCCGCGCGCGCCGAACTGACAACGGATCCCGAGCGGATAAGCAGATACTCTTGGCGCTGGAGTTGCGGGGTGGTTAATGTGATGTAGGATTATGGCGCGATGGAGCCGCAGATCCAGTACGCGAAGACGAGCGATGGAGTGGACATCGCCTTCGCCAGCATGGGCGAAGGTCCGCCCCTCGTCCGCGTGCCGCTGCCCGGGTTTTCCCATGTCCAGCGGTCATGGGCGCTAGCCCCTAACCTCTACCAGCCGCCGACGCGAACCTTCCGAGTCATCCTCTATGACTCGCGTGGCACGGGCCTCTCAGATCGCGATGCGATCGACTTCTCCATGGCGGCGATGATGCGCGACCTTGAAGCCGTCATCGACCGCATGGGGCTCCGGTCGTTCGCGCTTCTGGGGTACGAGACCTCCGTGCCCATAGCGGTGACCTACGCCGCCACGTTCCCGGATCGGGTAACTCATCTCGTCCTCGTCAACGGTCGGATAAGCCGGTCCGACTTCGTCGACTCGCCCGGACGTCGGGCCCATGAGGCCCTCCTCGACACCGACTGGACGCTCTACACGGAGACGATGACGCGTGTCTTGTTAGGGATTGATGACCCGCAGCTCATCGAATCCTTGGGCGAACACATGCGGGCCTGTATCGAGCAGGAGGTGTGGCGTGTCTTCACTGAAACCGTACGGAGCTACGACGTTTCAGCCCTCCTGGCTGACGTAAGAGCCGAGACGCTGGTGCTGCACAATAACAACAATCCCTGGGCTCCCGTCCGCGTCGGACAGAAGCTTGCCGCGGGCATTCCAGACGCCCGTTTCCTAGCCATCGACGACATGACCTACCAGAGCGAGGGACCGTTGATCGAAGAGTTTGTGGGCCTGGCGGCTAAGGACCGATCGGTCGAACCCAGCGCCTTCCGCACCGTCCTCTTCACTGATCTCGTCGGCCACACGGAGATGATGTCCCGCCTGGGCGACGAACGCGGACGTGATGTTCTGCGGGAGCATGAGCGGATAGTCCGTGAGGCTCTGGCCGAACACAGCGGCACGGAAGTCAAGACGATGGGCGATGGCTTCATGGCCTCATTCGGGTCCGTGACCAAGGCCGTCGAGTGCGCGATCGCTCTGCAGCGGGCGTTCGCGGAGCGTGAGAGCGACGAGCCGTTGAGTGTGCGCGTCGGTCTGAACGCAGGTGAGCCGATCGAGGAAGACGGCGACCTCTTCGGCGCGACCGTGATCCTCGCCTCCCGCATCGCGGCGAAGGCGGAGGGTGGGGAGATACTGGTGGCGGATACGGTGCGTGGGTTGTGCAGCGGGAAGGGGTTCCTCTTCGCCGATCGCGGTGAGGTCGAGCTGCGGGGGTTTGAGGATCCGGTACGGGTGTACGAAGTTCGGTGGACCGACTGAGATGGATCAGGATATCTCTTTTTGCACAACGTCGGACGGGGTGATGATCGCGTATGCGACGCTGGGAGAAGGTCCGCCGCTGGTATACGTGACGGGCTGGCCGGGACACCTGCAACTGGAGCTCGACACGGAGCACTCCCGCGAGTTCATAAGGGCGCTATCGGAGGGCGTGCGGCTCATCCGATACGACATGCGGGGTTCGGGGCTATCGGACACCGATGTGTCCGATCTGACGCTGGACCGCTTCGTCCTGGACCTGGCGGCGGTGATCGATGAGGTGGGACCACCCGTAAACCTGCTCTCGCTCGGCTTTCTGGCCGGACCGATCGCGATCACGTACGCTGCACAGTTCCCGGAGCGTGTTTCCTTGCTTATCCTCTCAACCGCCTATCTGCGCGGAGCAGATCTCTTTGACGAGGAACGCGCTCGCGCGCTCATCGCCTTCATCCGAACGTCGGGGTTCCCAGTGGATATCACCACCATCGAGGAGGGAACCGAGAAGCAGTATCGAGGCGTCGCCCAGATCCAGAAGGAATCTGCGCCCAAGGAGGCACAGGCACAGGTCGCGGAGGCGATGCTCGGTGCGGACGTCACGGAGCTTGCGGCGAAGATCTCGATGCCGGCGCTCGTGATCCACGGACGCCAGGACAGCGTGATCCCATTCTCTCAAGGCCGCGAGCTGGCGTCGACGCTACCGAACGCCAAGTTCGTGCCGTTCGAGGGGATGTCGTCGGCCCCGTGGCGGTACCAGGACCTGATCGTTGGCGAGATCAAAGGCTTTCTTGGTGTCGACGTCGCGACGCGCAAAACCACCGCAACGAGCGACATCCGAACGGTCCTCTTCACCGACATCGTGGGCCACACAGAGATGATGCAGCGTCTGGGCGACGCCAAGGGCCGCGATGTCCTCCGAGAGCACGAGCGCATCACGCGGGAAGCCCTCGCCGAGCACGGTGGCGATGAAGTGAAGACGATGGGAGACGGATTCATGGCCTCGTTTGGATCAGTGACTAAGGCCGTCGAGTGCGCGATCGCTTTGCAGCGGGCGTTCGCGGAGCGTGAGAGCGACGAGCCGTTGAGCGTCCGAGTCGGTATCAACGCCGGCGAGCCGATCGAGGAAGACGGCGATCTCTTTGGTGCGACGGTGATCCTTGCCTCGCGCATCGCGGCGAAGGCCGAAGGCGGGGAGATACTGGTGGCGGATACTGTGCGTGGGCTGTGCTCCGGCAAGGGGTTCCTCTTCGCCGATCGAGGCGAGTTCGTGGCGAAGGGGTTCGAGGACCCGGTGCGGGTGTATGAGGTGCGATGGAGCGAATAATGGCGGAACCGCAGATCCGGTACGCGAAGACGAGCGACGGGGTGAGTATTGCCTATTCTGTAATGGGCGAAGGCAGCCCCCTAGTCATCATGACGGGGTGGCCTTTCAGCCATCTAGAGGCAGAATGGCTGATTCCAACATACCGCCTTTGGCATGAACAGTTGGCTGCGGGACTGAAGGTAGTGAGGTATGACTCAAGGGGGTCGGGATTGTCGGACCGAGATGTAGCTGATCTCTCGGTCGAGGGAAGGTTGCTCGATCTTGACGCTGTGATTGGTCGCCTTGGCTTCGAATCGGTGAATCTGTTTGCTTGGGGGAATGCGGGTTCTGTCGCAATTACTTACGCTGTTCGTCAGCCAAAGCGAGTAGATCATCTGATCCTGCAGGACTGCTTTGTCGACGCCGCCAGTTACTACGAGATCCCCGAGTTCATGGGGCTGCTGGCGCTCCTCCAATCTGACTGGGACACGTTCACTGAGACTTTATCCAATATCTTCTTCGGTTGGCGAGCAGGCGAGCCAGCGCGGCGGGGCGCCGCCTTCCTTCGCGAGTGCGTGACGGCCGAAGGCGCCCGCGCGGCGATGGCCGCGGTTGTTTCCTCTGATGTCACCTCGGTGGTGTCTGACGTGCGTTCGCCGACGATGGTGATTCACCCTCGCGAATCTAAGTTCCCCGGGATTGAAACCGCCAGATCGCTTGCGGCGTCGATACCGAACGCTAGCTTAAGGATGGTGGACGGTGCTTGGATAACAACGGACGATCTCGCCGTGGCCTCAGTGTCGGCAATCTATGATTTTCTTGGCCTCGACAGGCCAGCGATTGTGCCGACGACACCGACGCCCTCGATGGACGCGGTCGTTCACACGATCCTCTTCACGGACGTGGAGGGTTCCACAGCGCTAACCGAGCGCCTCGGTGATGCAAAGGCTCGGGACCTGCTGCGTGAGCACGAGCGCATCACTCGGGAGGCCCTCGCCGCCCATGGTGGCTCCGAGGTGAAGACGATGGGCGACGGGTTCATGACGTCGTTCGGCTCGGCAGTGAAGGCGCTGGAATGCGCGATCGCGATTCAGCAGTCGTTCGCGGAGCACAACGCCTCGGCGGAGGATCCGATCCGCGTGCGCATCGGCCTGAACGCCGGGGAGCCGATCGCGGAGGACGATCCGAGCGGACGCGGTGACCTCTTCGGTACGGCTGTCAACTTGGCGGCTCGGGTCGCGGCGAAGGCGGAGGGTGGGGAGATACTTGTGGCGGACGTAGTTCGCCAGCTTGTTGCCGGGAAGAAGTTTCTGCTCAACGACCGGGGTGAGACGGAGCTGCGGGGGTTCGAGGACCCGGTGCGGCTGTACGAGGTGCGGTGGGGGGAGCGTAGTGGTTAGTGGACAGTCGTTCGCGGCAAGGAGTCGCGTGGTTCCGCCGCTCCCTCCGGAGGCGGGCAGGCCGTTCTGCGAGAGCCTCGGGACGAGCGGAACGATTCGTGGTGTAGGGACGCGCCGTCTAATGGAGTCCCAGATTTAGTACGCGACGAGCAGGGACGGCCGCTCGCAGAACTAGAGGCGAGGTGGGCGGAGCGATGGCGGGGACAAGCGTATTTCCGCCGCTCATGGTACGAGGGCCTCACCATGAGCGGGAAGGGGCGTAACAAAGAAATGATGTTGCCGCTCAGAATGACAAGCGATAGGAGGGATGGCGATGAAGAATCTTAAGGGTCGAACGGCGGTGGTGACGGGGGCGTCGAAGGGGATTGGTGTTTACATTGCTCGGGCGCTGGCGAAGAAGGGGATGAACCTTGTGCTGGCGGCGCGGTCGCAGTCCGAACTCGAGGCGGTGAAGGCGGAGGTCGAGGGGATGGGGGTGAAGGCGATCGTCGTGCCAACGGATGTGAGCGATAAGGCGGCGCTGCGGTCGTTGGTTGATGCGGCGAAGTCGGAGTTCGGTGCGATCGACGTGCTGGTGAACAACGCTGGGATCGAGTCGATCTTTCGGTACCACGCACTTGAGTTCGAAGAGATCGAGGCGATGCTGAACGTGAACTTGCGGGCGCCGATGATGCTGACGTGGTTGGTGCTGCCGGGGATGCTGGAGCGGGGCGAAGGGCACATCGTCAACATCTCGTCGATGGCGGGGAAGGTGGGTCCGGCGTTCAGCGAGCCCTACGGCGCAACGAAGGCGGGGCTTATCGGATTCACGCAATCGTTGCGGGGTTCGTACCGGGATGCAGGGGTTAGCGCGTCGGTGATCAGCCCGGGGTGGGTGGAGACGGGGATGTACGAGGAAGTGGAGCGGCACGGCCTGAAACCGTCGGTACTGGTGGGTAGTTCGAAGCCGGAGAAGGTCTCGCAGGCGGTGGTGAAGGCGATCGAGAAGGACCTTGGGGACGTCATCGTGAATCCGGGTCCAATGCGGCTGCTGCTGGGTACGAATGCGATGGCTCCGGGTCTGTTCGAGTGGGTGAGCAAGCGGATGAAGATCAGCGAGGTGTTCCGGAAGCTTGCAGACATGCGGGAGAAGGAGCGCTCGGGGGCGAAGGAAGAGACGAAAGAGGAAGAGGAAGTGGTTAGTGGGTAGTGGTTGGTGGTTAGCGGATAGATGACAGTGGACAGTGGACAGTACACGGCCCGCCCCTCGATGGAAGCCTGAAGGTTTCCCGATGACCACAGCAGCTGAGAGGTGGAAAGAACAGGTCGAGGCGCATCACGCGCAGACGGAGAAGGTGCGGGCGGGCGCAAGCGAGGAGGACGACTTCTGGTCGCCGATCGCGAAGCAGTTTCGGGACGATCCGTCGCGCACGGACGATCCGGTGCTGAACCAGCTCGTCTCATGGGTCGATGCGGAGTCGACGGTACTGGACGTCGGCGGCGGTGCGGGGCGGTTCGCGATTCCGTTGGCGAAGCGGTGCCGGGAGGTGATCGTGGCGGATTCATCGTCGTCGATGTTGGAGACACTGGCGTCGGCGTCGAAGGAGGCCGGGGTGACGAACGTGCGGGGCGTACAGACGGGCTGGGAAGAGGCGGAGATCGAGGCGGAGGATATGGTGCTTTGCGCGCACGTGCTGTACGGGATCGTAGAGATCGAGGCGTTCCTGCGTAAGCTGGGCGAGCACGCGCGGGGACGGGTCGTGATCGTGTCGCACACCGTGGCACCGACGTCGATGGCCTCGCCGTTCTGGAAGGCGGTCCATGGCGAAGAGCGGATACTCCTGCCTGCGTTGCCTGAGCTGGTGCCGGTGCTGTGGGAGATGGATGTCTTTCCCGACATCGTGATGGTGCCGGCGACACAGCAGCGGAGCCCTCCGGACCGGGAGACGGCGCTGACGTGGCTACGGCGGCTGACGTGGGTGGCGCCTGACAGCGAGAAGGACCGGGTTCTGCAAGAGGAGCTAGACGCCGTGTTCGACGCGGAAGGCGGCGAATACGTGCTGCGGAGGGCGCGGTCTGAACAGGGAATTGTGACCTGGCTCACAGATTAGGTTCACTGAGGGTAGCAAGGTAGAGGGTCAGAGGAGGACTCATCGTGGCTGAATTCGGAGTTACTGAAAGGCTGGCGCGGGCCAGCTCGCGCCGTCCCTGGATCGTAATCGGGCTGTGGGCGGCCATGTTCGCCGCGGGACTCTTCTTCGCGTCCGGCGTTGGCGACGTGCTGACCCAGGACATTTCGCTTACGAGCAATCCTGAGTCGACGCAGGCCGAGGACCTGATCGAGGCCAGGCTGAGAGGCCCGGATCAAGCGGGGGAGACGGTGATCGTCGTGTCCGACACGACGACCGTTGATGATCCTGCGTTCGAGGTGTTCGTTGGCGGTCTTCTGACGAAGATACGAGGACTCGATGGGCTGGTTGCCGAGGCGACGAGTTTCTACGAGGTCGGCGATCCGGGACTGGTGTCAGCAGATCGAGACACGACTATCCTCCCTGTGGTGCTCGCTTTCGACGAATCCAATGCGACAGACGAGATCGAGCCGCTGGTGATCCTTATTGAGGAACAGAACGAAGCTGAGGGATTCCGGGTGCTGACGGTGGGCAACGCGAGCATAAACCATGTCGGGAACGAGATCTCCGAGAGCGACCTCCAGCGCGGAGAGATGATCGGGATTCCGATCGCGCTGGTTATCCTGGTGCTGGTGTTCGGTGCACTGCTGGCGGCTGGGATTCCGCTGTTGATGTCGGCAGTGTCGATTGTGATCTCGATCGGGATCGTGGCGCTGATCGGCCAGGCGTTCGAGTTGAACTTTATGGTGGTGAACATCCTGACGATGATCGGCCTTGCGGTCGGGATAGACTATTCGTTGTTCATCGTCCACCGGTATCGAGAAGAGCTGAAAGCGGGTCTGGAGAAGAAGGAAGCGATCGCCAAGGCGGGCGCGACATCGAGCCGGGCGGTGCTGTTCTCGGGTGGCGCTGTGGTGGTGGGTTTGAGCGGGATGTTCATTATCCCGGCGAACGTCTATCGGAGTTTGGCTGTGGGCTCGGTGACGGTGGCGATTGTTTCGGTGCTGGCGGCGCTAACGTTGCTTCCGGCGCTGCTGACGATTATCGGCGACAAGATCAACGCGCTGCGGCTACCGTTCCTTGGGCGTGGCGGAGACGATAAGGGCGGGTTCTGGGGCAAGAGCGCACGGCTGGTGATGGCGCGCCCGATAATCAGCATCGTCGTCGTAGTCGGGCTTCTGCTAGCGGCGACGGTCCCCTTGTTGAGCATTAATGTAGGCCTGCCTGGTGTGAGCACGTTCCCGGCAGACAGTGCTCCGCGCCAGGCGTTTGCGATCCTGACGGAGGATTTCTCCGCGGGCCTGCTTTCGCCAACGGAGATCGTGATCGATGCGCCTGACGTGAGTGATCCAGAGATACAAGCGGGGATCAGGCGGCTAGGAGCGACGCTGGCGGATGACCCCCTGTTCGGTCCACTGACGACAGAGGTGAACGAAGCCGGCGACCTCGAGGTCGTCTCGGTTTTGATCGCGGCCGATCCGTTCGAGGATGCGGCGTACGACGCGATGAACCGGCTGCGCGATGATTACGTTCCCGCGGCGTTCGCGGGAGTTGATGCGAACGTCTTGGTGGGCGGCCAGACGGCGACGGCGGACGACATGTTCGAGATGATCGCGAAGTACACGCCGATCGTCTTCACGTTTGTGCTGGGGTTTAGCTTCATCCTGTTGCTGGTGGTGTTCAGGTCGATCGTGGTGCCGATCAAGGCGCTGATCATGAACCTGCTTTCGGTCGGCGCGACGTACGGACTGCTGGTGCTGGTGTTCCAGCACGGTGTTGGCAACGAGATCTTCGGGTTCCAGCAGACGGAGACGATTGCGGCCTGGTTACCGCTGTTCCTGTTCGCCGTCTTATTCGGCCTTTCGATGGACTACCACGTGTTCCTCCTGAGCCGCATCCGCGAGCGCTTCGATCAGACGGGCGACAACCACGAGTCGGTGGCGTTCGGTGTGAGGAATACGGCTGGGATCATCACGGGAGCCGCGGCAATCATGGTGGCGGTGTTCTCGGGTTTCGCGATGGGCGACCTGGTGGATCTGCAGCAGGCTGGTTTTGGGCTGGCGCTGGCGGTGTTCCTGGACGCGACGATCATTCGGTCCGTGCTTGTGCCGGCGAGTATGGCGCTGCTGGGCGACTGGAACTGGTACCTACCGAAGTGGTTGCAGTGGCTCCCGGACGTGCGAGTTGAGGGTGGTTCGAAGGAGGCAGCCAAAGAGGCGCTGGCCGGGGCGATGGCGCCGGCGGGGGATTAAAGCCCGGTAAACCGGCACATCCTCTACCTGTCTCGCAGCGTTGGCGCTAGACGGTCTTGGGAGGCTGGGAGCGCTGGCTGAGGAGACCTATCAGTGCGGCGAGGGCCCACACCGCTTCGAGGACGACGAAGGGGTAGAACTCGATGAGGGCGGAGGCGAGCAGCGCGAGGGATGCGCCGACGAGGTTGAGGACGAGGTAGGATCTCGCGAATCGGTCCATGACTCCATTAAGGTTGAGGATGAAGGCGATGAGGATGAGGCCGACGCCGATCGAGCCGATTACGTCTGAAGGGTCCACGGTTGGGCTCCTTTCCGGTGTGGAGTTACGAGAGTGCCGCGACGGTGGAAGCCTAAAGGCTTCCGCTACTCCCGGGAGCTGGGTCCGCGGTGAGTTCGGAGAGAAAGGCTTTGACGCCTTCGGGTCCGCGGATGCGGAGGGCGATGCCACCCATGTCAGGTTGGTAGATCGTCTCGAAGGTGAAGAAGCGGCAGCATTCGCGTTCGGCAATGATGAACTCACTGATGTTGCGGGCCCATTCGTTGGAGCCGGGGAAGGTGATTTCGTAGCCGTCTGGTAGTTCGGCGACGCTCTGGATGCCGCTGCGGAGAACGGCGATGTCGCCCTCTTTGCGGGCCATGAGGTCGTTTTCGTCGAGGGTGCAGGCGAGCGGTGGTTCTTTGTTTTCGGTCGACATCTGTTCCTCCTGGCTGTATCTTAGGGTAAGGCTATTACTTAAAGCGCACTTTAAGTCAAGGGGTTTCCGATGGAGAATCTGAAGATTGGCGATGTTGCCGAGCGGGCGGAGCTGGCAGCTTCGACGCTGCGGTACTACGAGAGCGCCGGGCTGTTGCCGCCGCCGGCGCGGTCAAATGGCCGCCGGCGCTATGGGGAGGACGTGTTCCGCAGGCTGACGGCGATCAAGGTGGCGCGACAGTATGTGCCCGTCCGGGAGGGGCGCGCCTTCTGGCAGCTTACGCTGGCGGGAAGCCTGCGTCCCCTGTGCCTGGCCCTGGGAGCGAAGCTGTGCGAGGCGGGAGTACTGGAGCAGGTGGAAGACGTTTTCTACCTGCGTCAGGAGGAGACCCAAGAGATCGCGCGCGGATTAGGGAAAGCGACTTGGCGGGAGCTTGTACAACACAGGCGGTCGGAACGGGAGGCCTGGATGCGCATGGAGCCGCCGCC
>JACZRQ010000102.1 GCA_022574655.1 Chloroflexota bacterium
CGACGACTTTGGGGCCGAGACCTATACCAGCGCCGAGGAGCTGTTCAAGAGCCCCAACGTCGACGCCGTCTACGTCTGCACACCCCACGAGTATCACGCCGAACACACCATCGCTGCGCTGAAAAATAAAAAACACGTCATCGTGGAGAAACCCATGGCCGTTACCTTAGAGGAATGCGAGGCCATGAACCAGGCGGCGGAGGCCAACGGGGTCAAGCTCCTGTGCGGACATACCCACAGCTTCGACCCGCCCATTAGAAAGATTCGGGAAATCGTTAAAAACGGGGAGCTGGGCAAGCTCTGCATGATCAACACCTGGAATTACAACGAATTTATGTATCGGCCGAGGATGAAACACGAACTGGCAACCAGTCGAGGTGTCGTTTTAAACCAAGGACCCCATCAGGTGGATGTGGTCAGGTTGATCGGCGGAGGAATGGTAAGGAGTGTTCGGGCGACCACAGGGATATGGGATCCAACTCGCCCCCACGAAGGGAGTTATGTGGTCTATCTGGAATTCGAAGACGGGGTGCCTGCCACTTTAGTCTACAGTGGTTACGGTTTCTTTGACACGGCCGAGCTCTTTTGGTGGGTGGGGGAAGGGGGTATGCCAAGGGCTCCGGAGACCAACCTGAATGTGCGGAAAAGTCTCAAGGCCATCAGTGACCCCGATAAAGAGGAGTCACTTAAGGAGCAAATGCGCTACGGGGGGCAACGGGCGGGTGAGTTCAGTCATCGATCCGAGGGTGAGAGAAAACAACCCTTCTTCGGTTTCACGCTGGTTACCTGCCAAAAGGGCGATATTCGCCAGTCTCCGGATGGACTCATTATCTATGGGGATGAAGAGAAAAGAGCAATAACTCTTCCTTCGGGACGAATCGGACGGGAGGCCGAAATAGAGGAGCTCTACCACGCAGTGGTGAACGATCGGCCCGTCTTTCATGATGGGCGATGGGGTGAAGCAACTCTGGAGGTGTGCCTAGCCATTCTGGAGTCTGCCAAACAACGGCGAGAGATAATCATGTCCCACCAGACGCCGAGCCCCGAATGACCAGGCGTAAGGTTTTGTAAAGGGGAAGGTTCCAATCAAAAGGGAGGAAACGAAAATGGACGTACTGTTGGCTGTGGTGCCCCCGGTAGCGGAGGCGCTGAGGCAGGCCGCGCAGGAAGGCCAGACGACATTCGCAATCACCGATGACGGAATGAAGTTCCTTGGGGCCGGCCTCGCGATGGGACTGGGAGCGTTCGGGCCGGCGATGGCGATCGGGAACCTGGTGGGCAAAGCGATGGAGGCCCTCGGGCGAAACCCGGAGGCGCAGCCCGTCATCCAGACGAACATGATCCTGGGTCTGGCGTTCGCCGAGGCTATCGGCATTTATGCGCTGGTGACAGCGGTCATGATCGGCTTCGTATTCTAGAGAGCGGTTCAACGCACTCAAAGGGACGGATGTGATCGAGATGGAAACGATGCTTTTAGGTATTGATGCTCTAGGGTTCAACCTGCCGGCGTTGATAGCGCAGTTGGTCAACTTTGGGCTGCTGCTCCTGGTGTTCTCGGTGTTCCTCTACAAGCCCCTGTTCAAGGTGTTGGATGAGAGGAAACAACGCATCGCGGAGGGCCTGGAGGCGTCTGAGGAGGCTAAGCGACGCTTGACGGAGACTGAGCAGGACGTGGCGAAGGAGCTGGAAAAGGCGCGTCAGGAGGGCCAGACGCTGATCGGGCAGGCCCAGCAGATGGCAGCGCGTGTCCAGGACGAAGGACGCGAAACAGCTCTTGCGGAAGCGGAGCAACTTCTGGAGCGTGCGCGCAGCGAGATTCAGCTGGAGCGCGATTCGGCGATTGCGGAGCTGAGACGGGAGTTCGCAGGTCTGACGATCACGGCAGCCGAGCGGGTCATCAAGCAGAGCCTGGACGGGGAACAACACCGGCAGCTCATTGAAGAGGTGCTGGCCGAGGCTCCGAGCAACGGCAATGGAAGTGGTGGCGCCTCGTGATCAGAGACGTAGCCGCAAAGCGGTACGCGGAGGCGGCTTACCTCATCGCCCGGCAAGATGGGACGGAGGAGGCCTGGTCCGCCGGTCTTCAAGCGATGTCAGCCCTGTTCGGACACGAGTTGGGACAGGCGTTCATGGAGAACACGCGCGTAAAGCCGGCTGAAAAGCTTGAGTTGATCGAGAAGTCGCTGGAAGGTGTCGATCCGCTGGTGGTGAACCTGGCGCGGATTCTGCTGCGGCGTGGCCGCACGCCGCTGGGGCCGCAGATTGCGGAGGCGTTCCAGGAGCTGGTGGACGAAGCGAAGGGCGTCTCGCACGCGCTCGTCACGAGCGCGGTGACGCTGACGGATGAGGACCGGAGCGCAGTTGAGAAGCGACTCGAGGAGCTGACGGGCGGTTCGGTGGTCCTGGAGCTGGACGTCGACGAAAGCATTATCGGCGGCCTGATCGTTCGAATTGGCGACCGGCTGATCGACGGTAGCACTCGCAGCAAGCTTCAGGGCTTGAAGCGCGAGCTGGCGGGTTCGAGGTGATCGCGGTGGCTACGAAAGCAGATCTGGAACGTGAGCTCGAGAAGGCTTGGGACGAGCTTCGGAACCTCGTTGAGGAGATACCGGAGGACGAACTGGAACGCGCGGGCGTCGTGGAGGAGTGGTCGATGAAGGACCTGCTCGGACACTTCGCGTTTTGGTCGCAGCATGCGGCGGACAGCCTGATCGCGGTGAACGCGGGACGTCCGGAGGATATCGTGTTCGGCGAGGGCGAGAACTGGTTCGATGACTGGAACGCGCGCGAATACGCGGCGCGAAAGGACCGGTCCCTGGCGGATAACCGGAACGACTGGCTGGTGGCGTACAAGAACGTCAGAGCGGCGCTCGCGGAGGCCGCCGAGGATGATTTGGCGAAGAAGCACGGCGAATACGATCCGCAGCGGTCATTCCCGGCGGATACGTTCGAGCATTACCGGGAACACGCAGAGCACATCCGATCCTGGATGCGAGACCTGGAAACGACAGAGGCTTAGGAGGAGCGGCATGGCCGTCAAACCCGAAGAAATTGCATCCATAATCAGGCAGCAGATAGAGCAGTACGGCTCCACCGTAACGGCTGTCGACGTTGGGACAGTAGTGGCAGCCGGAGACGGCATCGCGCAGATCTATGGGTTGCGCGGAGCGATGAACAGCGAGCTGCTGGAGTTCCCGAACAACGTGATGGGGATGGCGCTAAACCTGGAGGAGGACACGGTTGGTGCGATCGTACTTGGCGACTACACCAACATCTCCGAGGGCGATGAGGTGCGGTCTACGGGCCGAATCGTCGAGGTTCCTGTCGGCGATTCGCTGATTGGGCGTGTCGTCGACCCGTTGGGCCAGCCGTTGGACGGAAAGGGCCCGATCTCAACTGACAAGGCGCGGCCAGTGGAAAGAATTGCGCCGGGTGTCGCGATGCGCCAGGGAGTGACGGAGTCCGTGCGCACCGGAGTCAAGGCGATCGATGCGATGATCGCCATCGGCCGCGGCCAGCGAGAGCTGATCATCGGCGACCGCTTTACGGGCAAGACGGTGATTTGCCTGGACACGGTGATCGCGCAGAAGGGCGGAGACCTAGTCTGCATCTACGTGGCGATCGGCCAACAGGCGGCGAAGGTGGCACAGGTCGTGGCGGTACTCGAGGAGTACGGCGCGATGGAGCATACGATCGTGGTCGCGGCGAACGCGTCGGACCCGGCCGCGTTGCAGTACATTGCGCCGTACGCCGGTTGTGCGATCGGTGAAGAATTCATGGAGCAGGGCAAGCATGCGCTGGTGATCTACGACGACCTGTCGAAGCACGCGTGGGCGTACAGGCAGATGTCGCTCCTGCTGAGGCGGCCACCGGGACGTGAAGCGTACCCGGGAGATGTTTTCTATCTGCACAGCCGATTGCTGGAGCGCGCGGCGAAGCTATCGCCAGAGCTTGGCGGCGGATCGCTGACGGCGTTGCCGATCATCGAGACACAGGCCGGCGACGTTTCGGCGTACGTGCCGACGAACGTGATTTCGATTACGGACGGACAGATCTATCTAGACAGCGACCTGTTTGCGTCCGGTATTCGGCCGGCGGTGAACGCTGGTCTCTCGGTGTCGCGAGTGGGTGGCGCCGCGCAGGAAAAGGCGATGCGTCAGGTGGCGAGCGGTATGCGGCTGGGTCTGGCGCAGTTCAGAGAGCTGCAGGCGTTCGCGCAGTTCGGGACATCAGACCTGGATGCGGCGACGAAACAGCAGTTGGATCTGGGCCAGAGGCTGACAGAGATCCTGAAGCAGCCGCAGTTCAGCCCGCTGACGTTGTCGCAGGAGGTAACGATCATCTACGCGGCCGTGAACGGCTTCCTCAACGACGTCGAAACGCCGAAGGTGCGGGCGTTCGAGGCGGCGTTCCACAAGTACATGCAGGCCAGCCAACCGGATCTCATGAAAGAAATCGAGGAGAAGAAGGAGATCACGGACGATATCGAGGGGAAGCTGAAGACGGCAATCGAACAGTTCAAAGAGTCAGTCCCTTACTAACGAAATGATGTTTACCGGCGAGGATAACCACTAATGGCAACGCTGCGCGAGATCAGGCGCAGAATCCGCAGCGTCCAGAGTACCGCGAAGATCACGCGGGCGATGGAACTTGTGGCAGCATCCAAGATGCGCCGCGCGCAGGAGAACGCGCTGGCCGGCAGGCCTTACGCGGAGAAGATGCACTGGGTGCTGGCGGACCTCGCTGAAACGTTGGGTCTGATGGACCCGGAGACGATTCATCCGCTTTTGCGTGCGCGAGATGAGGCGACGGCGATCGAGATCATTCACATCACGCCCGACCGAGGGTTGTGCGGCGCTTTGCCGGGAAATCTGAACCGGAGCATCGCGCAGTTCATCCTCGAAAAGCGAGAGCAAACGCCTGAAGTGGCGATCAGGATCGTGGCCGTGGGCCGGAAAGGTCGCGATTTCACGAGGCGAACGGGTCAGGAGATAGTGGCGGAGTTTCTGAACCAGGGTGACTATCCGGGCTATGAGGACGTGAGGCCGATCGCCGGTGTGGCGATGGATGACTTCATCAAAGGTGAGTGCGCCGAGGTGTACGTGAGCCGGGGGCATTTCGTTAACACCGTTACTCAGGAAGCCGAAGTGTTTAAGCTTTTGCCCGTCGAGCCGCCGGAAGATGCATCGACGCACGGTGTCGACTACATCTACGAGCCCGATCGTGCGGCGGTGCTCGCCGAGCTTTTGCCACGTTACGTGGAGCGTACCGTGTACGAGGCGGTGCTGGACGCGATAGCGAGCGAGCAGTCGTCGCGGATGGTAGCGATGCGCAACGCGACCGACAACGCAAGCGAGCTGGTGAGCGACCTTACGCTTGTATACAACAAGGCCCGTCAGGAGAGCATCACCAGCGAGTTGCTGGATATCGTTGGCGGCGTCGAAGCAATGTCCGGGTAGGAGGACGAGAGATGGCAAAGGGTACTAAAGGAAAAGTAGTCCAGGTGATCGGCACGGTCGTCGACGTGGAGTTTCCACCGGACGATCTGCCGGAGATCTACGACGCGGTCGAGATCGATACAGGTGGCGACGCTAAGCTGATCGTCGAGGTCCAGCTGCACCTGGGGAACAACTGGGTGCGCTGCCTGGCGATGGATACGACGGATGGTTTGCGCAGGGGCGCGGGCGCGGAGGATACGGGAGAACCGATCAAGGTGCCCGTTGGCGAGGCGACGCTTGGCCGGATGTTGAACGTGCTGGGTAAGCCGATCGATGGCGGCGAAGAAGTGAAGCCAGACGAGTACTGGCCGATCCACCGAGCGCCACCGACGTTCGAGGAGCTTGAGACGACGCCGCAAGTGCTGGAGACGGGTGTCAAGGTGCTCGACCTCGTGTCGCCGTTCACGAAGGGCGGTAAGGTCGGGGCGTACGGCGGCGCCGGCACAGGAAAGACGGTGATCATTCAGGAGTTGATCCGTAACATCGCCACGGAGCATGGCGGATACTCGGTCTTCGCCGGTGTTGGCGAACGCTCACGCGAAGGCAACGACATGTGGAACGAGATGAAGGAATCGGGCGTCATCGATAAAACGGCGCTGGTGTTCGGGCAGATGAACGAGCCGCCGGGAGTTCGAGCGCGAGTCGGACTCACGGGTGTGACGATGGCGGAGTACTTTCGCGACGTCGGCGGCCAGGATGTGCTCCTGTTCATCGACAACGTATATCGGTACATCCTGGCGAACATGGAAGTCTCGGCGTTGCTGGGACGCATGCCTTCGGCGGTCGGTTATCAGCCAACGCTGGCCACGGACATGGGCAGTCTCGAGGAGCGGATCACGTCAACGAAGCGCGGTTCGATTACATCGTTCCAGGCGATCTACGTGCCAGCGGACGACTACACGGACCCGGGTATCGTGACGACGTTCGGGCACCTGGACGCGGTAATCTCGCTCGACCGAAGTTTGGTGGAGCAGGCGCTGTATCCCGCGGTCGACCCGCTGTCGTCGTTCTCACGGATTTTGGACCCACGGCTTGTGGGTGACGATCACTACGACACGGCGCGAGGTGTGCAGGCGGTGCTGCAGCGATACAGGGACCTGCAGGACATCATCGCGATCCTGGGTGTGGAGGAGCTTTCGGACGAGGACAAGCAGGTCGTTGGCAGGGCGCGGCGCGTGCAGCGGTTCCTGACGCAGCCGATGTTCGTGGCTGAGGTGTTCACGGGCCGCGAGGGCCGGTACGTTCCGGTCAAAGAGGCGGTGCGCGGTTTCGCGGAGATCCTCGAAGGCAAGTGGGACCATCTTCCCGAGCAGGCGTTCTACATGGTTGGTACGATCGAAGAGGCGGTGGAGCAGGCCGAGAAGCTGGCGAAGGCTGCGGCGTAGGATGGCAAGAGCCGTACCGCGACCCTTCGAGTTGCACTGGGGCGCAGGTGAGATCGTCGAGGAGGCGTCGTTCTCCGGCGAGCACCACGAGCCAGCGTTGCAACTGCTGGAGTTCGAGGATAAGTCAGTGTCTGTGCGAATGTGCTGGTATGACCATCGCGGCCGTTTCCAGCGGAGTCCTCTGATCGTTGGTGATAGTGAGGTGGAAGGGTTGCGTGCATCGCTAGAGAAGATGCCAAGGCTGAGGGCGTTCCTCGGCAGGTTGGTGAATTGACATGCCACTAAGCGTTCACATCGTTACGGCGGAACGGGAAGTCTTCACCGAAGATGGTATCGACGAGGTGATCGTGCCCGGAATCGAGGGCGAGATGACAGTGCTCCCGGAGCACGCGCCTCTGCTGACGATGATCAAGCCGGGCGTGATGCGCATCGTGAAGTCGGGCGAGGAGATCGACATGGCGATCACCGGCGGGTTCATCGAGGTGCGCCAAGACCGTGTGACGATCCTAGCGGACGCCGCCGAACGCGCGGAAGAGATCGATACCGTGCGTGCCGAAGAGGCGCGGAGACAGGCTGAGCGTGCGCTCGAAGAGCGTGAGGCGGATGTTGACCTGGCTGCCGCCGCTGCGATGCTGCAGCGGTCTCTGATGCGTCTGAAGGCCGTTGAGCGGCGTCGGCGCCGCAGCGGCACGCGACCGGGACCGCCCGGAGTCTAGGCCGGAACTCACCACCGATGTCTCCGCCGCAAGGAAGTGGTGACCTCGTAATCAAAGGCGGGCGGCCGCTGCGCGGTTCGGTCGTCACGAGCGGATCGAAGAATGCGGTTCTTGGCGCGATGGCAGCGACGCTGCTTGTCGAGGACGAGTGTTTACTGACGAACGTGCCGCGGATCGGCGACGTCGAGCAGATGGCGCGGGTGTTGCGCAGCCTAGGTGCGAAGGTGGAGTGGGCGGGGGATCACGCGCTTAAGATCGATTCCTCCGGTCTCAACTCATCGACTCCGGACCGTTCGGCAGAGAGTCTGCGAGGGAGCTTCGCGATCATGGGTGCGCTGCTTTCGAGGCTCGGAGAGGCGGCGTGCCCTCCGCCGGGTGGGGACGTCATCGGCCTGCGTCCAGTGGATGTTCATCTGAAGGGCTTCGCCGCGCTGGGTGTTGAGGTGGTGGAGTCTGATGAGTGGTTTGAGCTAAGAGTGGATGCGCTCAGGGGCGCGGATATATTCAACGATTACCCGAGCGTGCTTGGCACGCAGAACCTGATGCTTGCCGCGGTGTGTGCGGAAGGTGTGACGACGATCGTGAACGCGGCCGCCGAGCCGGAAGTCCAGGGACTGGCGGAGATGCTCCGTGGCATGGGAGCGAAGGTCCGCGGCGACGGTACGCATACGGTCGAAGTCGAAGGCGTCGCTTCGCTTCACGGGACCGAGTACGAGGTCATTCCGGACCGGCTGGAGGCGGGGACGTTCGCGATTGCGGCCGGCGTGACCGGGGGCGAGGTAGAGGTGCGGAACGCTCGTCCGGAGCACTTGACCTCTTTAATCCATAAGCTACGGGAGTGCGGATTGAATGTAGCCTGCGAGGGCGATCGGATATCGGTCCGCGCGGCGGCAAAGGTGCGGCCGGTGACGATACAGGCGCTGCCGTACCCGGGGTTTGCGACCGATCTGCAAGCGCCGCTTGCGGTATTACTGACGCAGGCGGAGGGAAAGAGCCGGGTACAGGAGAGGGTGTTCGACAATCGGTTGCTGTACGTGGACGAACTGCGGAAGATGGGCGCTATGATAGAGACGAAAGACAGGACGACTGCTATTATTAGCGGGCCGACTCCGCTTAGTGGGGCTAAGGTTCGGGCGTTGGATGTGAGGGCGGGCGCGGCACTTATTCTGGCTGGATTGGCGGCTGATGGTACGACTGAGATTACGGATATGCATCATGTTGACCGAGGATACGAAGCGATTGATGAGCGGCTCCGCTCGCTGGGGGCGGATATCGAGAGGGTCTGAGTGTTCGGGAAACGGATAGGTGTTGATCTTGGCACTGCGAACGTTCTCGTCTACGTAAGAGGTCAGGGGATCGTTAGTGCGGAGCCTTCGGTAGTTGCCGTTGCGCAACGGGACAACAGCATCGTTGCCGTTGGGCGCGCGGCCAGGGACATGCTGGGGCGTACTCCGGGAGCGATTCAGGTGATACGGCCGATGCGTGAGGGTGTTATCGCCGACTTCGACATCACCGAGAAG
>JACZRQ010000016.1 GCA_022574655.1 Chloroflexota bacterium
CTCTACCTGCGCATCGCCACCGAGCTCTACCTGAAGCGGTTAATCATCGGCGGCTTCGACAAGGTCTATGAGATCGGACGGGTCTTCCGAAACGAGGGCATCGACCAAGACCACAACCCGGAGTTCACCCTGCTGGAGAGCTACGAGGCCTACGCCGACTACAACGACGTGATGGCCATGGTCGAAGAGATGATTTCCACTCTCGCCATCGAGGTAAATGGCTCGTCTAAAGTGACGGTGGGGGACAACGTCATCGATTTCGCGCCGCCGTGGCAGCGGGTGAGTCTGCGTGAAGAACTTGAAAAACGCAGCGGCATCGACCTGGAGTCCTATGACGACGCGGCCCTGCGCCACCGGGCCGGCGAGTTGGGGATCGACACCAAGGTGCTGGAAAGCCGGGGACGTCTGATCGATAAACTGCTTTCCACGTTCGTCGAGCCCCACCTGATCCAGCCGACGTTCGTTCTGGACTACCCGGAGGAGATGTCTCCCTTGGCCAAGGCCAAACCCGACGCCCCAGGGTACGTTGAACGTTTTGAAGCCTTTGCCTGCGGCATGGAGATCGCCAATTCCTACAGCGAGCTCAACGACCCCAAGGTGCAACGGGAGCGGTTCGAGGCCCAAGAGCAGATCCGCGATCTGTACGAGGACGAAGAAGTTGACCGGCAGGACGACGACTTCCTCACCGCCATGGAGTATGGGATGCCCCCAACGGGCGGCCTGGGCATCGGCATCGACCGGCTGGTGATGCTGTTGGCCGGACAGACGTCCATCCGCGACGTGCTGCTGTTCCCCCAGATGCGGTCCCAGTCCCAAGGGGACGTTTCGACGGAAGGGGACTCCGGCGAAACAGCCCCGGAATAAGTACCCAGAGACGACGAATGTTATCCATCGAGCACATACGTGAGCACCCCGATGAGGTGCGCCGCGCCCTGCAGACCAGGGGCGAGGAAGACCCCATCACCGAGGTACTCGAACTGGACGCCCAGATACGCCAAGCCATCACCCAGCGCGACCACCTGAACGCCGAGCGGAACCGCGTCAGCAAAGAGGTCGGGCGCATGCGCTCCCAAGGCCAGGAGGCCACGGAAGAAATACGGGCCGAGATGCGGAAGATCGGCGGCCAGGCCGACGCCCTCAACCAGCAGACCAAGGACCTGGGAGACAAGATCAACGGTTTGTTGCTGGAACTGCCCAACCTGCCCCAACCCGACGTGCCCGTGGGCACCGGCGAGGAGGGCAACATCATCGTCCGCCAGGGCGGCGAGCCGCCGATTTTTGACTTCGAACCTATACCTCACTGGGACCTGGGTCCGAAACTTGGCATCATCGACTTTGAACGGGGCACCAAGCTGGCCGGAAGCCGCTTCTACACCACCATGGGCGCCGGCGCCAAACTGGAACGGGCGCTTATCTCCTGGATGCTGGACCTCCACACCCTGGAACACGGATACACGGAGGTCTCGTTGCCGGCGGTGGTGAAACGGGAGATCATGGAGGGTTCAGGCAACCTGCCGAAATTCGCCGACAACCTCTACCACGACGAAGAGGACGACCTCTGGCTGATACCCACCGCCGAGGTGCCCATCACCAACCTGTACCGGGACGAGATCATCCCGGCCAACACCCTGCCCCTCAAGTACGTGGCCCAGACACCCTGCTTCCGCCGGGAGAAGGCGGCCGCTGGCCGGGACACCAGGGGCATCAAGCGGGTGCACCAGTTCAACAAGGTTGAGATGTACAAGTTCGTGGACCCCGAGACCTCCAATCAAGAGCTGGAACAACTGGTGGACGACGCCGAGGACGTCTGCCGGAAGCTGGGGTTCACCTACCGGGTGCTGCAACTCTGCACCGGCGACCTGGGTTTCGCATCGGCCAAGACCTACGACATCGAGGTCTGGGCCGCCGGTTGCCAGGAGTGGCTGGAGGTCAGCTCCTGCTCCAACTGCACCGACTTCCAGGCCCGGCGTTCCAACATCCGCTACCGGGCCGAAGAGGGCGGCCGTCCGCGCCTGCCCCATACCATAAACGGCTCAGGCTTGGCCCTGCCCCGCGTCATGATCGCCATCCTGGAGAACTACCAACAACCCGACGGCTCGGTGGTGATACCGGAGGTCCTGCGCCCATACACGGGGTTCGATGTGATTCCCGCCAAGACGGGGTAGCTGACAGCTGTCAGCTATCAGCCGCGAGGAGGCTGACCAATGGCCGGAAAAGTTAGTTGGGGCATCTCCGTTCCCCAGGTGTTCTTCGACGGGCCCATCGACATGCCGCTGATCGAGCGGTGGGCGAAACGGGCCGAAGCCCTGGGATACGAAAGTCTCTGGACCCAAGAGCAAATCACCGGGACCGTTCCCATCCTGGAGCCGGTTGCCCTCCTCTCCTACTTGGCCGCAATCACGGAACGGGTGAGGCTGGGCGCCTCGGTGATCGTCGCCCCGCTCCGCATCGGCTGCGGGAACTGACTTGCCAGGAACAAGATGCGCATCGGCTCACGCCATCCGTTCGGGCATCCAGCTAGCGGGCGCCCTTCTTGCTGAATACCAGACCGATCGTACGGATGAGGATTTTGAGATCGAGCGCGAAGGGATGGTGCTGGACGTACTTCACATCGTGGCGGACCTTCTCGTAATGAGTGAGATCGGACCTACCGTTCACCTGGGCCAGACCGGTCATGCCCGGCTGGACCAGATGCCGCTGCCGGAACTCCGGCGGCCAGTGACTGACGATCTCCGGGATGTCAGGTCTGGGCCCAACGAGGCTCATATCGCCCTCGATAACATTAAGTAGCTGCGGCAGCTCGTCGACTGTCGTCTTGCGCAGCGCCCACCCCGCCGCCGTCGCGTTCCGCGGCCGCCCTTTCGGACTGAGGAGACGCTTGGTGAGATCCCCCGACGGGAGCCGGTCGCCGAGATCATCTTGAACCTCACGATGGACCATCGTCCGAAACTTATAGAAGCCAAACTCCTTGTCGTTGAGACCGACACGCTTCTGCTTGACGAGCACGGGGCCGGAGCTATCCATCTTGATGAGAATCGCCGTGATCGCGAAGATCGGCCAAAGTATGCTCACGGCTATCGTACTGACCGCCACGTCCAGGAGACGCTTCGCGGGAGACGTGGGTCCGGATACTACCGACGAGGGAATGCCGTCGTATGTAGCCGGGGGGTCCTGAACGGCCTGTTCCTCGGTCACCGCTCTATGCTAGACGATCTGGCACACCAACACCCTGTTTCGAGCCGCGTTCGGCGCTCTGATGGCAGGCGAGAGCTTCACGCCACGGCCGCAATTCTATACCCAGCTTCGCCGCCCGGATGTTAGCGAGAGCCGAGAACATTGGCTTGCGGTACGGCCCTCCATACTCCGCCAGCGTCGTCGTTTCGACCGATGTTTCGCTGAGGCTCGCGAGTTTCAGGACTTCGTCCGCCCACTCCTTGCGAGACGCGGCGCCCGCGTTCGTCAGGTGGTAGATACCGAACTGCGGATGCTTAATCAGCTCCGCTATCGCCGCCGCCAGATCGACCGTCCACGTCGGCGATGCGATCTCATCGGTGACGAGCTTCAACTGCCCTCGTTCACGAGCGGCGTGCACGATCTTCTCCGGGAAGCTCGTTCGTCCCGGCCCGTACAACCACGACGTTCGCACGATGTAGTGCCGCTCGGTCGCGTCCCGCACCTCCGTCTCGCCTCCAAGCTTCGATCGCCCGTACTCGTTCACTGGGTTCGGAGCCGCATCCTCCGTGTACGGCTCACTTGCCACTCCGTCGAACACCTCGTTACTGCTGATGTAAACGATGACGGCGCCCACGTCCCGGCTCGCCTCGGCCACGATACCGGCGGCGAGCGCGTTGACCTTGGTCGCGCGCACCGGGTCCTTCTCGCAGCCGGCGGTGTCCGTCCAGGCAGCGGCATGGATCACGACAGCAGGCGTCAGCTCGTCGAAAGTGCGAAGAACCGCCGCCTCATCCGTGACGTCAAGCTCTGAGCGACCGAGAGCGGTGACCTCCTCACCGGCGAGCGCGTGCTGCAGGGCGATGCCGAGCTGGCCGTTCGCACCGGTGATCAAGATGCGGTGCCGCCCTCGCTCCGTCACTTCACTATGCCTTGTTCAAGCTCCACCTGCGTGTACTCGACCTGCTCGTCCTTCAAGCCCGGGTCGTACGGGGGGTCGGGGTAGTTGATGAGCCAGGCCTCTTCGTCGCCGATGTTCTCGAGCCCGGTCGCCACGTCCTTCGGGATGAAGAGCCGCTTCGGTTCACCGGCGTCCAGGATGTGCTCCTCACGCACCCACTTCATCACACCATCATCCCGCGACTGGCTATAGAGGGTGATCCGCATCTTCCCCTTCACACACACGTAGCGGGCAGAGCGGACGCGGTGCAGGTGATAGCCCTTAAACGCGCCGAGCCTAGCGGCGGTGAGGTAAACCTCGGTCTTGTCGCCTCCCTTGAACAGTTCGATCAAGAAGCCGTTCTCGTCGCCGCCGTGATCGTACGTTGTCACCTTCTTGGCGGGCTCTACCTGGATGCTATCGATCACTCGCTAACTCCCCCCGGACGTATATGGCCTCGCATCCGCCAGCCTCTGCCCGTACTGCTTCTCGTAATACTCCTTGAACTCGCCCTCACGGACGGCCTCCCACCACCAGCGGTTCTCCTCGTACCAGCGGACCGTCTTCTCGATCGCCGCCTCAAAGTCGTGGCTGGGCGACCAACCGAGCTTGCTGATCTTCCCGTAGTCGACGCCATAGCGGCGGTCGTGCCCAGCGCGGTCTTCGACGAAGCGGATCAAGCTCTTCGGCTTGCCCAGCAGATCGAGGATAGCCTCCGCAACGTCGATGTTGTAGCGGTGGTTTTTCGCGCCAACGTTGTACACCTCGCCTGGTTCACCTTCGTGCAAGAGAATGTCTAACGCTTCGATGTTGTCTTCCACAAACAACCAGTCGCGCTGCTGCCGGCCGTCGCCGTAAAGCGGTAGCGGCCGATCGTCCATCGCATTCGTTGTGCAGAGCGGTACGAACTTCTCGAGGTGCTGCCGCGGCCCAACGTTGTTACCGGGCCGGGCGACGACTACTGGAAGCCCGTACGTCTCGACGTAGGCGATGACCTGCATCTCCGCCCCCGCCTTGCTCGCGGCGTAGGGACTACGGGGCCGCAGTGGATCGGTCTCGACCGAAAACTGGCCCTCCGCTACGTCCCCGTACACCTCATCTGTCGAAACGTGCAGGAACCGCTTGAGTTTCGGGTTATGCCGCGCCGCCTCGAGCAGTGTGTACGTGCCGAGGACCTCGGTCGTGATGAACGCACCGGACTCCATGAGGGAACGGTCCACGTGACTCTCGGCGGCAAAGTGGGCGATAACGTCCGCTTGCTGTACGAGCTCACCTACTAGCGTCGGATCGCAGGCGTCGCCTTCAACGAAACGGTAGCCTTCGTCCTGCTCCACCTCGCGGAGGTTATCCGGGTTACCGGCATAGGTGAGCTTATCGAGGTTGATCACCCGCGCGTCGCGGTGTTCGCGCAGCAGACGCAAGATGAAATTGCTGCCGATGAAGCCGCAGCCGCCGGTCACAAGATAGGTCGTCATCCGTCCGGCATCTCGATCCGGCTATGGTCGCCCAGCGTCAGGCTGTAGCCCGCTCCAACGTTGTGCCCGCCACGAAGCTCAACGTTGCGCCCGACCATGCTCTTCACGATCGGCCAGTGGATGTCCTCAATCACGGTATTCTCCATCACGACGCTCCCCTCGATCCGACAGCCTTTGATGCGACATCCGCTATCGATTGACGTATTCGCGCCGACGTAGGAATCAACGATCTCGGTACCGGCTGCGACGATCAGCGGGCCGCGCAACACGCTGTTCGACACCCGTGCCCCCTCCTCGACGATCACCGGCTCATGGACTCGGGATCGTTCATCCACTTCGCCCTCGATACGGTGGGCGATGGTGCCGAGCACCATAGTGTTCGCGTTCAGAATATCGTCCATCTTGCCGGTGTCGATCCAGTAACGATCGAGCACTTCTGCATCCAAGCGCTGGCCTCCGTCGATCAGCCCCTGCAGAGCGTCGGTGATCTCCAGCTCGCCCCGGCCCGACGGTTTCAAACGATCGATGACATCAAACACCGCCGGTCTCAGCATGTAAATCCCGATTACTGCCAGATTCGACGTCGGGTCGGAGGGCTTTTCGACGATCTTCGTCACACGCCCCTCAACCAGCTCGGCGATTCCGAACGACTGAGGGTCTTCGACCTTATGCAGCAGTATCTGCGAACCAGCGCCCATCCCAACGAACCGCTCAACGTACGACTTGATCCCACCGAGCACGAAATTATCACCGAGATACAGCACGAACGGCGACTGACCGAGATAACCCTGCGCCGTCTTCACCGCGTGGGCAATGCCGAGCGGTGCGTCCTGGTGGATGAACGTTACGTCGGCTCCAAACCGCTTGCCATCGCCGACTGCGGCTTCGACCTGCTCGGCGGTGTCGCCAACGATCACGCCGATGTCGGTGATTCCGCTCTCCACAAGCTGCTCGATGGCGTAGAAGAGCACCGGCTTGTTGGCGATGGGCACGAGCTGCTTCGCGTTCGTGTAGGTGAACGGCCTGAGGCGGCTGCCCTTCCCACCGCTGAGGATGAGGCCCTTAAGGTGATCGTCGCCGCCCGCAACGCCATCCCTGACGCCGCTCTCTGCCGTTGCCGTTACTGTTTCAGTCATCGCCTCTCGTCTTACCCTAACGAGCCTTGTCGCGGCCGGTTACTCGCGTGCCACAACAGCGCCTTCGCCTCCGGTATTATGCGCGCGATCTTGGTTGGGTGCTTCAGCAGGTAGAACGGCCCGAAGAACAACACATGAGTCGCGAGCGCGCTGGCGAACTGCAACGCCGTCCCTCGCTTGCGCACGAACATCAGCGCGTTGCGCCGGTAGAGGTACTGGAAGCCCGGATCTGGATCCCGCGATCGTGCCGCCTTGTGCCAGATCGTAGCGTCCGATACGTAGTAGCACTTGAGGCCGATTTCGCGGGCGCGAGCGCACCAATCAGTCTCCTCCCAGTAGCTGAAGTATTCTTCGTCCAGCATCCCGACGTCCCTGATCGCCGCTCGTGACATCAGCATGCAAACACCGTCAGCATAGTCGCGCTCAACGATCTTGCTCCGAGCGGCGCGCATCCTCTTGCCACGGCCGATCTGGCGCGCCGAGCCACGCCAGAGGCTGACGCTACCGCCCGTAGAGTAGATGACTTCGCGGCGGTCGTAGAAGTACGTGGTCGGACAGGCTGCGGCGAAATCTGGGAGCTGCCGTACCGAGTCCACCATCCGGGGGAGGAACTCCGGATCGACGATCGTGTCGTTGTTCAGAAGCAGGACGTAATCGGCACCATCGTCGATGGCTCGCTGAATGCCGAGATTGGCGCCACCCGCGAAGCCGAGGTTCTCGTCCGACCGGATAAGTTCGATCGTCTCGCCGAACTCGCCTTCGAGCTTGTCCGCCTCGTCGTTCTCTGAGCCATTATCGACGAGGATGATCCGCATACGAGGATAGGAAACGGATTTCAGGCTCTCGAGACACTCTCGCGTGTCAGCAAGGCCGTTCCAGTTCAAGATGACCACTGACACCAGCGGCGACTCGGTCATAGGCGAGATTCTCTAAGAAGAAGCATCTGTACATAGTCCGCGAGTACGTCGGATCAGTAGGAATCATACCGCTTTCGTCATCAGGCGACAGCGTGCTACATTGTGCATCGTTCCAACGCACTGAGGTAGACCAATCAGCCGTGCCTAAGAAACGTTCGCCCCGCGCCAAGTCCAAGAAGACCACGTCCGAGAGCCAGGCCGTGGACGACCTTCTGAACCTGCCTTTCGACCACTTCGAACGTCACGCCCTTACTCGCCAAATCGTTGACATCGTTCGGGAGAGCACCGGACGAGAGACGCTGCGAGTTCTCGACGTTGGCGGCGGTCCGGCCTCGCTTTCGCGCTTCCTTCCCAAGGACTACGTCGTCACAGTCGACTCGGACGACGCCGACGTCCCGGCGACCGAATCAAGAACCGACAGCTTCGTGCACGCGGACGGCACTCGCCTGCCGTTCGCAGACGGCACGTTCGATCTGGTCGTTTCGCACGACACACTGGAGCACGTTCCCTCCCACCTGCGAACCCCATTTGTGCAAGAGTTGATGCGCGTAGCCGGCGACGCCCTCGTCATCAACGGTCCGTTCGCGACTCGTGACATCGCTGCTGCCGAGGCCCTCGTGATGGATGTCGCCCGCGAGACGATGGGCGATGGCCACCCTACGGTTCGCTACCTTAGCGAACACGCCGAGCACGGTCTCCCTGACCTGCAGCAAACGGTCTCGGAGATCGAGGCGGCGGGCTTCGCGCCGCTGGTCGTACCGAACGGGGCGCTGAACGAGTGGGTGTCGAAGATGCTCGTCAAGCATCACTCGCAGCGCATGGCATCCCACGGTGTTGACGCGCAAGAGTTGGACCGATGGAGCAATTCCGGATACGCGCCGGTTGCTGAACCGGAACCAACCTACCGGCACGCTCTGGTTGTCTCGAAGCAGCCCGGGAGCGCCCTCGCAGACACGCTGAAGTCCCGCCTGTGCCCGACCACGGGCCACGCGCCGGCCCAAGCGTCACTCGCACTTAGCTCAATCGCTGTCCGTGACGTCGTCCGGCAACTGGAGGCGATAGCCTCAGTGACACTATCCGATAAGGACCTCCACGCTGCTAACCTCGAACGAACTATCGTAGCGCTGCGCCGAAACCTCGGAAAACAGGACGAACGCTTGACAACCCTCAACGAACGCGCGACGACACTCGAAGGCGAGCTGCGCCGTACGACCGCCGCTCTCTACACGTCCCAGGAACAGATGAACACGGTCGTGAGCACGTTCGGCTTTCGAGCGGTCGAAAAGCTCAGGCAAGGCATCGACTGGATCGCACCGCACGGCAGCCGGCGCCGCCTTCCGTTCATGGCGACGGGCCGCGCGGGCAGGATCGTCCTCTCGGAGGGATGTCGGTCCCTCCTCAGCAAGTCGACCCGGGTCCGGAGTTGGGCGCCGACTTTCGAGCAGGCGACCGCTATCGATCCGTCGACGACGCCACTCAACCAGCAGTACCTCGCCTGGCTGGAAGAACACTCCCCAACGCCCTCCAGGCTGCGGGGGATGAAGAAGCGTCTGCGTTCCCTCGCCGTCCAGCCCACCTTCAGCATCCTGATGCCGACGTACAACACGAAAGCCTCCTGGCTGCAAGACGCGATCGAGTCGGTCAAGAACCAGGTCTACGAATCGTGGGAACTGTGCATCGTCGATGACGGATCAACGAAAGAGGAAACGAAGAAGCTTCTCCGAAAGTATGAGGACGACGCGCGGATCAAGGTTCGATATCTCAAGGAGAACTCAGGGATCTCGGCAGCCTCGAACGAGGCGCTCGCGATGGCGTCCGGCGAGTTCGTCGGTCTGCTGGACCACGACGACGAGCTGCGAGCAGACGCGCTCTATTGGGTCGTCAGGAAGCTAAACGAGCAAGAGGACCTGGACTTCATCTACACGGACGAAGACAAGAAGGATCTCGATGGCGTCCGGGGCGAGGCCTTCTTCAAGCCGGACTGGTCGCCGGACCTCGAGATGTCAGTCAACTACGTTACCCACTTCAGCATCTTCCGAAAGGATGTCGTGGAGCGGGTTGGCGGGTTCCGGTCAGCCTTCGACGGCAGTCAAGACTACGACCTAGTCCTCAGAGTCACGGAGATCACTGACCGCATCGCTCACATCGCCAAACCAGTCTATTCGTGGCGAAGGGTACCCGGCTCTACGGCGGCGAATGCCGATGCCAAGAAGTTCGCCACCAAGGCTGCCAAGCGCGCACTGAAGGATGCGCTGAAACGCCGCGGACACACCGGTGATGTTGAGGATGGGATCATCGAGGGTCGCTACCGGGTCCGCTACGGCATCAACGGCGACCAAAAGGTCGTGATCGTGATCCCAACACGGAACCGGCTTGACATGCTCCACCGCTGCATCGACAGCATCCACAAGAAAACCACTTACGCGAACTACGAGATCCTGGTCGTCGACAACGATAGCGACGACCCCGAGACGCTCGCATACCTCGATAAGTCCAGCTTTCGCGTGCTGCCGTATCCCGGCGAGTTCAACTTCGCGGCGATAAACAACGCAGCCGCCCGCGCCGCCTCGGACGCAGATGCCATCCTGTTCCTGAACAACGACACGGAGGTGATCACGCCGGGCTGGCTCGAATCGATGCTCGAGCACGCGCAGCGATCCGAGGTCGCGGCGGTAGGGGCGCGGCTATTCTACCCAGACGGAACGGTCCAGCACGAAGGGATCATCATCGGGCTAGCGGGCGGATCGGCCGGCAACGTCGATCACGGCGGCTACTTCGGTCTCGGAGAGACGGTGCGAAACTGCTCCGCTGTCACCGCCGCCTGCATGATGGTCCGCCCACAGGCCTTCTGGGACGTCGACGGATTCGACGAGCAGCTGCGAGTGGCGTTTAACGACGTCGACTTCTGCCTGCGAGCAAGAAAGAAGGGCTACCAAATCGTTTACACGCCGCACGCCCAGCTCTATCACTTCGAAAGCGCCAGCCGGGGAAACCTCCACCCCGCGGAAGACGAACAGCTCTTCCGCGACCGCTACGGCAACCCCGGTGAGTACTACGACCCGTACTACAACCCAAACTTCGACATCCTGCGCCCGTTCACGCTGCGCGTATGAGGCGCTCCGCTTAGATCACGGTTTCCCTGGGGACGCCGCAGCCTCGACAATACCGTGAGGCTACCGAAAAATGAATTCGCTTGCTCAGCGGCTACGTAAATTCCAGAAACCAGGGACAGCACGCGACCTTCTGTCAGCTTTCGCTCGGAGCGACGCGCTGCCGCTCGTCCTGCTCGCCGCGCTCGTCATCATCGTCTTCTATGACATCGTCTTCCTCGGGAGAACGCTCCAGACATCGTCGTTCCTCTGGGGCACGGTCGGGGCGAGGCCTCCGTTCGGTTTCCCCGACATTCCTGACTACAACGTCTACCTTCTCGACCCGCTTGCGACGGCGGTCAGCTCTGAACCGGTAGTCGAGAAGCTCTCCAGAACGTATCGCGACCTCGAGATCCCGTTATGGAACGCCGACACCGCCATGGGACGCCCCCTGCTCGCCAGCTACACGCCAGAGCTGACCAACCCACTACGGCTGCCGATCGCGATCTGGCCCAGCCCAGTGATGTGGGACGCGTACCTCCTGACCCGATTTTGGATCGCCGGCGCCTTCGCTTACGGGCTGGCAAGGCGAATGGGGATGGGTCGGACCGGAGGCCTCGGTGCGGGCGCCGCCTACATTCTTTCCGGCTACTTCATGCTCTACGCCAACATGCCCCACGTCGACTACGCCATGATGTTGCCGGTCCTACTCTTCTCATTCGAGCTGCTCCAGGAGCGGGGCACCCCATTCAGGCTCGTCTTCGCCAGCACGGCGATCGCGCTCATGATTCTCGTCGACAACCCGGAGGCGGCCGCTATCGGCCTTCTCGTCGGCGCTGCCTTCTACCTCTTTCGCGTTGCTCCAGCCATCCAGGCAAACCGCGCCGCGGCTGTGCCCAAGCTTGGACTCTTCTCGCTGGCGGCGCTGGCCGGCGGCGGCATGACTGCGGTCGTCTTGATCCCCTTCCTCGAATTCTCAGGCTCGCTGGGCGTCGGAGGGTACTCGATCCATCGGCACACATCTAACCTCGGGCTCGGAACGTTACACGATCCACTTCGGTTCATGATCTCGCTCTTTATCCCGTACTTCAACGGAACGCCTGTCGACAACTTTCAGCACGATGGCTTGAGCGGCCTCCGCAACTACGTCTCCGTCGTACCCGTATTGCTCGCCTTGCTCGCCGTTACCCGCCCACGGCCCGTGTCCCATCCCATCTGGTTCTTCGCCGCCGCGGGAACGTTCTTTATCGCGAAGACTTTCGGGGTACCGGTCGTCAACTGGGTCGGCGAGCTTCCTCTTTTGAACGTAATTGACTTCGGCCTCTATTCCGGTCCGCCGATCAGCCTCAGCGTCGCACTCCTCGCCGGCTGGGGTCTCCAGCGACTGAGAGACGGTGACCTTTCGCGCCACTACTTGTTCGCGTGCGGCGCGTTCCTGGCGATTTTGCTGGCGTGGCTCGTATGGCTAAACCGCGACGTACTCGACACGATCCCCAAGAGCCATCTTCTCTTCTGGACTGCAGTGCCCGCGTCTCTCGTCGGTCTCATCGCCACTATCTACCTGCTCGCCGAGCGACGCCTGATCACCCTGCGAACACTCGCCGTCGTAGCAGCTCTGGCGCTCACCCTGGAAATGGCTCTGCCCACCATCGTCGTCCATGGCGAACTCGGGACGCTGACTGAAGAGACGGTGGGGCGCCGCATCGCCACCATCGAGCGGCCACAGCGGCATGATCCTGCCAGTAAGCCACCCTACATCGAGTTCCTTCAAAGCGACCCCTCGGTCTACCGCGTGTTCGGGTTGGATCGAGTCCTCTATCCAAACTACAGCGAGGCGTTCGGCATCGCTGACATCCGCGGATTCACCGCGCAAAGCGTCAAGCGCTATATGGATTACATTGTCGCCTTCATCCAGCCGGGCACCAGATCGCGCTTCACGGGAGCCTACCTGCCGCCGCTCAACTCCGAACGCGACCCGCCGGACATCGTTGGCAACCCAATGTTCAACCTGATGAACGTCAAATACGTGATGACCGCGGCAGGCCGCGACGTCTCGGACGCGCTCGACGAGTCGACGACCGATGAGGAGGTGGCGGAGCAGTTCACTCTCGTCTACGAAGGAGAGGTGAACGTCTACGAAAATCTGCACGCGATCCCCCGCGCGTTCCTGGTCGCCGACGTGAGTACCGTGCCAAACCGGGACGCGGCTTTGAACCTGATGAGCGATGCATCATTCGACCCATCGCGGACTGCGATCGTAGAGACGACGGCATCTGACGACACGCTCATTGCACTCATCGATGGCGAGCCACCGCCGCTCTCCGCCGTCTCGTTCGAAGACTATTCAGACAACAGCGTACGCCTCACCGTGCGCACCGATGAGCCCGCCCTGCTGGTGCTCGCGGACACGCACTACCCGGGCTGGCGCGTCACCGTCGACGGCGAGCGCGAGACGATCTACCCGACGAACGTCGCGTTTCGCGGCGTGTTCATCCCCAGCGGGACGCACACAGTCGAGTTCACGTTTCTCCCGGCCTCGTTCGTCGCCGGAGTGGCGATCAGCCTGGCATCGATAGCGATCGTCGGATCGTTCGCGATCGCCTGGACCGTAATCGCTCGCCGTCGATTGACCGATAAGAAACAGACGAGTAGCATCGATCCGAAGTGAGCTGCTTCGCCGACAGGAGACCAATAACGCCATGAGCACGCTCGTGGTCATCATCCCCGCCTACAACGAGGAAGAGAACATCGGCGACGTGATCCGCGAGATCCCCCGCCAACTCGATGGCATCGACCGCACGTTCGTGCTCGTCATCGACGACGGCTCTCGCGACCGCACAGTCGAACTCGCTCGCGAAGCCGGCGCAGACTTCATCGTCCAGCACCGCCACAACCGTGGACTCGCTGTGAGCTTCCGAGATGGGCTAGACGCGGCGCTCTCTCTAGGCGCTGACGTAATTGTCAACACCGACGGCGACAACCACTACGATCAGAGCCGGATACCGGAGCTGGTCGAGCCGATCATCGCGGGCGAGGCGGACATCGTTATCGGCTCGCGGCAGATCGGCGGGCTGTCCCAGATGACGTTCGCGCGGCGCTGGGGCAACCGGCTCGCGAACTCGATATTCCGTATCCTCTACGGCCTCCCCCCTGACACCGACATATCGAGCGGATTCCGCGCATACTCTCGCGACGCCGCCTTGCGGCTGTCGGTCACCTCGAAGTACACCTACACCCACGAGACTCTCATCTCAGCCCTCGATCACCGGCTGACGATCGCCAGCAAGCTGATCCCCGCACGAGACGTCACGCGCCCCTCCCGCCTCATGTCAAGCGTTGGCTCGCACGTCTTCAGAGCGGGGTCCGTGGCCTTTATGAGCTTCGTCGTCCACCGCCTGTTCCGAGTCCTCACCGCGGCCTCGGCAGTCCTCGTGCTCGCCGGGGCGGTGCTCTGGGTAAGATTCCTCTACTTCTTCCTCAGCGGTGATGGCGGAGGGCATCTGCAATCGCTGGTTGCGGCGTCGCTGGCCATTATTCTTGGCGCATTCTTGTTAACGGCAGCGTTCTTCGCAGCTATTCTCGCCAAGAACCGGCAACTCATTGAGGAGATGCTCTACCAACAAAGAAAACAGTTGCACGAGCACGATACTGACCTCACCCTGCCTGAGGTGCCCGCCGAGTTAACGGCGGTGACAAAAGTCGCGCCGGAAGACTAGCGACCCAGACCCAGATACCGGAAGCCAGCCGCTTCGACGGCCTCTTGGTCGAGCCAGTTCCGGGCGTCGACCACTAATCGCTGCTTGGTTCGCGTAGCCAGGTGTACCCAATCGAGTTCTCGGAACTCAGGCCAGTCCGTCATCAGCACTAGCGCATCGCATCCGTCCGACATCTCGTCCGGACGCTCGTTGTACTCGATCGCCATCTCTGGACGGCGAGCCTTCGCCCGTTCCTCACCGGCGGGATCGTAAGCACGGACGATCGCGCCTCGCTCGAGCAGGAGCGACGCGACCTCCAACGCCGCGGAGTCTGTCACGTCGTCTGTACCAGCCTTGAAGCTCAGGCCCAGCAGCCCAACCGTCGCTCCATCAAGTGAGCCGAGCGCGTCCTCTAGCCGGTCAACGATATGTCTCCTCTGAATCGCGTTGCTCTTCGAAACGGACTCCAGCAGAGGCGTCTCTTCGCCCAAGTCCGCACCCACGGCAGCCAGAGCGCGCGTGTCTTTGCCCAGGCACGGCCCCCCGTAGCCGGGCCCCGGCTGCATGTACTGCGAACCGATTCTCGGGTCCAGCCCGATCCCCTCAACCACGTCTCTGATGTCGCCACCCAGCGACTGGGCCAGGCGAGCTATCTCGTTGACGAACGTCAGCTTCGTCGCCAAGAAAGCGTTTGAACCGTACTTGATCAGCTCGGCGTTCACCGGCGCCGTCCTCACCCACGCGACCTCCCGGTTCGCCAGCCGTTGCAACCCATGCGGTGCGTCAAACGTTTGCTCCACGATCGATCCGTACAGCTCCCGCATACGATCGTGTGCCGTTTCGTCATCGACTCCGACGACGACGCGGTCGGGATACAACGTGTCGGTCAGCGCCGATCCCTGCCTCAGAAACTCCGGGTTGCTCACGACGTTAACGTTCGCTTCCACCCCGCGCTCGGTCAGCACTGAGTCGATGGACTCGCGGACCTTCGCTGCGGTGCCCGGCGGTGTCGTCGACTTGATGGCGAGCGCGACATCCGCTTCGTCGCCAACGAGTTCTGCCACACGCTCCGCCACCGCGAACACGGCCGAGAGGTCCGCATGACCGTCTGCGAGCCCCGGCGTCGGCACCGCTATCATCACCACCCCTGCTGATGCGGTCTCAGCGGTCAACTCCGGGAACACCTGAACCCGTGACGAAGCTAGAAGGCTCTCAAGGGCCGGATCGTGGAACGGCATCTCCCTCCGGCATAGCGACTCGACAACCGCCTGAGACGAATCAATGCACGTCACGTCGTGCCCAAGATGCTCTAGCGCCAGCGCCGTCGTCAGTCCGACACGCCCCGCGCCGACGATGGTTAGGCGCAAGGAAACTCCAGCGGTAAACTTATGATCGACATCTTCCAGCGTTCTTTGGACGTAGCATCGCACTCGCCCTTCGCAAACGTAGCGGTCAAGCGAAGTTTCACACAACCAAACGCAAAACGCTACCCCATTGACTCACCGCTTGGCCAGTCTCCAAGCGATCCTGTCCAAATCCGCTCTTAGATACGATGTCGTCTTCGAACAATCGGCGTCTGCTTAGACTTCGAGGACGCTTCTGTAAACCGCAACCGTTCGCTCGGCGATCGGTCCCCACTCAAACTCCTTGGACAGCTCTCGCGCGTCCTGCTCAAGCTTCTCCCGCAGCGGTTCATCAGTGAGAATCGCCGTGAGTGCCCGGCCAAGCGACCCAACATCTCGTGGCGGGACGATCGCTCGCGGATCGCTCACGACGTCCGGAAGGCCACCGACGTCAGACACCACGACGGCCCGCTCATAGGCCAGAGCCATCGCCCCTATCCCGCTCTGCGCTTCGAAATGGGAGTAGGGTAACGCAATCACATCTGCGGCCGCGAAGTAAGCACCCACGTCAGCAGACGCTACAAATCCAAGTTTCGTCGTCACCCGATCCGTCAACTTCAAGACAGCGATCCTGGCTTCGTATGGGGCCCAATCAACCCACGGCTGCCCGGCAATCACAAGATGAGCTGAAGGCGCCTCATCGGCCACAGTTCGGAACGCATCAAGTAGCGTCCGTATGCCCTTGTATTTTCGGATGTGCCCGAAATAGAGTACGACTTTGGCGTCGGGCGCCAAGCCTAATCGCTCCTTCGCTTCTTCTCGGCCCAGCGTTGGACCGGGAGGAACAAGGACCCCGTGCGGTATGACGGAGACTTCCGACTCTGCGAAGCGCATCTCCTCGACGAGCACGTCGCGCATCCGCCTTGAGTGCACGATCAGATGATCCGCGACCCGAATAACCATCCGGTTGAGGAAGTCCTTCCACAGCGACCGTTCGTGTGGAAGCACGTTGTGCAGTGTCATTACAACCCGCTTGCCCCGTCGCTTCGCCGCCGCAAGCATAACTGCGTACGACGGTGCCAGGGGGTAGCTCCACCACTGCGCATGAACGACATCGCCCGTCGCGCCTCGTCCAGCGCGCACCCAGGAAACCGGGTCCCACCAGTTCATGATCCGCGAAACGCTCACTGAAGACGGCGTCTCGTCACCGGCAGCGGCATCCTCGACGTCGCCACCGGGGTAAAGGAATCCCGGGTACAAGCTACGATAGCCGAGAAGTTCCACATCGACTTCGGGCTGCCGCGCCAGCGCTCCGGCGAGGCCCAGAGTATATGGCGTGATACCTTTCTGTGGAGGAACGCTGCTCAGCAGCGTCACCTTCACTCCCGAGCCTCCTGACCCCCTCTTCGCGCAGCGATCACCTCAGCCACAACCAGAAAGACACCGTCCGCCACCAACGTAACCACTCGAAACGCCAGCGCCGCCGTGGCAGCGACTGGCTCGCTGACGATCGGAGTCGCGAACGCAGCGAGGGTTGCCTCGCGCACGCCGAGGCCCGCGGGCACGAAGATGATCGCGATCGAAAGCATCGTCGCCAGGTTATAGCCGCCGAGGACCTCCGGCAGATCGCTGCCATTCACGTCACCTAGGCTGGCGAGCACGAAGAAGAACGCGAGACCGCTAACCACCGCCACCGCTGCGAACGCCGCGGAGAATCGTGCCGAGTCGGCGAACGAAAGCTCGGCCCGTTGCCCGTCCTCATCCAGCTCTTCGGCCAGCGAGCGGAATCGCTTGGGGAGCAGGCGGCTGACGTGATCCAGCGCCCAATGCGCGAGCCGGTTGACGTGCATCGCGAAGTAGACCGCGGAAGGCAACGTAACGACGAGCGCGCCAATTCCCAGCCACACGTTCACCGCGCCCCAGAGCCAGAGTCCGAACCCGATCGACGTGGTGGTTGCCGCCATAATCGCGAACTCGTCCACCATGCTCGTGGCCAAGACCCGGCGCGATATCCCCGCTTCCGTGTGCACGAACCTGGCGCCGTACGTCCAGGCCACTCCTGGGATGTAGCGGGCGATCCAGCTACGCGCGTAAGACCGAAATAGGTCACGATTACTAACTCTGTCCTTCGATCCGCCGAGGTGCCGGACGAGAGCTATCCAAATCAGACCCACACCCATCACTGCGGTGACCACCAGAGCCAGTGAAACGACGAGCAGCGCGGGCGTCGCGTCGTCGAACGCATCTTTGACTTCGTCTAGATCGCGATAGAGGTAGGCGATGAAAGCCCACGGGGCGATGAGAAGCGCCAGACGGAACAGATTCAGCGGCGTGAGGAGCGGACCCTTTTGCCGTTCGTTCTTGTCGGAATCAGCCATGCCGGTGATGGGCTACCTCGCGCCCAACAACTAGTTCGTCGTCGTCTCCACGGGATGCGGAACAATACTCAGATACTGCTCGACGATCTCCGAAGGCGGCCCGTCGCCGATCAGATGGCCTCCGTCAATCAGCATTACCCGGTCGCAGAACTCCGTCACCAGCTCCATGCTGTGCGAGACGACGACGATCGACACTCCCGATTTCTTAAACTCGTCCATCTTTGCCAGGCACTTATCCTGAAAATAAGCATCGCCGACCGAGAGCACTTCATCGACAAGTAGTATCTCAGGGTTGCTGTATATGGCGACTGCGAACCCCAGCCGCATGTACATACCGGACGAGTACCGCTTTACGGGCGTGTCGACGAACTCCCACAGCTCCGCGAAGTCGACGATATCGTCGAAACGCTCCGCTGTCTCGCGTGCGGTCATCCCCAGGATCGATGCGTTCATCTTGATGTTTTCGCGGCCCGTCAAGTCGGGATGGAAGCCGGCACCGAGTTCGATCAGCGGCGACACCCTCCCGAGCACGCGCACTTCTCCCTCCGTCGGGGCGGTCACCCCGGCAATCAGCTTGAGGATCGTGCTCTTGCCACTGCCGTTTCGGCCGACGATACCCGCCACTTCGCCACGCCCAATCGAGAAGCTGATGTCGCGAAGGGCGTAGAACGGCTCTGCGAAGCCCTTCTTGCGGAAGAACCTCGGCAGGAACTCACGCAGGCTTTGTCCTTCCGCGAGCCGAAACCGCTTGCTAACGTCCAGAAACTCGATCTCGCGGACATCAAATTCGGTCGGCAAACCCGCGCTCCATCTTCTTGAACAGGTAGTAGCCGACGAAGAACGTAACCGCGGCGATGAGGGCGCCCAACAACACCTTCTCGATGCCTGGACTCTCACCGTACAGCAGAACGCGCCTGTAGGCGTTGACGAACAGCGCGTTCGGGTTGAGGTCGAAGATGATCTCGTACTTCTCGGGAACCAGGCTGACTGGATAGATTATCGGTGTCAGGTAAAACCAGAGAAGAAGGACTACGCCGACAAGAAACCTCACGTCGTGAAAGTAAAGGTTGAGCGCCGCCAGCGGATACGAAAGACCAAGCGTAAACACAAGATGTATGAAGAACAACAACGGTAGCCACACCGATGTCGCTTCCGGCGGATGACCGTAGTAGAGCATCAGAACGATCAGAATCATCAGTCCGAACGATAGCTCCACAAGCTTGGTCAGCACGGCCGCCGTGGGAAGAATTTCGCGCGGGAAATAGACTTTCGTCACCAGGCTTGACGCGTTCACAACACTGTCCGTGGCCGACGATATTGCGGACGAAAAGAATATCCACGGTAGCAGGCCAACGAACATGAACAGCGGATAAGGCACCTCTTCGGGAACAGCGATGCGAAGGATCGTCGAGAAGACGAAGCTCAGAATGACTATCTGGCTCAGCGGGTTCACGAATGCCCACGCGTAACCGAGGATCGATTGCTTGTACTGGCCACGCAAATGGCGGACGGTCATATGCATGAGAAGGTCCCGGCGCTGCCAGAACCGCCGCAAGTACACCGCCAGGTCCAGCAGGCCGAAGGAATGCCGGAGCGGATGCCTCGTCGTTATCTGGAGATCAGCCATCAGTTGAACCGCCGGGCCGGTTATTAAAAGACGCGAGAACCGCCAAGCGCTTCACAAAATGTTAGGGACAGTCGGAGGTGAACGCAACCAATCGCTAATCGAACGACTGCGCCGGGCACGGTGGGCCCGTAACAGGCGGCCCCACGGGTATCCTTGCGAAGCGGCCGTCAGAGATCCCCCTAACATTGCCCCAATCGTAGCCGCAGAGCTCGAAGAGTGTGGCACTGCCAATCGGCCGCCGGGCGCCCCCCTCCATGATGTATATACCTGGTCGCGAATCCGTCAGGAGGTGCCCATCGCTCAACACGCTCGTCAGCGACTTCCCGGTCGGTACTGCAGCCACGCGGCTATCCGGCGTCTGGTCCACGTTTCCCCAGTGGAACGGCGTCGATTCGAACGTCTCGAGGTTGGGTACCGCGCGTTTCAGCCCGCCCTCGATGAGATAGACTGCGCCAATCGAGTTCCGAATGAGCGAGCCGTCAGATGGCACCCACTTTACGCACGGCAGCTCCGAAAGCTCCGGCCCCTTTTCGATCTTGCCCAGGGATGCGTTCGAAATCGTGTCTACGATCGAGTCGTAGCCGCAAGCCTGCGTCACAACGTCATTGGCCGCCGCCCGCGCGAGCCCAGCCTCCATCACGTAAAGCTTTCCGCTGCTTCCGGCGATCACGCTTCCAGTAGTCAACACGCTCGGAACGTTGTGGCCGCTGGCGACAGCGCTGGCGATCGAGTCATGATACTGGTCGACGTTCGCCCAAGCGAACCCGCGGGCCTCGAACGTGGGGATGTTCGGGATTCCGCGCCTGAGCCCCTTGGACATCACGAACACCGTCCCCGCTGAGTTGCGCACGAGATGTCCATCGGGAGGCGAAACCCGCGGACAGGACGAGCCGTTGATCTGCGGACCAGTCTCTATCCTCCCCAGCGTAAGCTCTGAGAGTGTATAGGCCGCGTTAGAATCGTATCCGCAGGCATCGAGGACGTCCGAGTCTATCGGCCGTTTGAGCCCCCCGTCCATCACGTGCAGGCCGGACACGGTGCCGCGGATAAGGTTGCCGGTGGCGATGACGTTGGGAAGCATCTTTCCCGTTGGCACGCCATCGATGTTCGAGTTTGGAATCCCCGAGACGTCGTCCCAGTCGAAACCGTTGGCCTCGAACGTAGCAACGTTCGGAATACCACGCTTGAGCCCGTCCCGCATCACGTAGACGCCGGGTCCGGACCCCCTGATCAGCGTGCCGGTCGGGAAGCTTGAAATGACAACCGAAATCCTCCAGGGCGCCCCTTCGGCGTGCAGGGAATCGATGATCACCTCACCGCTGTATTCGCCCGGGGGCAAGCCGGTCACGTCCGCCGTCACCTTGATGCTCGAAAGCCTCAGGCCCACGTCCGTGCCCAGCGCCAAGCCCTGATGCCGTGACACCTCGATCCATGGGGCCGTGGCGACGACGCGGTAGGCCAGCACCCCGCTCCCACTGTTGAGAATCGTGATCGTCGCCTCGCCCGTCGACACTCCCGGCACGGCGACGATCTCCACGTTGGACGGCGATGCGAAGATCGCCGGAGCGCCGATGATCTCGTCTCGCAAGAGACTGAGGGCGATCTCGAGTGAGCTGGCCGCAGGGCTGGACGTTCCCGACTCCTCTGGATCAGCGGTAGCCGAGGCGGTATCGGTGAGCGAAGACGGCAGAACCGGCGTCGGCATGTCCATCGCCGCGCACTCCGCGCTCAACGAGCAGCCGTTCCAGTTCGCAACGTTCAGCGGATCGGCGAACGCGGGGGCCGTCAGGTCCGGCATCAGAACCTCTTGCGGCTCCCACAACTGCTCGCCTGCGACGACCGCCGGATGCTGTACACAGCCCAGCACCAACTCCTGGTACGGGTAGCGCGTGCGGTCGTGACTGAAGCCATCATCCTGGGGCCCGCAGCTAAACGGGACGCGACCGGCGCTGAAGGCGGGATTTAGCGGGTGGTTCTGAAAAGCAAACCCGTTATACCCCCATAGAGCGAAGTACCAATCTTCGATAACCGTAGGATCCCGCTCGCCCACTATCGGCCGTAGCACAGGCGCAAGGTTCCACTTGTCGGCGAGGATGTTCGCACCGCGGGCGATGTTGAACGCGAAGTGCCCGCCGATCATCGCCTGCTCCAGGTTCGGCACACCGGTGGCGTTCTGCATTCCGGACGTGATCTGCATGATCCCGTACCCGCAGTCGTGAGACGCGAGGACGTCGCCGACCGCACCGTACGGCACGGACCAGTCTGCCTGCGCCCAGCCGCTCTCGATCGTGGCGATAGCTTTTAGCAGGACCGGCGGGATATATCCGTCCACCGGAAAGTCCAGCCCTGCCTCGCGGTCGCCGGATCCCAACGATGGAACGGCGAACGCCTCAAGGTCTGGAAACAGCGCGTTGTAGCCGGCTAACTCAATGGCTTGCGCATAGACGTAGCCATAGTCCTCGGCCTCATACGTCTCCATGTCGAAGGCGCCCAGCGGACTGCCAGTGGCGCCGCATAAATGGTTTGCCTCAGCGGCAGAGGGCCTGGCAAGCAGAAACGCAACGCCGACAACCGCCGCCACAAGCAGAGCAGCGCGCAAAACGACCGTTATTAGAGCCACCTCCACAGATCCACTACGAGTACAACGCGAAACTACGGGTTCAATTAATTAAGACGTGTTAGAAACACGCCTAAGACAACGACCGTTCACCGTCCGCAGCGAATCGAGATTGGCGATATCTCTTAGCGAGAGGCTAGCTAAGCACGAATGCGCGGTTGGTGTCCCGCGCCGTTAGAAATAGGCTCGTCAACGTACAAATCCCCGTTGCGGATCTTCAGATTGAATCCGCAGTCTGGATTCGTACAAGCCCAAGCCTTGTAATGAATCGCCGCCCCCTGGCTTCCAAAGTCAGACAGCGGAACCAACTCACCAATGTCGCACTTTACGCATCTAGGAAAACCATTCACCTCTACCACTTGATCCTCCCCCCTAAGCAGTATTGATGCTGAAGTATAGCAATCGCTATAGGCGATTACAACCTTAAAGATCAGAAACCCAGTCAACTTTTGCGGGTTTCGCAGCCAGACCACCCCTTATGAAGCGATATCTTCAACGGCATGGGCAACGTTCGCTTACTTACCGGACTGTGGCGGTCCCCCATACTTGTACATCCAGTACTCCAGGCTGTCGCTCAGCGCCAGCCAAGACGCCTCGATGATGTCCGTCGACGATCCCACCGTCGTCCAGGTGTGCTCGCCCACAGCCGATTCGATGAGGACGCGCACGGACGCGCCCGTCCCGGCCGCCGAGTCGATGATCCGCACCTTGTAGTCCACGAGGTGGATCGAGTCTATGCCCGGGTAGTGCTGCACCAGCGCTCGCCGCACCGCCGCGTCCAGCGCGTTCACCGGACCGTTGCCGTCCGCCGCCGTCTGGACGATCTCGCCGCTCTCACCCACCCTCACTTTGACCATCGCCTCCGATTGCATTTCGCGTCCCGATTCGCCGCGCTCGTGGTGTCGGCGCTCCACGACCCAGAAGTCGACCAGCTCGAACGGCGGCTCGTACTCCGGGCGACTCCGCCGCACCAGCAACTCAAACGACGCCTCTGCGCCCTCGTACTGGAAGCCCTTGCTCTCCATGACTTTCACTCGCTCAACGAGGTCTTTCACCTCGTCGTTCGTCAGGTCCAGGTCTATCCCCTGTTCACTGAGTTTCGCCGTGATGTTCCGGCGCCCACCCAACTCCGATACCAGTATCCGCGTATCGTTCCCCACCTGAGCCGGATCGACGTGCTGATACGACCACGGCTCTTTGACGACCGCCGCAACGTGCAAACCGGCCTTGTGCGTGAAGGCCCCGGCTCCAACGTAGGGCTGACGCGGGTTCGGAGGCATGTTCGCGATCTCGCTCACGAATAAGGACGTCTCTGTAAGCCGCTCCATCTCCTCGTCCGAGATGACGTCATGGCCAAGCTTCAGCTTCAGGTTCGCGATAATGCTAAACATGTTCGCGTTACCGCACATGTCGCCGTAGCCGTTCGCCGCGCCCTGAACGTGCGTCGCACCCACCTCGATCGCCGCCAGCGAATTCGCGACGGCGACGTCCGCACCGTTGTGCGCGTGTATCCCTACCACGCACGCAACCTCACTCTTCACGCGTTTCACGATCTCGACCACGTGTGACGTCACAGCGCCACCATTGGTGTCGCAAAGCACCACACAGTCTGCGCCCGCGTTCGCGGCCGTCTTCAGGCACTGCAGCGCGTACTCTGGGTCGGAGTCGTACCCATCGAAGAAGTGCTCCGCGTCCAGGAAAACCGTTCGCCCGTTCGCCTTCAGGTAGCGGATCGAGTCCATGAGCATCGCCAGGTTCTCTTCGAGCGACGTTTCGAGGATCTTCGTGACGTGCTTGTCGTGCGCCTTGCCAACGATCGTTACGACGGAGGTTTCCGCGTCCAGCAGCGCCTTCAGGTTGGGGTCGCCATCTGCCGTCCCACCCGCTTTTCGCGTCGAGCCAAACGCCGTTAGCTTCGCCTTGCGCAGCTTGAGCTGCGTCTTCGCCTTCTCGAAAAACTCGACGTCCTTGGGATTCGACCCAGGCCACCCGCCCTCAATGTAGTGGACCCCCATCTCATCAAGCCGTTCCGCGATTCTCAGCTTGTCCTTCACAGACAGCGATATCCCCTCCATCTGCGTGCCATCGCGGAGGGTCGTGTCGTACAGCTCGATTTTGGAAGTCATAGCCTAATCAGTGTATCCAACGGCGTCACCTCGAAAAACCCTATCCCCTCTCCCGTGAGACGGGAGAGGACCGGGGCAAGGACGCCTCTGCAACCCGTGACGAACAAAGCACCTGTAACGTTGGTAAACTTAGGCCTAGGTAAAGATGTACTTCGCATGACAAGGTGGCGACTGATTAAGCTGGTTCTAGCGATCTCCGCGATCGCGATCGTGGGACTCAGCGTGGCCGCAGGCGTCGCGGCGTCACGCAACTCAGACTCCAACGGCAGTAACGACGTCGTCCTGCAGGGCGACAAGTCCGGCGGAACGTCCTGGCTCGGAATCCAAGCCAGGACGTCGCACGACCCCGTCGGCGTCGCCATCACCGCCGTCGTCGACGGCAGCCCCGCCGCCGATGCCGATCTCGAGCTCGACGACGTCATCGTCGCCGTTGACGGCGACCATACGAAGAACCCCGGCGCGCTGAAGAGGGCCCTCCACGAGCACTCCCCCGGGGACGAAGTCACGCTCTCTGTCGTCAAGGCCGGTGCCATCGATCCTACCGACGTGACCATCATCCTCATCGAGCGGCCCGATGCTCACGAACTCTTCGAGGGGCTCAAGGGAAGCCTCCGCCATCGTCTCGAAGGACTCAAGGACAGTCTGCATCACAGCCTCGGTGAGCGCTTCGACCACTTCCTGGATCTCAACCTCCGCTTCCTCGACGACGACGGAAACGTCGTCGAATTCGAAGCGGTCAGTGGCACCGTCGTGACGGTCAGCGACAACGAGGTCACGATCGAGACCGCGGACGGCGACGAGCAGACGTTCGCTCTAACGGACGACACCCATGTGCCGAACGACCTGGCCGAAGGTGACCGGGTCGTCGTAATCTCGGTCGACGGCACGGTGAAAGCGGTGACCGGCCCCGGACTCGGCATCTTCAAGCACCTGCCGCTGCCCGACTTCGACTTCGATTTCGACCTTGAACTTCCCGAGTTAACGCCCTTCGAAGGGTGCGAGCCGCACACCGACATCGAATCTTGGTGCAAAACAATGTGCAGGTCACACGGTGGTCCCCCTGGCTACGACTACTGGTTCTGCGACGGACACAGCGACAGTTTCCCGTTCCACGGTCCTAGTTTCCCGCTCTGCCGCGACGGCGGCGCGTTCCACTTCGGCCCATGGCCCGGCCTGTTCAACGAAGACGATGTCCGTGAAGAGATCGAAGAGTTCTGCGAAGCCCACGAAGGCGACATGTCGCCCACGCCCTGACAGCTCCCTTCACACACGTAGGGGCGAGGCATGCCTCGCCCTCAGCCGATTACCGATCAGTTCACGTCAGTCTAGACCCCTAATTCCCCCTCGCCCGACCGGCGGGAGAGGGGCTAGGGGGTGAGGGACCGCAACACCGTTGGTATAATCTCGTCCAACGATACGATGCCAGACCAACCCGTAACCGCCACCCTCCTCATCTCCTGCCGCGACCAGAAAGGCCTCGTCGCCGCCGTCTCCGCCTTCCTCTTCGAGAACGACGGCAACATCATCCACGCCGACCAGCATACGGACCAGGAGGAAAGCGTCTTCCTCCAACGCGTCGAATGGGAGCTGAACGGCTTCAAGGTCTCCCGAAGCGAGATCGCCGACGCCTTCGCGCCCATCGCCAAACGCTTCGAGATGGACTGGAGCATTCGCTTCTCCGACCATACCCCCCGCATCGCCCTCTTCGTCTCCAAGCTTCCCCATTGCCTCTACGACGTCCTCGCCCGCTGGCGCATGGGCGAATTCCGCGCTGACATCCCCATCGTCATCAGCAACCACCCCGACCATGAGCCCGTCGCCCGCGACTTCGGCTGCGACTTCGAGCACTTCCCGATCACCGAGGAGACGAAGACCGAACAAGAAGCCGCCATCCTCGACCTCCTCGACAGCGAGAAGATCGACCTCCTCGTCCTCGCCCGCTACATGCAGATCATCGGCGGCGGCCTCGTCGACCGCTACCCCAACCGCATCATCAACATCCACCACTCCTTCCTCCCCGCCTTCGCCGGCGCCCGCCCCTACCACCACGCCCACGAGCGCGGCGTCAAGATCATCGGCGCCACCGCCCACTATGTCACCGCCGAGCTCGACCAGGGCCCCATCATCGACCAGGACGTCGCCCGCGTCTCCCACCGCGACTCCGTCGACGACCTCATCCGCAAAGGCCGCGACCTCGAAAAGACCGTCTTCGCCCGCGCCATCGACCTCCACCTCCGCAACCGCATAGTCGTCTACGGCAACAAAACCGTAGTCTTTGACTAGCTTCTCCGACCACCTCCACTCCCTCGCCGAGCCCATCTGGCGCGCCCAGCACGAGCACCCGTTCGTCCGCGGCATCGGCGACGGCACCCTCGACGTCGAGACCTTCAAGCTCTGGCTGAGGCAGGACTACCTCTTCCTCATCGACTACGCACGCGTCCTTTCCCATGCCTCCACCCGCGCGCCCGACCTCGACACCACGCGCCGCTTCGGCGACCTCGCGCACGAAACGCTGAACGTCGAAATGGACCTCCACCGCTCCTACGCTGCCGAGTTCGGGATCACCAGCGAAGAACTGGAGTCCGAGACGAAGCTGCCCACCACCCAGGCTTACACCGACTTCCTCGTTCGCACCGCCACCGCCGGCGAGTACCACGAGCTCATCGCGGCACTTCTCCCGTGCATTTGGGGCTACTGCGAGATCGGCCAACGCCTGGCTGAAAACAGACGTCTCCACGACGACGCCCGCCCCGATTTTATCGGGGCTCGCTACGCCAAATGGATCGAAATGTACTCTTCCAGCGAATTCGCCGATCTCGCCGACTGGTGCCGCACCCTCACCGACCGCATCGCCGCCGACGCCTCAGACGCCTCCCGAACCCAGATGGAACACGCATTCATCACCTGCAGCCGCTACGAGTGGCTCTTCTGGCAAATGGCCTGGACCAACGAATCCTGGCCCGTCTAGACGCAGCCCGTCTTCGACGATAGACCCGCGACCCGTCTCAGTATCTCCAGCGCGTCGGTGGCGCTCCAGGCGCCGTCGCAGTTCATATCGCCACCTGCGATGCAGCCGAACGCCCCACCGAACGCGACCTGAGTCAGTACCAGCAGAGCATCAGTCGCTGCGATGGTGCCGTCGCAAGACGCATCGCCAAGGGTACCTTCCACCAGCTCGAACGTCACGTTCCCAACGAATCCGGACCCGGTCACCGTCACCTGGAAGTGATACGTCACGCCGGCTTCCAGCAGCGCGTAGGCGACCAACACCGGCGGTCCGAGTCCGTTAGCAGATCCCACTGCTGTAGTACCGGTCGAGCTGATCACTTGACCACCCTGGCACTCGATCAGCTCAAGCTCGTCCAAATCATCGCCGCGGTAGATTGCCGCGGTACCCGAGCCCGTCAGCCGGCTCTGGACGAACGTATCCACGTCCGGGGTGAAGTTGAACCAGACGGTCTGCTGGGCTGAAGGGCAGGCAGACGGCTCGCCCTCCTGCGGTCCCGCGCCAACGATCACCTGCTCGTGCTCGTACGGGAGTCCCGGGATCAGGGTCGCATCTGCAAAGTCGTCGTTCGGCGGCGGCACGACCCACTCCACTCCAACGCTCTCGGACAGCTCCACACCGTCAACCGACGCCGACACGTCGATCGTGTCGATTCCCGGGTTCAGTCCGGTGTAGCTGAAGGCGCAGGCGCCGAAGAGATCCGTCACACACACGCCCACTCCCGGATTGGCGCCCGTCACTTCGAACCCAACGTCAACCCCCTCAAGGCCCTGGCTCGTTAGACGGTCTTCCACCCGAGCGGTCACGGTCACCTCGTCGCCGACGGCTGCGAACGGCGTGTCGGCGAACGCCGAGAAGCGCGGCGGTAGCGACAAGTCCGGTCCCTCCGGGCACGCCGGATCGTCCGGCTGACCGCCAACCGGCGAACCGATCGTCACAAACGACGTCACGCAGACCTGGTGCCGGTGGCTCAATCCACCGTCAGACGCATCGTTCGGGGCGCGGTCGCATTCGTCGCCCACTCCATCGTTGTCGGCGTCGAACATGAAGAAGCTACTCGAGTTGACTAGCGTCGGGCAGAGGTCCAGGCGGTTCAGCCAGCCGTCTCCGTCCTGGTCGAAGTTCGTCGAACTGTCGTTAGGGTCGCAGCTCCCCGGCAGCCCATCACTATCCGCGTCTCCCGGACTTGTGTTCGCGCGCGGATCCCAATTCGGATCGGCGTCGTAGGGACACGAGTCAAGCTGGTTCTCGATCCCATCATCATCTGCATCCCATTGGCCGCGTGCGAAGATCGTCCAGGCGTAGTGTCCCGATTCGTCCGGGTTAGTGAGCAGCACACTCCCGCCTTCGTTCTCGGCGGTGGACGGGTTGTCCTCGCTGAGCCCAAACAGCTCAGTCGTCGTCAAGATGGGGCTGCAGAAGTCGGAGATTGAGCTATTCTCGATCGGTGCCGTCGGGTCCAGCAAGGTGATCAAGATCGGGTATCCCAGAGACTCATCGAACTCTGGGAAGAGCGGAATCCGGGCGCCCGGCTCGAACACCACGAAGTTCACCGGCGCCCAAAGCCCGGCGACCAGCGATTGTCCGTAAAGGCGTTGGATCGGCTGCAGATCTGGAGCGATAAGCGTCAAAAAGCTGGGATATCTCGTCACGTTCTCAACTAGCCCGTCGCCGTCGAAGTCCACCAGCCCTGAGTAGAGCGGAATCGTGCTCGTTATGTCCGTGGTCGCATCCATTAACTCGAACGGCACCGTCAGCACGCTGTTACATGCTCCGTTAATCAGGCCGAGCGTCGCATCCGCTTCGATCGTTCCGGTGAGCGCGCCGTCCGGCACGGCGTCATCGCCGGCGAAGCTGAACGACCCTGGCACGAACGTCACCAGCGACTGGAAGTTCGCGTCCGGAGCAGCCACATTGAACTCGAACGAGATCGCGGAGCTTGCGCCGGGCGTCGCATCTGCCATCGTCACCTGGTACGTAGGCGCGAAGCTGGTCGCGCTCACCCGCTCACCCTGCGACCACAGAGCCAGCGAGACCGCGATCGCGGTCAGGGCCACCAGGCCAACGTACCGAAGCCTTGAGACGAACTCATCCGCAGTCATACGCCCTCCTAACCTGTATCGTACGATCAGGCGCTCAAATGATCGAACGCCAGCGCACCCTTGTCAACTCACCTCGCCACTAAGACGGTCTTCGCCCGAGCCATCGAGGGACTCACCACACTCCACAGCCAGCCCACCTTCGGCCACAGGCTCGCCTATGTACCTCGGATCACCCGCTGGCGTCGAGCGATACGTTAGCCGGATCCCGCCGGCGTGGTTCTACTCCGGTAACACGAACAGTGTCGTATCCGGATGATAAGCGGACCAGCCGTACCATTCGCTGACGTACGCAACAACGAAGTCGAGCGCGTCTCCCTCTGCCGCGCCTGCCACCCCGGCTCCCGTGATGTTCCACGTCGTGTTGGTTACGTTGTCGCGGGCGCGGAAGGGGTCGCTGCCAACAAGCTCGAACTGCGCCTCCCGTCCATCAATCACACGGGAGAAGGCGGTAGCGCTGTTGCTCTCGGCATCGTAGAAGATGACGATAGGCAACTGATCGATGGTGTCATTGACGATGCCGTCCGTCCCGCTCAGTTCGAACAACGGATAGGCCGCGTAGCTCTCTTCGCTGATAACGCCCAGCACCAACTCCTCCGCCTTCAGCCGATCGTCTCCGTACAGCAAGTCTTCCCCACCTCGGGGGTTTGGCATCCCGACCTCCACGTCACGATAGCGTGAGCGGAAGGGCGTGTCGTCGGAGAGCACCACTGTGCCTGGATGGAGGTCGCGCCAATCCCCCCAGGTGCTGAGCAGGATGGGAATAAACTCCATCTCGGCGCCGGTCAGCGGGCCGTCTATCGCTTCTCCGTCAAGATGGGACCACACACTCCCCGTCTCTCGGTCGATCATTACCAGGACGCCTTGCTGTAGGCCGAAAACATCGAAGGTATAAGTTTGCCCTTCAATCACGGGGTCGAACCCGACCCCCGAGCTGCAGCGTATTCAGAAGGTGACGAGGATGGGCCTCCCGTCGAATGAGTCGTTCACGATATGGTGAAACGTCATCATCCGGAGAGGGTAGGCGCGGCTATCGCCATCAATCGTCACACCCAGGACTAGATCGTCGGCCTCAAGGAACGTCGCCTCGGCAGGAGTGATGAACTCCGGGGCGTCTAGAGGGACGAACGGGCTGCCACGCTGAAAGCCGGAAGACACCTCATCGTTGTCGCTGATTCCTGCATCCGCAGCCGGCGACGATGACGGCGGTACGTCAAAAGCGCGCGGAGTCGGCCCCTGATCGTCATCGCTCTCTGACGACCCACAGGCGACTGCTCCCAACGCTAGCAGCCCCAACACAAGGACCGCGATGAAAACATTCACCTTTACTCGCCCGTGCGCCTGCATAGCAACCTTCCCTCTCTGGCCAACGATATGTCCAATAATTTCTGCTATCGTAGCCCCCTCACATTAAATAGAGATTAGGAAGGGTTCGATCGCCCGAGGATTCCGGCCCTGGGAGGTTCGCGCCCTTGATGACTCAGACTATGTGGTGTCTGACCCGACCCACCACTCAAGCCGGAATCAGGGAATTGGTGCTGCACGCCGCCCAGGCGCCGGCGCGCCGATCAGCCTCGCGGCTCATCTCCGAGCGACTCGTCGTCGGCTGGGCGGCGTCTCTCCTCTGCCTCGGCGCGCTCCTTGGCGGTGCGCAACACCCCAGCCGTTATATCCTCGAGCTCTTCGATCTCTTCAGTGGTCAGCTGGTCTATCCGCTGCAGATAGTAGGTGACGGTGTCGATGATCTGGCGTTTGGGCCGGCGCCAGGTGAGCAGGAAATACGAGCTGAACGCGGCGATGACGCTGCCGAAGAAGAGGGCGACGCTGACCACGGTGTAAATGGAACCGACCACCCTGCCGGGGGCCGTGACCAGCCCGACCTCGCTATGGCCGACCGTTGAGAAGGCGGACACCGCCCACCAGAGTCCGATCCAGTAGGAGGTCAGCTCGGCGTCAGCGGCCGAACGCTCGATCAGGAACATGGGGACGGGCACGAGAAACACCAGCAGAGTGAGAAGCCCGATAACCGGCAGAATGGCGGTCTGGGTGAAGATGTCGGCGAAGAGTTCGACGGCGGCTACGACAGATCCGCTGGCTTGTCGCTTGATATCGGGAAGGCGCCGATTGCGGGTCAGCACGCGTATAACCCGGTCGCCCGGCTTGGAGGTTCTCACCTCCTGATAAGGTCGTTTGCTCGCTTTTTCAGTCATAGCTTCATGGATTGGACACACGCCTGCCCACAATCAATCTTACTCCTAGCTTAATCGGCTTGATCGGTCCACGAATCGGATCGATGAACAGGTAATCTTTCACAACCGTAGTCTACAGTCCCGACTGTAACGCACAGCGGGTTGCTGTCAACGTTGCTGTCACTCTGACCCGGACGTAAAGGTGCGCCGCCCAAGTTTAGGCAACTTCTGACGCGCCGCCAGTAAGGAGATTTTGGTAGTCCCGGTGGGATTCGAACCCACGACTCCCGGATTAAACGTCACGCCGAGAGGAGCACAACTGCTATGCCAGGATTCTCGTTTCGAGCCTGACGCGCTGATCTACGAGATGATCGACTATGCGGTCAACGCGAGCGCTGTCGCAGGCGAGCCAGCCGAATCGCGCCGCCAGAGAGCACCAGCACGAACGCGGCGACGATCACTACGATCCAGAGCAGCGAGCTTGAACTACCATCGGAAGGTGCGCCACCTGTGCCCGGAAGCACCCGCTGCTTGTTCCCTTTGCCGCGCTGGACAAGCATGCAGTGACCGCCGAAGTCGACATCGTCGAACTGAAGGCCGGCCAGTTCGCTGGCCCTGAGTCCCGTGTCCAGACGAACGAGGAACAGCGCTCTGTCTATTGCACCCTTGCGAGTTACTTCTCTTCCTTATCGTCCTCGTTATTGAACGGTGCTTTTACAACGACCTTTACACCTGAGATCGTGCTACTCAGGCCATCACGAACGCGCGCCCCGGCCGAGGCGCTGATGTCGCCAGCCGCCTTCACAGCGCCGGTTGCGGCGGCCGACGCGGCGTCTTCCACGCTCAGTCCCAGCTCCTTGGCCCCTTCGATCGCGCCTTCGACGGTGCCCTTGGCGGCGTCCACGATGTCTCCACCGACCTCTGACGTGCTCTTGACAACAGCGCTGGCCGTTGTCTCGATAGCGCCCATCGTTTCCGTACCCGTCTCGCCGGTGGCGCGCACGAGGCCGATCATGATCCCCTTGGCGGCCTTGGTGAGATCCTGGCCAGTATCCGCCACGCCCTGGATCACTCCTCGGACGGTGTCAAAGATAACGTTGGTTGCCTCCTGCGTGATTGCGCCGACACCCTTAAGCGCGCCGACGAGCGTACCGCTCACGGCGTCGACCGCGGCCTGCAGGACATCGCCCACGCCCTTCACCGCGTCGACCACGAGGTTCTTAGCAAACGTCAAGATGTTTCGTCGCTCTTCCGTCATGAAGACATGCCGTCCTTTCGTCCGATAGCTGTGTTTTGATTCTAGTATATGTTGTCCACCGAGGGCTTACAATGTTGCAGAACTCTGCGGATCCCTCCCCTCTCCATCCGCCTAGCTCCAGCGCCTGTAGCGCACGTAGAATCTCGCAGACCTGTGATCGAATCGCTCCCGGCTGCGCATCGACCCCGCGCGGGATTCGAACCCCGGGCTTCACGATTATGTGTCGCCCGACCGCATCGCAGGAGTCGACGTGTCACGAAGGATGACCACAGGCCTGGGCCTCACCTACCGGGTCGCGGCCCGTGCGGTCGAGCCGTTACGCAGCCATAACCTGACCAGCTGCCTTCGACGTAGCTGGTCAGTTCAGCTGTGAGCCACCTACTCGTCGCCCCGCGCCCGCCGGTTCTTATGAATCTGGCGGTGTGTGCTCGTCTTGATGACACGGATGTTTTCCGGCGTGTCTTTTCCTCCCGCCGCAAGGGGCTTAGTATGATGCACTTCGTATCCCCGCGGTGGCTTGCCGCCCTTGTATCCTCTCTGTTCCAAAATTCCCTTGATCTTCTTTTCGTCTGCCACTCTCTTTTTCGGCATCACGTGCCCCTTTCTCCTACGGCTACTGCTTCGACCCTTGCCTCGCTCTTCCCAGATGTCTGCGATGCTCAGTGTATCGCAGGGTCAATGAGGCGTCGCGCCGAGACATCCGCCAAACGCGTACACCGGGATTGTATTCTCGATTTTGAATGATCTCCTAGCTGTTCCACTCAGCTCTCGAGCTTCGACAGCTATCCCCGTGGTAGGCCCGGTGGGATTCGAACCCACGACTCCCGGATTAAAAGTCCGCTAGTCACCGGGCGAGTTATTGGGCCCTTGCCAGATATGGAGAGCGCATCTCAGAGGGGCTGCCTCGCGCCGAATCCTCTCGTCGCGTACCCGATACGTGCTGACGAGGGGATTTTATCCTGACTTGCGGGCAACTGCAATGAGACTCCATCCTCTGCTTGGAAGCAGATGCTCAACAACTAGGCGACTCGCGCCCTCAGTCGTTTCTCGATTCCGCACACACGTGAGTAACCAGGCGTTAGGCACCGACTAGAACATTAGAACCGATCTCGAGACAGTTCGGCGCCTGGGTCACGGGCAGGACGGGGAGCGACGGCGCGAATCGACCAGGTGCCGCAGGATCAGTCGGCTGTCAAGCGTCAGCCGATACGTCACTCCTTGTCAACTCCGAACAACCTATAGTAGTACTCGGACGGAGGGCAGATATCGATCTCGCAATCGTCGGGGTCTTCCTCTTCTTCTTCTTCTTCGCACTCGGGGTCGTCGTCGTCGACGTCGGTCACTTCGATCGTGAACGTGGTTTTCTCCTCAGTCGTCGTCACCACGAAGACGGCCTCGTCCTGCAGCGACTCTGGCAGATCGTCCGACCATGAACCGCCCGACACTCCGGGCTCGCCCATCCGCCACGACGCACGAAGGTCGCCGGATTGCTCGTATTCGAGGCATGCGTATTTGCCGGGATCAACGACCAAGTGCAGACGCACGACGCCAAACTGCTGCGGGTCCTCTAGCAGGATGATCGGCCCGCTGATCGGGACTGTATCGGCCCTCACCTCGTAGTGCATCGGGCCGGTTCCGGTGTCAAGGACGTTCTCATCGGTAACGTCCTGCACAAACTCGTGGTACAGCTCGGCGCCGGGGTCCGCCGCCAGCTTTTCCAACTGGCGGGACTCTCCGCCGGAATCGGGCAGATTCCGGACGAGGTTGAAGATGCCTTCGTTACCGATCTTCCAATACAGAAATTGGAAGAAGATGAAGTTCTCAAGGCTGCGCTTGACCACGGTCGTGGCCAACTCTTGGGCGGCGAACGGCGCCAAACTATCCCTCGACTCCAGGTCGTTCTCGGGATAGACGATGTTGCTCATGTACTCCGCCAACCCCTCCTCCCGCCAGGCGGTGACGGCAGTGTCCGGCCGGACTTGATCTTTGAAGTTCTCCCCCTGGAAGCAGTGGGAAAGTTCATGGGCGACGATTTGCTTGAAGTCAGCGTCCCCCAGGCCCTGCATCGCGGGGAAGAGGGCAATGCCGCAGGAACGCTCGGGGGCGTCGATGCCGGGGCCGAAGCGGGGAGCCGCCACCGCCCACGCGACCGGGTTCTGCTTGACGGAGAAGACGATATTGGCACGCGGCATCTGCCCGAACCTGTCGTAGGTCGCCACCGAGGCTGCCATCGCACTACAGGCCAACTGCTGGTGGTTTTCGGTCCAGCCCGCCGCAGGAAACGGCGGGGCGGGAACGAAGACGCGGTAGTCCTGCGGATAGAACTCGTCTAGATACAGGTTGGAGCAGGTTTCCGCTTCCAGGCATTTACCCACGCCCACAGGGATCTGCCAGCCGCTGAAGAACACCGCGCAGTCCTCCACTGGTCCCCGGGCGGGGCCCAGGATGAGCTGGCCTGGGCGCGCAGCGGTGGGCTGACCGATGCCCGCCATCCCCTCCAGTTGCTCGTTGGAGAACACCAGCAGACCGAGAAGGCGGGCGATCTCTGTCTTCGCCTCGGCGTCGGGCCCGTTCTCCAAGTACCCGTTGGCCATGGCGAAGATGCCGGTGCCCTCATAGTTGATTAGCTCGTCATGCCGCAGGACACTGGCAGTACCTAGTTCGCCGGCGAAGAGCTTGAGCGTCGCCACCACACCTTCACCGCGGGTCCATTCCCCCGCCTCCTCCTTCACCAGCAGGTTGTCGACGAAACTCACGTTGGAGCGGTCGACCTGCTGTCGTTCGAAGGTTGTAACCACGCCGGGAAATCGAGTCAGCGCGCCCAGCGCCAGGTTCTTGGCTATGTCGAGCTGTTGGTCGCCGTTGAGATCGGGCCGTCCCAGTGCGATCCGGAAGTGAAGTTCACCCAGCGACGTGCTCTGACTGACGCTCAGGATTCCAACGGCGCCGCCGCCCTCAGCGCTGGCGCCGCCAAACCACTGAGCGTCGTCGCCAACAGCGCTCACCGGCTCGCCCGGAACGCCCACCAGCTCGGCGCCTGGTTCGAAGTCTGCCGGCATCCCCGGCTCGATCCGCACGAACACGCGCTCGTCGACATCGAGTTGCTCGGTGCAGGCCTCGCCTTGTTCGAAACGGATCGAGTTACGCTCGCCGACCGGCCGGTCCGGGATCCCGAGGGCTTCCTCGATCTCGTCGTTGGTGAGCAGGGGGCGGCAGTCGACGGCGGGCACGTCGAGGCGTTCGGAGCCAAGCGTAGGCGTACGCTCCTCCGGCCTCGGCGTCTCTTGGCCGGGCGTCGGCGTCTCCTCGTCACCACTGCTCCCGCAGGCAATCAGCGCCACGAGAGCTGCGGCAGTCAACAGGGCGACGCGAATCATGAGCCGGATCCTCCTTCACGAAAGGGCCGCAATCGACCGTGCGACAGCCCTCGATGTGAGGGGATTATAGCGCGGTTAGAACGGTCGCTGAACGAAGAGTTGCGGTCAAGGTAGCTCCAGAACATTGATTTAGTCGTCTTTCAGGCAGAAATCGTACCTGGAGCGAGAGACGGGCATCGAACCGGCGACCCTCTCCTTCGAGCAGAGGCTCTGCGCGACATCAGTACACCGGACTGTTATTCCGGGAGTCAGCTGGCACCAAAACGGTGCCCGCTTTCTATCTAAGGCCGAGCTGTCGGATGTGTCGAAATCGTCCAGTCCCCTAGTCGCGAAATGAATCCCCTAGTCCGCATTGACCGAACGGCATGGTCGAGATCGCCAGATTCGGAGGCGAGACACTAGGTAACAGTGGGAAATGGTAGGCCCGGTGGGATTCGAACCCACGACTCCCGGATTAAAAGTCCGGACCTCTAACAACTTAGATAGCACCCAGCCATAGAATCGTCTCGAGCGAGCGAGGCCCGAGAACTCAACGAGAACGTCGATAAGCATAGATTCCTCT
>JACZRQ010000103.1 GCA_022574655.1 Chloroflexota bacterium
GTGTCCGTGCCGCCTGCCCCGATCCTATCGGGGCCTGTCCCGTGTCGCTCCCCCTACGCTAGACTTGCCCCATGGACCTCGGACTGACCGGCAAAGCAGCCCTCGTCGGCGGTGCCAGCCGCGGCATCGGCCGCGCCGTCGCCATGGCCCTCGCCCGCGAAGGCTGCAGCGTCGCCATCTGCGCCCGCACGCCCGACGCCCTCGACGCGGCGGCGCAGGACATCCGCCAGGAGACGGACGCGGAGGTGCTCGCCGTCAAGTGCGACATGGCCTCCAACGACGACATCCGCCGCTTCGTCCAGGACGCCGTCACCACCTTCGGCAAGCTCGACATCGTCGTCAACAACGCCGGCGGCCCGCCCATGGGCACGTTCGAATCCCTCAGCGACGACTACTGGGAACACGCCCTCGCCCAGAACCTCATGTCTGTCGTCCGCACCACCCGAGAGGCCCTGCCACACTTGAAGCGGTCCGGCTCCGGCCGCATCATCAACGTCACGTCGGTGGCGGTGAAGCAACCTATCGACGGCCTGATGCTGTCCAACTCCGCGCGCTTGGGCGTAGTCGGACTCGCGAAGACGCTCTCGCGCGAGCTAGCCGCTGAGGGCATCACTGTGAACAACGTCTGCCCCGGCAACATCGCCACCGAGCGCCTGATTTCGCTCATCGAACAGCGGTCGAAAGAACTCGGGATCACTCTCGAAAAGTCCGTCTCAGCCGAAGAGACACGTATCCCGATGGGCTTCCTCGGCCAGCCGGAAGACGTCGCGAACCTCGTCGTCTTCCTCGCCTCTACGCAGGCGCGCTACATTACAGGCACGACGATCCAGGTTGACGGCGGCAGCACAACCGCCGTGTTCTGATCGCCGCCGGCGCACGAGTTTCGAGATAATGAAAAGCGCCTGCCTCACGGCAGGCGCTTTGCGTTTACAGGTGCGGAACCTGACTAAGCTCGGCCCTCGTAGCTCGGGTCGTTCTTGTCCATCCAGATATTGGCGTTCCAGTGGCTGTTCCCGAACCACGGGAAGCTCGAGCGGTTCTTGAAGTACGGCCACGAGATCGTGCCTCCGCCCGGCGCCGCGTAGGTCGGGCGAACGTGCGCCGCCGGCGCCTCAGGATCCGTGATCCCCAGCAGGTGCCGCTGGATCTGGTAGCCAAGGTCCAGCCGCCGCTCGAAGTTGAACTCAGCTCGCTGAGCGTCGAGGAGAAGGTCGAGTGCGGGGTCCGAGACCCGGAACGAGTTCTTGGGCCCGCCGGTCTTGAAGTACGGGAAGACCCAGTCATCGAGGTCGATCCAACCGTTGTCGAAGCCCCACGTCATCGCTCCCTGGTCGCAGTCGTCCTTAACAAAGCCTTCGGCGATTCGCGAGTAAGGCACAGTCTGCGTCTTGATCTCCTGCTCGATGCCCAGAACCCTTGTGATCGTCTCGAGATACGTCGGGACGAAGCGCGGGATATAGCCCGGTATGTCCGCGAACCAGATGAGCGGAAGTTCCGGCTTTCCGGCAGCCTCAAATAGAGCCTTTGCCTCCGCGATATCCTCCTCTCGCCCGGCCCCGGTCCGATAACCCGGCGCCTGGTCCAACTCCTCGTCAGGAAGCGCCCACAGGCTGACTGCCTTCCCGACCGGGCCAACCGTCACCCAGGCGCCGCTGCCGATGACGTCGACGACTTCCTGGCGGTCGATCGCAAGGTCGAGCGCTCGGCGGACTCGCGGGTCATCGAACGGCTTACAGAACGTCTTGAAACGGGTGCCCACCCAGCCGGACACGATAGAGCGGTGGAACTCCAACTCCGGCTCTTCGTTCTTGATCTTGACTACCCAGTCCGGGTTGTCGATGAAGCCGGCGACGTCGATCTCCTTACGGCGGAAGAGGTTCTCGATCGTCGCGTCGTTGAGACCTTGGCCCGTAGCCCGGTAGCCGTCGATCCACGGCCGACCAAGGTCAGGGTCGTCCCAGCCGAACCAATTTTCGTTCCGCTTCGCCTCAAACTCGATGCCGAACACGAGGTTGCTCCAGACGAACGGCCCCGTGCCAATCATCCGCTCGGCAGGTGACGCGCCTCGGCCGCCGAAGGCGTCGAGTGAGTCCCAGGGTTTCGAATCCGGGTTCGGCGCCGGATCCATATCGATCAGTTCAGGCGGAACGATATGAGCGTTGGTGTCTGCCATGAAGTGATAAAACGGCGCCACAGGACCCTTTGTCGTAAAGCGGATCGTGTAGTCGTCGATCTTCTCCATCTTCTCGATGGTGTTGTACTGGCTCGACCGAAAGTAGTACGAGGCTTGCGCGCTGTCAGCGTTCGTCTGGCGCTCGTAGCTAAAGATGACATCGTCCGCAGTTAGCTCCCGCCCTGCGAGGTCCGGGAAGTGCTTGCGTGACGAGTCGGTGTCGTGAAACTTGACACCGCGCCGGAGCCTGACCACGTATACATCGGGGGCATCAGGATCGCCGATCATCTCGGGCGCGCTCTCCGCCAGGTCAGGCACGATGTTTTCCCAGCTCGGGTTGATGTGGCTCGAGTACATGTAGAGCTTGCTGAAGACCGCCGAGAGGTTCGAGTACATCGGCCCGAACTGCGTCTGGTGGGGGTCGTAGCGGTCCAGAACGACGGCGTCGAAGCCGATGTAGGTAAGCGTCCCGCCGGTCGAGCCCTCCGGCGGGGCCGCCGTCGGCCTCGATAGGTACTGGCCCGAGGCGTCCAGCTCGAGATATCGGCGAGCGTCAACCGGGTCTACCGAGGGGATTTCGGATATATCGTTGAAGCCGTCGCCCGAGCTAGCGGGCCCGCCAGTTGCACCATTACCGTTCGTGCTGGGTCCCGAATCCGCGCCACCACAACCAACGACGGCGGCAGCAGCAAGGCCGGAGCCAGTCAGGGCCGTGCCGGCGATGAGACGGCGCCGGTTGACCTTCTTAGTCCAAAAGCGGTTCCAGTATTTCGATTCTTCCATTGTGGTTTCCTTTCGGGCGCCAGCTTGCGGCGGTGGAAGCTGTTCGGCACGTTATCAGATACGTAGCCTCGGGTCGAGAACGTCTCTCAGAGCGTCGCCCGCTAGGTTGAACCCAAGAACGGCAACGGCGATCGCGCCGGCGGAAGATATGCCCATCCACGGCTTCTCAACCAAGAACGACTGTGCCTCGGCAAGCATTAAGCCCCAGGACGCTCCTTGCGGCACCTTGTCCGGCACGATGAAGCTCAACGCCGCCTCCGCGAGAATCGCGACACCAAGTCCCGTTGAGAATACGATAATTATGGAGGCGAAGATGTTGGGCAAGATGTAGTACCACATCGTTCTAATGTCCGTGGCGCCAATCACTCGCGCCGCTTCAACATACTGCTGCTCCCGGGTCGAAAGCACGACGCCCCTCGTAATGCGCTGGACCGAGGGCACGCCAACGATGCCCAATGCCGCGGCTATCACGATCAGGTTCGGTTGGCCCGATAACGGGTTGATGGTCACTATCAGGATGATGGCGATCAACGGCGGGAAGGACTGCAGAGCATCCATGATCCGCTGTACGCCCGTGTCCAGCCACCCCCTGAAGTAGCCAGTCACGACGCCGATCCCCGCGCCAATCAACGTGGCGAACATCAGCGCCCAGAGGCCGACGAACATCGACCGCCGCGCTCCGAAAACGATCCGCGCCCAGGTGTCGCGGCCGTTCTTGTCGGTGCCAAGCCAATGAGCGCCGCTCGGCGACTCCTGCTGAATTAGTCGGCTCTCGGCATTGGTGAACTTCTCCTCGACACCGTAGCGGGACATCCAGGGGTCACCAAGCTGGAATCCGAGCGGACGGTCGGGGAGGTTCGGCACATCCCAATCGGTGAGCTGGGGCGTGCCGAGAGTCATCGCCACCAGGAACATCACAAGGAAGACACCGAAAGCGCCGAGGGGCTTCCTGATAATGAACCTCCAGACGTGCTGCAACATAGTCGTCTGCTTCGGAAGCACAAATTCAGACGCAGCCTCTCCCCCTGCCGGTGTGCCTTGTCCCTCAACCGCCATTCAAATACCCCTAGCCATACCTGATCCTGGGGTCCAACCAGCCATATATGATGTCCACGGCGAGGTTTACGAACACAAGCCCGCCGGCAACGATGATGACGATCCCCTGGACAACGGGGAAGTCCGGCGCCTGCGCCACGGCGCTCGTAACAAAGAACCCGACGCCGTTAATGCGAAAGATGTTCTCGAGAATGACATTGCCGGCGATCACCGAGCCCAGAAGGATCCCAACCAGCGTGAGGACGGGAATCAACGCGTTCTTGAGAGCGTGCCTGACCACCACCACGCGCTCCTTCAGCCCCTTGGACCAGGCGGTGCGCACGTAGTCCTGTCTCAGCACCTCAAGCATCTGCGACCGCAGGAACCTCATGATGATCGCGCCCGTCGCCAGGCCACCGAGCAGCGCCGGCGCAGCCATCGCCTGCAGGTTTGCGATGGGATCCTCCCAAATGTCTTTATATTCGGCGCCGACCGGGCTCCCCCAATCTGCTATCAGGGTGCCCGGTACTAACGGTATCGCACCTAAGAACGCCACATCTTCAAACCATCTACCTACCGCGATGACCCAAAAAACGGCAATCACGAACACCGGTATGCCCAGCCAGGCGATGGAGAAGAACCTGAGGAAGTAATCCACCCAGCTATCCTGACGAATCGCCGAAATTATTCCGATCGGGATCGCTACAAGGAGAGCAACCATAATCTGCAAAAAGCCGAGTTCAGCTGATGCCGGAAGACGAGCCGCGATCTCATCGATCACCGGCTCTTTTTCCCTGAACGAGAGGCCTAGATCAGGCCAACCCACCGATACAGACCAGCCCCTCAGGTCCAGCGGCGACAGGTCCCACATGAAATCCCAGTACTGCTCGGCGATGCTCCCATCAAGACCCAGCTCCAGCCTGGCGATCTCCTTGCATCGCTTTATCCCCTCCGGGTCGCCCTGAGTAAAGCAGCCCGCAGCTCGCTGCGTTACGACTGAACCGGAGTCGATTCTAAGGGCGCCGAACACCATCGTCGCAACGAGGATAAGGACGAAAATGTTAAGGATGGAGCGACGAAGAATGTACTGCTGCATCGCTAACAGGGGCGACCAGCGGCGCTAACGCTGATTCGAACAAAGTCTTTCATTGGCGAGAAATGACCACGTTTCAGGGGCGAGTGGTGGCTAGAAAAGTAGCACCGGCTATATGCAATGTCAAGGGAAAGCGATCCGACGCTGGTCAGATAGGAATGACATCTCGCCTCCTGGGACCTCCCAGACAACGGTGGAGTTGAGAAAAAATGGGTGGTCGAAATGGGTTGACAGCTTCATTGGCTGGACATACGATAGTTACAGTTGTCACAAAGTGACACGCCGAATCCTTCATCTGAAGGACCGGGGGAAACAGTTTGGGGTGAATCTCCGGTAAACAAACCGGAGTAGGGTCAGCCCTTTCGATCCGAACCCGTCAGCTAACCTCGGAGGCGATAGGAAGGGCCGAGCCAGCCAGTGCTGGTAAAGGCCTTTTTTAATTGTAGAGGGAGGTGGAGCAATGCAGACAGCTCCTCCACGCGCTTGTCCGCGCTGTCAGGGATCAATGCTATTTGAAGAGGATTGGTACGGCTCCTACAGTACCTGCCTGTCCTGCGGCTTCGTTTACGAGTTCGGTGCAACTGCCGCACTTGAGCTGGAGAACGAAGGGACCGGGGAACACCGCCAGCGTCGGCGTCAGCCGTCGCACGGCAAGCTGCGTCTCTAGACTCAGAACCGTAACGAACAAACTCTCGAAGGGCGTCGTGTCTATGACGCCCTTCTCTCTTGTCCGCCGATACCGCGCCATCCCGGTCTTTACGGAATATTAACCGCCCGCACAGCTTCGTCACCTTGTAGAGGATGGAGCCCTCACCTACGCTTGAATCCCATCGCTTGCATACCTTGCCGGAGGTAGTACACAGATGCCGGAGACTGAGGGAGGGTCGGAGATGTCATCTTCAAATCAGAAGACCAGCACTAACTTCTCACCAATGCAGCAACACTTCCTGACCCGCCTTCGTCGTCTACTCAGACTTCGGAAGGAGCAGTCGAACAAACTCAACCAGGGTGGTCTCCAGCTTATTGACCGAGCGATCTACACCACATACTGCGATGCCGCCGACTGTGGTGTGACCGTAGCTGCGCAGCAAATGTTGCAGCGCTACGCGGTACCAACGAAAGAGCGTTAGCCCGCCGCGCGCTTGACGGAGTTCCGTAGAACGCCGATACCAGCGATTTCGACTTCTACGACGTCGCCATCGTTGAGCCTCGGCGGCTCACCGGGCGTGCCAGTGAACACCAGATCGCCAGGTTCGAGAGTCATCGCCCGAGACGCGAAGCTGATCAGCTTCGCCGTGCTGTGAACCATCTCGGAGGTGCTCGATGACTGGACCTCGACACCGTTGAGCCTTGTGATCAGCTCAAGGTCGTCCGGATCGAGACCGCTCGCTATCGCCGGTCCGATCGGTGAAAACGTATCGCAGCCCTTCGCCCGCCACCACTGCAGATCATCCCGCTGCCAGTGACGGCCGCTGACGTCGTTCCCGCACGTATAGCCAAACACGTAGTCCAGCGCCTCCTCCGGCGAGACCGAGGAGCAGTTTCGCCCGATGACGGCAACCAGCTCTCCCTCCGCATCGACCCGAGGAGCGCCTTCCGGAAGGACAATCGTGTCTTCCGTACCGATAATCGACGAGGTGGGCTTGAGGAAGAGCTGCGGTATCGCCGGTGGGGCATCGTCCTTCAACACGGTCTTTCCGCTTGGCACATGAGACTGGTAGTTGACCGCAGCGGCAAGTATCTTCCACGGACGGACGGGCGGCAAGATCGTCACATCTGAGACGGCGATGTCCGGCCCAGTGAGGTCGTTGTCGCCGAAAAGGTCGCCCCTGAGAGCGCGCAGCGAGTCGCCATCCAGGACTCCGTACGATTCCGAGCCGCCTTGACGAAAGCGAACGAATCTCGGCATTAGAAGGAGAGCTGTATCTTGCGGAACCGCTCGACGTAGCGCCCTTCATCGTTCTGCCAGAAATTCTTGACCCGTTCCACCATGCCGTCGAAATCAGATATCTGACTCTTGTGCTTACTCAGCGCTTCCAGCTTCTTCGACATCGAGTCTGTGATGTCTATTTCGCAGTTCACATCCGATGCGGTCCACAGATAGATTTCGCTCACACTGAACGGTTCGAGCCCTTCATCTCGTAACTCCGGGAAGCTGGGACCGTTGCGAGCCATCGGATAAACAGCGTCCAGGGCTACCTCGCCTACGCATCTGTGATCGGGGTGGTTGATGAAGGTATTCCGCACGATCTGGTTCGGATCGTGGCTGAAGACCGCGAACGGCTTGATCGTCCTGATCGCACGGACGACTTCCCGCATGAAGTCGGGTGCATAGCGGATTTCCCCATCAACGTAGTCGAGGAACTGCACATCCTTACCGCCAACGACGGCCACCGCCTCCCTCTGCTCCTGCTGCCGCAGCGGCACAAGCTTGGCAGGCGTCATCTCTGGATCCTCCGTGCCCTTGGACCCGTCGGTGCAGATCAGGTAGTGAAACTCCCAGCCCTCCCGGACCCACAGATACGCCGTGCCGGCAACGCCAAACTCTGAGTCGTCCGGGTGGGCGGAGATAACAAGAGCCTTCTTCGCACCCTCGTCCTCGCTGTTTGGCATTCTAATATCCTCCAGTCCAGTACCCAAATCGTCCAACAACTCCCCGCTAGAGAGTAAATGTGGATGGGATTGTACAGATGCCGTCGCGCTATTGACAATCGAACGTATGATCGACTAGACTTCTCCCTTGGCGAACAAAAGTTCGCTTTACGATCAGCTGGAGGCAGCCGATGAAGGAATTGTCATCAAAACAACAGCGGATATTCGACTTCATCCGAGAATTCATCGACGAGCATGACTACCCGCCGAGCATCCGGCAAATCCAGGAAGCATGCTCCATCAGCTCAACATCTGTAGTCGACTACAACCTGCGTATACTCGAGAAGAAAGCCTACATCCGAAGGGACCGCGAGGTATCTCGGGCCATCGAGATTACGCACGCAGGATCGCGGCGGCAACGGTCCGTACCCATCCCTATCATTGGGACGATCGCCGCCGGCCAGCCGATCCCGGTGCCAACAGCCGACAGTTGGACCTACGACCCGGACGAGTCAGTCGACGTTTCCAGAGAGATGATCGGCGATCGGGATAACGTCTACGCCCTCCGGGTCAAAGGCAACTCGATGATCGACGCGCTCGTCAACGACGGCGATCTCGTCCTGATACAGGCCACTCAATCCGCGAACGACGGTGAGATGGTGGCTGCATGGCTAAAACGAGAGCAGGAGGCAACGCTTAAGAGGATCTTCTTCGAGGGCGAGCGAGTGCGCCTGCAACCGGCGAACGATACGATGGAGCCGATCTACACCGACGCCGAGAACGTCGAGGTGCAGGGCACCGTCATCGGCGTGCGTAGACAATACTAGAGCCGCGCCTGCCGTAACTCACCGCTTTCCCTGATTCGCAGGATTCTGCACCGATACCTCTACTTCATCCTGGGTCTGACCCGCTGATATAATCGCGGTACCCGGCAGCGTACCGCAGATCACCCAAGCACCTTCGGAGACCCACCTTGGACGTGATTCTCAGCATAAAGGACCTCGTGGCGGAGTTCGTCACCCCGGACGGCCCCGTGAGAGCCGTCAATCACGTCACGCTCTCTCTACGTCGCGGCGGCACCCTCGCGATCACAGGAGAGAGCGGCTCCGGAAAATCCACTCTGGGCCTCTGCGTGCTCAATCTACTGCCACACCCAGGACAGATCCTCAGCGGCTCCATCTACTTCGACGGCCGTAACCTCCTCGAGATGGATCAAAGGAACCTGCGAGCCGTACGCGGACGGGACATCGCAATGGTGTTCCAGGAGCCGATG